>CAYFQH010000026.1:0-27234 GCA_964345215.1 uncultured Oscillospiraceae bacterium | reverse complement strand
AATGAAGTTTCATTATACCCTAAGGGCTGATGACCTGGTTTACCTTGAAAAAGCCCAGCAGGGCCCCTCCCCATGCCGAGTCTCTTCGTAATGATAAGTTGTATATTTCTTCTTCTCCCTAGCTGCATGTTTAATGGCCAAGGCAATGGCTGAAAATGTCTTTACAAGAACACCCCTTTATATGCACTCACTTTAGGAGGTCCTTTATGGAACTACATTATACCCTCACTCAGGAAGACTATTTGGCTTTTGCCCTGTTTCACCACCAAAATGATGCAAACAGCAAACAAAAAACCAGCCGTGTAGGCATTTGGGTGATGGCCTTTGTGCTGGTAATTATGCTCTATGTTTTTAAGGTGCCCACCCAGTCAGGGCTTTTGGTTGCCGCTGCTGTAATGGTTGTGTGGTTTTTTTTGGCACCTTTGTTTTATAAATGGTTCATTCCCTTTAGGCTTCAAGGTAAAATAAAAACAGGCCAGTACACCCCCGCCTTGGGGAATCAAACCTTAGTCCTTTTACCAAAAGCCCTTAGCCTTACGGGTCTTAACCAAACAAAAGAATATGCCTTTGAACAAATTCGGGCCATTAAGGAAGACGGTCTTCGCCTGTATTTATATACCGGCGATGAAAGTGCCTTGATGATACCCTTAGCCGCCTTTAAAAACGAAGAAGAAAAAAAGCTTTTTATACAAGCTCTTAAAAGCCCGGAGCCCTCCTCCTTTTGATTTTAAGAAGATAAAGCAATCCTTTGTGAATAAAAAATCCTGTGCTAGTCCAGCAGGGGATCAGAGGCCCGACTCGACAGGAAAATGCCTTGCTTCTCTTAAAAAGAAGGGGTTTGTTTTTTAACTTTATTTCAGGCTCTACGTTTTTTAGGGGCTTTCTTCTTTTATAGTATAAAAATATAGCACCATCTTTTAAAAATTCAATAAGGTTTTAAGGGGGAGCTGTTTTAATCCTGCTGATTTTTATTGCTGGTCACAAGGGGTGCATAGGCCGCCGTGATTAAATATACCTTACTGGCCCCTGCCTTTTTTAAAGCCTTGGCACAAGCTGAGGCCGTAGCCCCGGTGGTAAGCACGTCATCCACTAAAAGAATGTTTTTGCCCGTAAAATCCACTATCCCTTCAAAGGCTCCCTCTACGTTCTTCTTCCTTTCCTCCTTGTTCAGCTTTGCCTGCTGGGCCGTGTTTCTGGTACGCACCAGACCTTCTTCAATTAAGGGAATGGCTTTTAACTCACCCAGGCCCCGGCATAAAACCATGGCTTGGTTAAAACCCCGCTGGCGTTGACGTTTTTTGTAAAGAGGCACGGGCATCATCCCGTCTATCTGCTCCTCCCCCATGGCCTGGGCCATGGCTTGTACCAAAGGGGCTGCACTGGCTTTGATTTGCTGGTATTTTAAATTGTGAACCAGGGTTTTTGCCACCCCCTGATAGCTAAAAGGAATAATGCACCTGTCAATATAAAAAAGGCTGAGACTTCTTTGCCCCTGATTGTTTTTAGATAAGGCTTTTCGGCAGTCAAGGCAAAGGTGGTCCCTTTGGTCCGTCAGCCGTTTGTCGCCGCAGCCAAGGCAGCAGGCAAAGGGAGGAAAAACCAGGTCGAGCATCTTTTCTTTTATCCGGTTTATTTTCATATCCTCCCTCCTTGCCGCAGACCTCTTATGGGTATTTTTTCCTTACTCGGTTTGAGCAAAGGGGTCGTAATCCCCTACCATTTCCATTAACCGCTGGCAAAGGGAGGTATAGCGTTTAGAAACATGATTGTTTTTAACCATGGCACCAATGGCTTCCTCCTTGCCCACCATGACCACCAACTTTTTAGCCCTGGTAATGGCGGTGTAAAAAAGGTTTCGGGTTAAGAGCATGGGCGGCCCCCCTACCACAGGCAGCACCACTGCCGGAAATTCGCTGCCCTGGCTTTTATGTACCGATATGCAGTAGGCTAATTCCAGGGCTTCCCGCTGCTGGTCTTGGTACGTAACCTTTTTTTCATCATCAAACAAAACTGTAATGGTGCCTCCTTCCGGCTCAATGGCCGTAATGTAGCCAATATCCCCGTTAAAAACACCGGTTCCTTCTTCTTTTTCAAAGCCCTTTTTCTTTTCCCACACAATTTGGTAATCGTTTTTCATCTGCATAACCTTATCGCCGGTTCTAAAAAGGCTTTCACCGTATTGCATTTCGTTTTTATAAGGTTTTGGGGGGTTGAGGGCTTCCTGCAATAATTTATTTAAGTTCCACACGCCGCACTCTCCCCTTTTGGTAGGAGAAAGAACTTGCATGGCCTGAAATTTATCAACCTGCTCGCCGGTCATCATCCGCAAATATTCCGGCAGCCGCTGGGTGCAAAGCTGTACAATGGTTTGGGCTGCCTGTAAAAAAGTTTCCTTCCGCTCAAAAAACACATCGGAGCCCCTGCCGTTATACAGGGGCATTTCTCCCCGGTTAATCCGGTGGGCATTTAAAACAATCATACTGTCTTCGTCTTGCCTAAAAATCTCCGTCAGCCGCACACTGGGCACCGTATCGCTTTTAAGGATGTCCTCCAACACGTTGCCCGCCCCAACCGAGGGCAGCTGGTCTGCATCTCCTACCATAATCAGCCTGGTGCCGGGCAAAATGGCCCGCAGGAGGTTGCGCATTAAAACAAGGTCCACCATAGACATTTCGTCTACAATAACACAGTCTGCCTCCAGAGGGTTTTCCTGGTTTCTAAAAAAGTTTGTGTCATCCCCGCCGTATTCAAGCAGGCGGTGAATGGTCTTGGCCTCTACTCCTGTGGCCTCGCTCATCCGCTTGGCTGCCCGGCCCGAAGGGGCGCAAAGAACAATTTCGCCCCCTTCTTTGGCTAAAAGCTCCAGCATACAGTTAATGGTGGTAGTTTTGCCTGTGCCCGGGCCCCCGGTCACCACAACCACTCCTTCATCTACTGCAGCCTGAACTGCTTGTTTTTGCTGGGGGTGAAAGGTAATGGTGTTTTTTGCTTCAAAACGGGCAATATCCCGTTTAGTGTTCTCGTTTGGCTGGTAAGGCAGGGCGGCCATCAGCTCGTGGAGCCGCTGGGCCACTTCCCGCTCAGCACTAAAATACATGGGTAAATACACCAGGGTTTCGTCCTCTTCCTGGCCAATAACCACCTGGCGCTGAAGGATCATCTCCTTCATGTGGTTTTCAATCAAATCCCGCTCCACCCGCAAAAGCCTACCAGCCTGTTCTATTAGGAAGGACAGGGGCAAGCAGGTATGGCCCGCGCTAATGGCACTGTCTTTCAAGGTAAAAATAAGGCCCGCTCCAATCCGCTCTTTTGAATCCAAGGGAATGCCAATGGCCAGGGCAATTCGGTCGGCGGTTAAAAAGCCGATCCCTTCAATATCTTCCACCAGCCGGTAAGGGTTGGTCTGAATGACTGTGCGGGTACCCTCACCGTACTGTTTACTTATTTTTACAGCCAGGGCCGCCGAAACCCCGTAGCTTTGCAAAAAAACCATGGCGGTGCGCACCACCATTTGCTCATGGAAGCTTTTGGTAATCTGCTCGGCCCGCTTGGGGCCTATTTTAGGTATTTCTGTAAGCCTGTGGGGCTGGGCGGTCATCACATCCAGGGTGTCTTTACCAAAATGAGCCACCAAAAGTTTGGCCGTGGCCGGGCCCACCCCTTTGATTAAGCCAGATGACAGGTAGCGCTCGATCCCAAGCAGGGTAGTGGGCTGTAAAATTTCGCAGCCCGTAGCCTTCCATTGTTTGCCGTACTGGTGATGTTCTACATAGCCACCCTCAAAAATGACCTGCTCACCGGAAGCCAAAACCGGCAAAACACCCACCACGGTCACCTGCTCCCGGCCGCTTCGGGCCTGCAAAACCGTATAGCCGTTTTCTTCATTATGGTAGGTAATGTCTTGTATGGTTGCTTCCAGTTTTTCCATGGTTTCCTCCTTGGTTTATCTTCTGCTTTTTATTATACCATAGTCGCAAATGTAAATATAGAATTCCCCCTGGGGATATAGTATTATAATATGAAGGGAAATTTGTAGCCCTTCTCTCTTGGTTTAAAATACTTTAATACGCTCTATTTTTATATTTAGGAGGCCCTCATGGCAACAAAAAACCCTTTATCCCCCTTTGGTATTACCGTAGGTACCCTGCCCCAAGGCCCCCTGGGCCTGATTACCGATGTGCCCGGGGTGTTGGTGGGGCACCAAACCATAAACAGTTCCGACCACAAAACAGGGGTAACGGTTATTCTACCCGGGCCTAAAAACCCCTTTTTATATAAGCATACTGCTGCCGCCTATGTATTAAATGGCTTTGGCAAAAGCACGGGCCTTATGCAAATGGAAGAGCTGGGTACCCTGGAAAGCCCCATTGCTTTAACGAACACCTTAAATGTAGGTCTGGTGCAGGATGGGCTAGTTGAGTACACCATTGATCGGTGCAAACAGGATGGCTATGCTCTTCAATCCTTTAACCCGGTGGTGTTAGAGTGTAACGACAGCCAGCTAAATGACATTCAAAAAAGAGCCGTTACCCAAGATCATGTGTTAAAAGCCCTGCAAAAAGCATCCCCCGTTTTTGAACTGGGGGATGTAGGTGCCGGCACAGGCACTGTTTGCTATGGCTTTAAGGGGGGCATTGGCTCTGCTTCCAGGCAAATTGTAGTGGGCCAAAAAACATATACCCTGGGGGTGCTTGTACAAAGCAATTACGGTCAAAGTCAGGATTTGCGTATAAACGGCAAAGGGGTCTTGGTTTCCGGCCAAAGCAGGGCAGAGGAGGACAAAGGTTCTATTATTATGGTTTTGGCCACAGACCTGCCCCTTGATCACCGCCAGCTAAAGCGGGTGATTAAGCGCATGAGCGTTGGCATGGCCCGCCTTGGCTCCTACATCGGCCACGGCAGCGGCGAGGTGATGGTGGGCTTCACCACAGCAAACACCTTCTACCACCTGGAAACCCGTGAGATTCTTTCCTTTATGATGGTTAATGAACCAGCCCTTAACAAGGCCTTTCGGGCTGCGGGGGAATGTTGTGAGGAGGCCATTTTATCCTCCATGCTCATGGCAGGGGAAGTAACCGGCTACAAGGGCAAAAAGGTTTTATCCCTGGCCGATTTTTTAACAGCCACCCCCTTTAAGGCTGATTTTTAACCTGTTTTTAATTTCCCTCTCACTTTTTAAACTGGAAAGGATGGTTTAATGAAACTACAATATATTCTGTGGGATTGGAATGGCACCCTCCTTGATGATGTACAAATCGCCCTTGACACCAATAACGAAATTTTTCCCCAATTCGGCTTGCCGCCTCTGGGTACCTTGGAAGATTACTTGAGGGTTTTTGATTTTCCCATTCGGGATTACTACAAAAAAGTAGGGGTAACCGACACCCTCTTTGACGATGTGGCCCAAGCTTGGGCCCGTTTATTTTTAAAAAACAGTAAAAATGCTCTCCTGCAAACCGGAGCCATAGAAACCCTTGAAGCCTTTAAAGCCCAGGGTCTAAAACAGGTTATCTTGTCCGCCAGCAAACAAAACCACTTACACCAGCAGGTGGGGTGCTATCCCATCGGCCATTTTTTTGAGGAGATGCTGGGCCTTAAGGATATTTACGCCGCCAGCAAGGTGAGTATCGCCAAGGCCTATTTAAAAAAAGAAGCCATTGACCCCAACCGGGCCCTCTTTATCGGCGATACCCTTCATGATGCACAAGTGGCCCAGGCGATAGGGGTTCAGTGCCTGTTGGTAGCCAGGGGCCACCAGCCCCGCTACCGGCTAATCAAAGCAGGCGTACCCGTGTTTGACGACTTATTTGAAGCAAAAAACACCATTTTAGATAAAATGAGGTAACATAATGGAAAAACAGCTCCCCTTTATTCCCTTAGAAAAACTAACCTACAAGGGCCTTAGCGGCGTCCAGGCCGCAAGGCAAAAAGAACAGGGGCACAGTAACGCCACCCCTCCGCCCCCAGGAAAAAGCTGGTGGCAAATTGTCGCCTCCCATCTTTTTACCTTTTTTAACCTGATCAATGCCATTTTAGCCCTGGCCTTGCTTTTGGTTGGTTCTTATCAAAACATGCTGTTTATGGGGGTTGTGGTTTGTAATACCTTTATCGGCACCTTTCAGGAGCTGCGGGCCAAAAAAACCCTGGACTCCCTGAACCTGCTGGTTTCTCCCAAAGCTTTAGCGGTACGGGATGAAAGCCCCCTCTGGCTTCACCCGGAAGAAATTGTAGTAGATGACTTAATTGTTTTATACCAGGGGGATCAAATACCCGTTGATGGCCAGGTGGTTGGCGGTATGGGCGCTGTAAACGAAGCCCTTTTAACAGGAGAGAGCGAGCCTGTTGAAAAAAAGCTAAACGACCTCCTTCTCTCGGGCAGTTTTGTAATAGAAGGCACCCTTTACATGCAGGTTAAAAAGGTGGGAGCCCAAGCCTATGCTGCCCAGGTGACCTTGTCGGCCAAAACCATTAAAGCCCCTAAAAGCGAACTGATGACTGACTTATCAAAGCTGATTAAAATCATGTCTGCTGTGCTTTTTCCCATTGGCATTCTGCTTTTTTTAAAACAGTATTTTGCACTGCACCTTCCTTTAACCCAAGCTATTCCGGCCAGCGTTGCCGCCATGATCGGCATGATTCCTGAAGGGCTGATGCTTTTAACCAGCCTTGCCCTTACGGTAGGGGTCATTCGTTTAAGTAAAAAAAATGCCCTGGCCCAAGATATTTACGCCCTGGAATCCCTAGCCCGGGTGGATGTGTTGTGTGTGGATAAAACGGGCACCTTAACCGAAGGGAACATGTCCGTTTCTGACCTGGTTCCCTTTAACAACCAGGAAGGCAGGTTAGATAAGGCCATGTCTCATTTGGTTGGCGGTTTGGAAGACAACAATCTAACCTTTAAGGCCCTGCGCAAACACTTTAACCCTACCAATCATGCTCATTACAGCCAGGTTATTCCTTTTTCCTCCGCCCGAAAATACTCGGGGGTAAGGGAAGAAACCCAGGGCAGTTTTGCCATGGGAGCACCCGGCTACCTCTTCCCCCAAGGCCTTGAACAAAGCTTTGCAGGGCAAATCGATGCCTACATTGAACAAGGCTACCGGGTGCTGCTGGTAGCCTACAGCCCCAACCCTTTTGTTGAAAAAAACCTTCCACCCGGCCTTGAACCCTTGGGGCTGGTGCTCCTTTATGACAAGCTGAAGGAAGACACAAAGCAAACCATTGATTTTTTTACAAAAGAAGGGGTTCACACCTGTATTATTTCAGGGGACGATCCTAAAACCGTTGGACTCATCGGTAAAAAACTAGGGCTTACCGGCGCCGCTGTAGATGCTACCACCTTAACCACCAATAAGGCCCTAAGCCAGGCTGCCGGCCGCTACCAGGTTTTTGGCCGGGTCTCCCCCGAACAAAAAAAGCTTCTGGTTGAAGTGCTCAAAGCCCAGGGCCATACCGTAGGCATGATTGGCGACGGGGTAAACGATGTACCGGCCTTAAAGGCCTGCGACTGCTCTATTGCCATGGCCGGGGGCAGCAGTGCCGCCGGAAAAACTGCCCGCCTGGTGCTGCTGGACAATCGTTTTTTTTCCTTACCGGCAGTGGTTATGGAAGGACGGCGGGTGATTAACAACATGGCCCGAACTGCCTCGCTGTTTTTGGTAAAAACCCTGTTTTCGGCCCTGTTGGCCTTTTTGCTTTTGTTTTTGCCCATGCAATACCCCTTTGAACCCATTCAAATGACCTTAATCAGCTCCCTGTTCGTAGGTATCCCTTCCTTCTTTTTGGCTCTGGAGCCAAACAAAAGGCCTGTCCGGGGCAATTTTTTAGGCAAGGTTTTGGCCAATGCCCTGCCCGGGGCCTTAACCATTGTTTTGCTGATGTTAGCTATTTTCGGTTTTTCAAAAACCTTTGGCTTTAGCCAAAACCAAGAGGCAACCCTGGCCACTTGGGTAACAGGCACTGCTTATTTTTGGATTTTATTTAGCATTTGCTTTCCCTTTACCCTTATGCGAGGCCTGTTATTAGGCCTGGTCACCGCCGCCTTTGTTGTGGCCATGGTTTTGTTTCCCTCCCTTTTGGGCCTGGTGCCCATGAACCTGACCATGATTGTTTGCACTGGCGCCCTTGGCCTTTTAGCTCCCTTTTTGCTTAAATGGATGCGGAAGGTTAGCAAAAAGCTACTGCCTCTCTTTTGGAAAAAGAAAGGGTAAAAAGCTTTGAGTTTCTTCTTATACTCTTGCCATGCCATAAAATAATCTATGTTCTTTTATGGCATGGCAAATAAAAACGGTAAAAAATAAGGCAAAGCCATAAATTTGCTTGTGCTTTTTATTTTTTCATGGTAGAATAATAAAGCTTTAGTATTAAGGAGGGCTTTTTGTGAACGCAATTCATATTATATTTGCAGCTTTGGTTGCACTCTCATCCATTGCTTTAATTGTAGCGGTTCTTTTGCAGGAAGGAAGCGACAAGGGCTTGGGCGCGTTGACCGGCGAATCAGAAACATTTTTTGGAAAAAATAAGGCAAAAACAAAAAAAGGTAAATTGGCCCTCGTTACAAAGGCAAGTGCAATTGTATTTATTGTTTCCTGCCTGGCTATGGTAATTTTTTAAACAGAACAAAGAATGAATGGTTGTTCCAAAGGGAACAGCCATTTTTTTGTTTGTACAAATATCAACGGATATGATAAAATAGATAAGAAATGCAAATGTATGTACTCATTTGAACATAGGGGGAAACTGGATGGAAATAACAGTGGGAGTCGTTTCCCTGGGTTGTAGTAAAAATACTGTGGATACTGAGCAAATGCTTGGCGAGCTGACAGAAAAAGGCTACACCTTGGTGCAAGACCCGGCAAAGGCTCAAGTTTTAATTGTAAACACCTGTGGCTTTATTCAATCAGCCAAAGAAGAGTCCATTGAAGCCATTTTGGACATGGCCTCGTTTAAAAACCCAGGCAAGGGAACCTGCGAAAAACTGGTGGTTACGGGCTGCCTGGCCCAGCGCTACGAAAAAGAACTGATGGCAGAAATACCCGAAATTGACCTGCTCTTTGGTGTAAACCAATACGACCTGTTGGCAAAGGGGATAGACCAAGCCTTTTCAGGCAAGCGAATGACCTTTACCCAAAGAAGAAATACTTTTTTTGAAAACAAAAGGCTGTTAACCACCCCGCCCTATATGGGCTACGTGCGTATCGGCGACGGCTGCGACAACCGCTGTGCCTTTTGCGCTATTCCTCTTATCAGAGGGAGCTACCGCTCCAGAAGCGAAGGGGACATTTTAAACGAAGTAAAAGCGCTGGCACAAAGGGGTGTAAAAGAACACATCTTTATTGCCCAGGACACCACCCGTTACGGCACTGAAGGAGCTCAGGGTTCCCAGTTGCCCCAGCTACTGCAAAAGGCAGCCCAAATCGACGGGGTGGACTGGCTAAGGGTGCTGTACTGCTACCCAGACGGCACCGACGAAAATCTGCTCAACACCATTAGCCAAACCAAAAATATTTGCAACTATTTAGACCTGCCCATTCAGCACATTGATGAAGACCTGCTGGTTAAAATGCGCAGAAGGGGTTCTCCAGACGAGATTAAACATATTTTGCGCATGGCCAGGGAACGGAATATCGCTTTAAGAACCACGCTGATTGTTGGCTTCCCGGGAGAAACGGAAGATGCCTTTAAACGGCTGTATGATTTTGTTGGTGAGCAGGAATTTGACCATTTGGGTGCTTTTGCCTACTCCCCTGAAGAAGGAACCACCGCCGCCAAAATGGACGGTCAGCTCCCCGAGGAAGTAAAGGCCCACCGCCTTGATCAGATCATGACCCTGCAGCAAAAAATTTCTAAAAAGCGCAATCAAATGCGAGTGGGTACCAAAAACCAGGTTCTTGTAACCAAGCAGGGGCAAAATGGCCTGTACCACGGCCGCTCCATGTGGGAAGCGCCGGACATTGACGGCGAGATTGTGTTTACCAGCCCCAAAGCACTTAAACCGGGGGACTTTGTAAGGGTCCACATCAACCAGGCAAAAGCCTATGATTTGTTAGGAGAGAGCCATGAACTTACCTAATCGTTTATCCATTGCCAGGGTGGGGCTGATTCCAGTTTGTATTGTTTTTATGTACATTGGGGCCGAGTGGGCCCAAGTGGCTGCTTTGCTGGTTTTTATTGTGGCGGCTGTTACCGACTTTTTAGACGGCAATATTGCCAGAAAAAGAAACATTATTACAAACTTTGGAAAGTTTATTGACCCCCTGGCAGATAAAATTTTGGTGTTAAGCATGCTTGTTATGCTGGTATGGAAGGGTGATTTTTGGCCCTGGGCCTTCATTATTATTTTAACCAGGGAGCTAGCGGTCGACGGCCTTAGAATGCTCTGTGCCTCAAAGGGCCTGGTTTTAGCTGCTGCGCCCCTAGGCAAAATTAAAACTACCGTACAAATGCTAACCATTGTGGCTGCCATGCTTCAGCCTCTTTACTTTCCAAATAGCTGGGTTACCCCAGCCATGACGGTGCTGACCCTCATTTTTACCCTTTGGTCGGGTATTGACTATTTTATAAAAAATAAGGGGGCCTTTTCCCAAGAGGAAGTTCAATGACTGCAGAACTCATGTTTATTGGCACAGAACTTTTAATGGGCCAGGTGTTAAACACCAATAGCCAATATATCAGCAGGCGCCTTCAGGCCCTGGGGATAAGTTGCTATTACCAAACAACCCTGGGCGATAATATGGAAAGGCTTGTGCAAATGTACCGTACAGCCCTTAACCGGGCCGATGTGGTTATTACAACCGGGGGCCTTGGCCCAACGGTAGACGACATTACAAAACAGGCAGCGGCCAAAGCCCTTGAAAAAGAACTTGTGCTAAACAGCCAGGCGGCCGAAATGATTAAAGCTTACTTTAATTCCCTGGGCCGCAAGGCAACCACCAATAACGACCAGCAGGGCTATTTTACCCATGACAGCCGGCTACTTATAAACCATCATGGTACCGCCCCCGGGGCCCAGGTGCCTGCGGGGGAGGGAAAATTTATCTTCCACCTACCCGGCCCACCCCACGAAATGATTCCCATGTTTGAGGAAAACCTAGTGCCCTTTTTTGAAAAAAACAGCCAAAGGGTATTTAAAAGCAAGTATATTCGCATTGTGGGCATGGGAGAGAGCGAAGTTGACTTTAAACTCAAGACCCTGGAACAGGGAAACAACCCCAGCCTTTCGCCTTATGCCTCCCCGGGGGAAGTGGTGCTGCGGGCCACTGCCCGTGGGCACAGCATGGCCCAAGCCGAAGCCCTGCTAGCTCCCTTGGTAGCCAGGGTCACCCAGGAACTGGGGAAATATATTTACCGTATAGATGATGATGACCAAGGCTCCCTTGAAGACACGGTGATTAACCTGGCTCTTTTAAAAGGTCAGACCCTCAGCGTGGCCGAAAGCCTTACCGGGGGCATGATTGGGGCGGCTTTGGCAGGAGTACCCGGAGCATCAAAGTCCTTTATGGGTGGCATGATTGTGTATACCAACCACATGAAACAGCAGCTCCTTAGCGTACCTGCCCAGGTGCTCAACCAGCACGGGGCAGTTAGCCCCCAATGTGCCAAGGCGATGGCCCAAGGGGCCTTAAAAAACACCGGAAGCGATTTTGCCCTGGCTGTAACCGGGGTGGCGGGGCCGGGGCCCGACGATAGGGGTAATCCTCAAGGTTTGGTATATATTGCTGCTGGCACCAAAGAAAAGCTAAAAGTAGAAACCTTTCACTTTAGCGGCAGCCGCCAGCAAATTAGAAAACGAACCACCCTACAAGGTTTAAACTTGTTAAGAATAGCACTTTTACATGATGAATAAAAAGGAAGGACAGTTAAAAAATGGCAGTTAAAAAAACAACAGCAAAAAAGAATGAAAAGGTAGCAACAGCGAAGGAGCAGGCAGAAAAGCTCCAAGCACTGGAATCAGCCCTTTCTGTGCTGGATAAACAGTACGGAAAAGGCACGGTGATGAAGTTGGGGGATTCTACAAAGAACACGGAACTGGAAGTAATCTCCACTGGCTGCTTGGACCTGGATATTGCCCTGGGGGTAGGCGGCCTTCCAAGGGGCCGGGTAATCGAAATTTATGGGCCCGAATCCTCGGGTAAAACCACTGTTGCCCTCCACGTGGTGGCTGAGGCCCAAAAAGCTGGCGGCATCGCAGCCTTTGTAGATGCCGAGCATGCTCTGGACCCGGCCTATGCCAAAAAGCTGGGGGTAAACATTGACGAATTGTACATTTCTCAGCCCGACACAGGAGAGCAGGCCCTGGAAGTAGCCGAAGCCCTGGTTCGTTCCGGTGCCATTGACATTGTGGTTATCGACTCCGTTGCTGCCCTGGTGCCCAAGGCCGAAATTGACGGAGAAATGGGCGATAGCTTTGTAGGCCTCCAGGCAAGGCTTATGAGCCAGGCGATGCGCAAGCTGGCTGGGGTCATTTCAAGAACCAACGCCGTGGCAATTTTTATTAACCAGTTGCGTGAAAAGATTGGGGTTTTTTACGGCAACCCGGAAACCACCACCGGCGGCCGTGCCCTTAAGTTTTACGCCAGCATAAGGCTGGATGTGCGCAAGGGCGAAGCCTTAAAAACCGGCAGCGAAATTGTGGGCAACCGCACCAAGGTAAAGGTGGTTAAAAACAAGGTAGCCCCTCCCTTTAGGGTAAGTGAGTTTGATATTATTTACGGCGAAGGCATCAGTAAAGAAGGAACTCTGCTGGATCTGGCTGTAGAGCGGGATATTATTCACAAAAGCGGTGCCTGGTTTAGCTATAACGACCAGCGCATTGGCCAGGGCCGGGAAAATGCCAGGCAGTTTTTAAAAGAACATGTGGATATTGCCAAAGAAATTGACGGTATGATTCGGGCTGAGATTTTTAGCACCGTAAAAGCGGTGGAAGGGCCCGAGGCCATTGCCGCCGAAGAGGATGAGGACGATTTGCTTGAATTGCTGGATGAAGAATAAACAGCAAAGCCGATGAATACAACAAAAAACATCGGTTTTCAGCCAAATATTAGATAGAATTGCACACAAAAGAGAAAGGGTACCAGTTAAGCGAAAGCGGCTGGTACCCTTTTTTCGTAAAGCATTGCTAAAAAGCGCTCACCTTTTATTGACTCTTTTTTTATGAAGTATTGCTCTAGATTTTATTGGTGCTGTTGCTTTTATGTTTTTAGCCCGCTGCCTTCTGCCGACCTTAGCCAAAAGCCCTTACATGGTTAAAAAAGCCTCTAAAAGCAATGCGATTACCGGTAACCGTGCTTTTGGCTTTACCTTACCTTTTTACTGCCCCTCCAAATAACTCATTTCTATTATTTGATCCCCCTGGGCAATCAACTCATCCAGGCTCATTTCACCCTGAAAATAGCTAAAAACCAGGCTATAAATTCCCTTGCCATCGCTCCAAAAAGTCAGCCGTTCATCCATAGGTACCCTCATGGAAGGGGCCAGGGCGTTAAAGGCATTGATGTCTTCTTGGGCTATCAGCCAGCGGCTGGTTTCGTTAAAGGCCAAAGCTTTGGTTAAGTTTTCAATCAGCTCTTCCAGCGCGGCTTTTTCTGCTTCCGGGGCCCTTTCAAGGGCCTGTTTTGTTTCTTCCAAATAAGCTTGGGTATTGGCCTTATCCTCTTGATAGCTAGGGTATTCAATAGGTGTATGTTCGCCGGAGTACAAAAAGCGCAGCAAATCCTGGGGATAGCTGTCTAGAAGGTTTTCAAAAAAAGCCAGGGCCCCGGCAGGGTTTTGAGTATAGGGGTTGATCATGGCCAAACTGCCGGATATCTTGATGTAGGGAGGTTCTCCTTTAACCAGGGATAGAAGAAGAGGAACTTCGGGACTATGAACGCCGCCGCCGTGAAAGCTGTAACCGGTAAACAGCACATCCGGGTTATGGCCTAAATCCGTGCTTTTGCTCATGGGGTAGTCAAAGTCAATTTCATCCACAAGGGCCATCAGCCGGCGGAAGAGGGGGGTATCAAAAACCTTCTCCTCTTTGCCATCAGCCCTGCGCTGAATACAGGCATCCACGATATCAAGGGTAAGCCTCATGGGGTCGGGGGCACCATCAGCGGTAAACAGGTAAAAATCGGGATGCTCGTCGGCCAGTTCCTCTTGCCAATGGATGATAAATGCTAAATATTCCTCCCAGGTGGCAGGCATATCCTCCCTTGTTAATCCAAGGGCATTAAGGGTATCCTGCCTGTAGGCTGGCAAGTAAAAGGAAAGGCGAAGGGGCAGGGCATAAATTTCACCTTTGTGGGTAAGAGCCCTTTGAACATAGGGGTACATGGCCCCTACCTGTTGGCGTATTTTATCGCTGCTGCTTAAAGGGTAAGCATAGGCTTTTTGCTTAATGGTGCCAAAATCAACAGCACCAATGCGAAGATGGATTACATCCAGAGGAAGGTTCTGGGTTAAAAGGCTTTGGGCCGTTAAGAAACCTTCAAGGCTTTTAGTTTGAAAGGGAATTTGAGGGTTGTTTTTTTGAAAGTGCTCGATTATCTCAGGGTCTATATTCTGGTCAACCAGCAGGGGCCGGGTGCCATAAGCAGTCGGGGTGGTGGGCAGGGCATAAATGATTCCATCCCCTGACACACTCATGTAGTAACGTCCGTCGGGGCTGCAAAAGCCTTTATTCCCTCCATCGTACAGGTAGGTTAAAAGCACGGGTTCTTGTTCAAGCCGGGCAGCATAGAACTGGTTGTTTTCAAAATAATACAGGGTTTGGCTGGGCTGGTGGTAGCAAGGGGCAGCTAAATCATCTTTTATAAAACCCGGCCAGGGGGTAAAAATATCTTCATCCGGGTTAAAGGTGCCAATTTGATGAGAGGAGCGGGTGAAGGAATCGTTATAGGCCCAGGCTAAAATTTCTTCCTGGCTGCCTGGAATCAGGCTGCGGATATTGGTTTGCCCGTAGTGGGTTTGTTGGCCTGTTTCAAGGTCTACGCTGTATAACTCCCACTGGGCAAGGTTGCTATGGTTATAAAAAGGGCTTCTGTAATCGCTGTAAGTTAAAAAAAGCCGATTGCCGTATACCCCTTGTAAGGTTAGGTTATCAATGTTTATCTCATCATCTAAAGCCAGGGTAAGGGCCGGGGTGGGGCTGAGAGACCGGGCCTTTTCATCAACTGTAAAAGCTTCCCCCGTATACAGGTTAAGAATATAAAGCTGGTTTTGCCAATAAAAAAGCTCGGGCCTGAACCCAAGGCCTTCAAATGCAGGCGAGGTAAAGGAAAGATAAGACAGATTGGCTTCGTCCCCTTCAATAACAAGGCGATATAAACGGTTGGGGGAGAGAACGTAGAAAAAATTACCCACCATCAAACTGTTGCTAAAATAAAAATGGCGCTGGTTTTCTTCATCCCAAGGCAAGGCGATAGGGGTGGCCTGTTTTTGAGAAAGGGGGAAGGTGAGGCTTGTTTCTTCGGCTGCTGCAAAAGAAGAAGCTGAAAAAAGGCCAAAGAGGGCCATCCACAGGGATAAAAAAAGAGAAAAGGTTTTTTTCATCATCAGGGCCTCCTAGATGTGTTGTTGGGGTTTTGCCAATAGGGGTTAAATAATATAAAGGAAACACCGCACAAAAGAAGAGCAGATGAAGGGCCAAGGGGTTTTTGGAAAATAAGGAAAAGAGTACAAGAATAACCCTTTGTTTCGGGCATTTTTAACGGCGCTTTACGTAAAAAGAACTGCCTGTTCATTGTATCCGGCTTGTGCTGGCTAAAAGCGAGTGATTAAAAACAGTATAGCAAACAACAACCAAAGGCACAATTAAAACAAAACATGTTACAAAATAACCAGGGCTTTTAAGGGGCGTGTGGCTGGCGCAGTACCCCTTAAAAGCAAAAAGAAGCGCCCCTAGCACTAGATCCGGGCCATCTGCCGTGGTACAATGATAAAAGCCATATCACTTTCACCCCAAGGGTAATAAGGAGGAAGCAGATGAAAAAAGGATTGAAAAAAGCAAGCTTGGGCCTGGCCCTTTTGGTAGTATTACTGGTAGGTGCCCTTTTGTTTGTTGGGCTGCCTGCCTTTAACTTTACAAAAAACACCTTTACCCAAGAGGACTATCGTCATATAATGACTCAAAACATTAGGGCTAATCCAAGGGTTGTGGATATTGCCATGCTTGGGGCTCATGACGGGTTTTCAAACAAAATTGATAAAAAATCCCTTGTCGATCCTCAAGAAGGGGACGGGGCCATTTTGAGAAACAAAGCTGCCAAAACAGTGGCAGGCGGTCTGTTTGTACGCCTGGCCAAGGCACAAAAATCATCGGCTTATGATTTGGCTTACCGGGGCGTCCGTTATTTTGATGTGCGTATTACCCGCCACAGCAATACCTGGTACACCACCCATGGGCTTTTATCGGCCCCCTTGGAAGAGTATGTAGGAGACCTTCTGCGCTTTTTGGCCCAGACCCAGGGGGAAGTGATTGTGTTTGACATGCAGCACATTTGGCTGGGAAGTGCTACAATGGAGCAGCTGTTTAATGATATGGCGGCTATAACATACGAGGGAAAAAGCCTTTTTGACTATATACATTACAGCCCCTTCACCACCCCCTTGGGCGAATTAACCTATAAACAGGCAACCGCTGGAGGAAGCGGGATGGTTATGCTGGCAAAAACCCCCCAATATGGAGGCTGTTTCCATTATGCCTATGAGGGGGCCATCCGCTCGAACTGGCATAATGAAAACGAAGAAGCACTTATGCTTGAAGGAATTCGTAATGAAGTAGCAACCCTTAGGGAAAATCCCGGGTTGGACAGGGATAAACTACGGGTGAACCAGGCTCAGATGACCGGGCGGTACAGCCCTGGCCACCTTGTAAAAACCATTTTAGGCTGGTCTCTTTTAGATATGGCCGAGAATTTTAACCAAAGCCTAGTCAATCAGCCGGACTTTAGCACCTGGTTTGAAACCCTGCCCATTTTAATGACCGACTACAGCGACTCTATGGCCGGGGGGTTTAACGAAAGGGCAATTTACGCCATTAACGCCTTTAATCAGGAACTAAACTAACTTTTTGAAATTTGTTGATAACATAAAAAGAGGCCCTGCCTCGAAAGGACAACACCATGGATTTTTTAAAAGGAAAAACCATTTACTTAATGCGCCATGGGCAAACAGAGTACAACCTGGCCGGCATTTGCCAAGGCAGGGTTGATTCACCCCTAACTGCCCTTGGCCGCCAACAGGTAGAAATAAGCGGAGGCAAACTAAAAAATGAGCTGTGTTCCTTCACAGATGAAAAAATTGCCTTTTACGTAAGCCCCTTGGGGCGCACCCAGGCCAGCGCCCGCATTGTGCAAAAGGCTTTAAATCGGAGTGCTCTCACCCCTATCATAACCCCCCATCTGGTTGAAGTGGATTTTGGCCTTTGGGAAGGAAAGGATTTAAGCCATGCCAGCCGGGAAGCCAAAGAAAAGCATGGGGACCGGTGGCACTTTATGGCCCCCGGAGGCGAAAGCTATGAAAAGGTGCTAAAGCGCGTGGAAAAATGGCTTTTAGAAATTGAAAAAATTCCTCAGCAGCATATTGTAGCCATGTGCCACGGTATGGTGGGCCGGGTGCTTCGGGGCTACTTGGGGGGAATTGATGATGATATCATCATGGCAAACCTGCCCATTCCCCAAGACAGCTTTTTTATCCTCAAAGGGAGAGAGGAGCGGGAGGTATAGACGGCCTGCAAATGATAAACTATAAAAAGAACCGTTATAATAAACGGTTCTTTTTTATAGATAAACATAGTATACTGGTGTTAACAGCAAACACAGGGAGGTGTTTTAAGTGATGAAAAAAAAATATCGGCACTAATAAGCACATTACTTCTTTTTACAAGTTTTTTATGGTGCTGCGGTGAAGGAGAGCGTGTGGAGGTCCACCTTAAATATCCAGACGACTTTATCATTAAGCACAGTGATGAGGCTGTTTTAAGCAGTAAAAGCCCTACTTTTTATATTGCATACCGGGTAAGCAAAAACAAGGTAGAACCGGAACATGAAGATTTGTTTTGGCGCCTTCAATATGATTTAACACTGGCTAATAAAACAAATGAACCTATAAAAAATCTGGCTTTTACCATTCATTTCAACGAAAAAATGCAGCTCCTTCTGGCTTCTTCTCAGTGGTATAACGAACCTGTTGACCTTAATGCTTCGAGTAAAAGGGATTTATCCCACGTGGTTTCCTATACCTGGAGTCCTCTTATATTGTTAAAAGAACTTAAGCATATTGATCCTTTAACAGTTGAAGACTTTTATAACACCATGATCGAAATAACCTGGGATACAGGCAGAGAAGGAATAGCCTTTAACCAAAAAGCAGCACTTGATAATATCAATTTAGAAGCCCTTGAGGAAGAATATGGCCTGCTGGAGCCCTTAGACGAAAAAGAGGTTGAAAGCATTAACAAGGCAGGAAAAGAATATTAACTTTAGTCGTGCTGATGTAGCGCTTATTCGTTTTATTTCCGTTTTTTTAGATTATAAGCAACATCCGGGTTTATATTTGCGCCCGATTCAATTAAACTTGGCAGGCGGGTTTTATCAATACCGGCAGCGATTAAATCGGTTTTTAATTTTACGGTATTTGGCCTGTTCTGTCATAGGCTTTTTTCCTTTTACTCAAGGCACAAAATTATTTTCATACCATCACATCGTTTTCAATGGTGCTGTCGCTCCATTTGGCATAGCTTTGCTGGCGCTGATTAAAAAGCTTTTCAATGGCTTCTTTCGATTTTGACAGCGGACGGCCTTTTAGCGCTAGCTCCGGCAAAGACCGCTTTACCCAAATGATGCTGCTATTTTGCTTTATAATGGGGTAGTTGCGGCTTTGGGTTACAACACCGCCGCCGGTAGCAATCACCAAGCCGCTTTGCTGGCAAAAACGGCTTAACATACGAGTTTCCAATTGGCGGAAGTACTCTTCGCCGTATTGATCAAAAATAGCGGGAATAAGGAGCCCTTCGGCCTTTTCAATTTCCAGGTCAATATCAACAAAGGTTTTATGAAGTTCTTTGGCCAAGGCAATGCCCAAGGTGGTTTTGCCGCTGCCGGGCATGCCAATGAGAACCACGTTCAACCGGTCTTTTTCAATTTGCTTTTCAGCCCATGCCATTTGCTGGGGGGTAATTTTGATGTTTTGAAACAGCTCACTTGCCCGCCGGGCTTGAGCTACCAGCATACCAAGGCCGCCAATGGCGGGAATGCCGGCCTGCCTTGCATCTAAAACCAATTTGGTCATATGGGGGTTGTAAATTAAGTCTACAACTCCTTGAAGTCGGGGGAAAAGACCGATATCAACAGGGCTTATGCCGTTGTTGGGGTACATGCCCAAGGGCGTTGTGTTTATTATTAGCTGGGCCTCTTGGTGGCGGACAAGGTTTTGGTAATTATTTTGCCCCTGGCGGGAGATAACCACAATTGCACCTGCGTTCAAATCTGCCAAGGCTTTTTGTACCATCATTGAAGAACCGCCGCTGCCCAGCACAAGACATTTTAGACCTTGGGGATGGATGCTTGCTTTTTGCAAAAGGTATTTAAAGCCGTCAATATCCGTATTGTAGCCCCAGAGCTCGCCCTCTTTTTTTACAAGGGTGTTTACGCTGCCAATAGCCCGGGCCTGGGGGGAGAGGTGGTCGCAAAAGGGAATCACTGTTTTTTTGTAAGGTATGGTTACGTTAAAGCCTCCATAATCCGGATTTTGAATGAGGCTTTGAAGGTCTTGCTCCTTTGTTTCCAAAAGATTGTAAACATAGGAGCCAAAAAGGCTGTGGATTTTTGGTGAATAGCTGTGGGAAAGGGATTCTCCGATTAAACCGTACTTTTTCATTGAACCTCCTTGGGTGCAAGGTGGGGAAGAAATACTTCATGGTACAAACGTGCCGCGCAGGCCGCAGCTGATTTTATTTCTCCAGCCCCTCTTTTTAAAGATGCTCTTCCTGCCAAGTGTACATACCGGCCTGGCTCTATCCAGCACCTTCTTCCACTGATTTTACATCTTCTTTTCCTTCAAATCAATAGCCGAAAAACGCCTTCATTATGAATGCATTTTTTACCAGGATAATGCGCCATAAAGGAAGAGCCGATGAAAAATCAACTAAACCTGTATCGAAAAGCAAATCAAAGGGTGCCCCACATAAAGGGTAATCTTTTTATTTCTTCTTATAAAACGGCGTCCCATTTCCTTTTGTTTTATTGATGGGATAAGCTTTTTTTAGGTTTTTTGTTTATTTCTTGCCTTTTTTGCTGTTTTTTTACCCTGCTCTTGAGAAGCGGATGAGGAACCGATATAATAATATCAATTAACCCTTGTGTTGCTGCACCTGCTCTTCTGAACACCTTTGATGAAAGGATAAGCCTATGACCTTATTTAACGGAATATCCCTTTTAGGCGGCCTGGCCCTTTTTTTATTCGGCATGACATTAATGGGCAACAGCCTTGAAAAACTGGCCGGTGGCAAAACCGAAGGCATTTTAAAAAAATTAACTTCTTCCACCCTAAAGGGAGTGGGCTTTGGCGCCTTAATTACAGCGCTCATTTAATCTTCCTCGGGGGCCACCGTTATTGTAATCGGCCTAGTAAACAGCGGTATTATGCAATTTAGGCAAGCCCTAAGCGTGATTATGGGTTCCAACATCGGTACCACCGTTACCGCTCAAATGATCCGCCTGGCAGATATTTCCGGCAGGAGCTTCTTTTTAGAACTGCTTAAACCCTCTACCCTGGCTCCGTTGATTGCTTTTGTTGGTATTCTTTTTTATATGTTTAACAAAAAAGAAAAAATGAAAACCATCGGCCTGGTTCTTTTGGGCTTTGGTGTTTTATTTTCCGGCATGTTTGCCATGGAAGCAGCCGTGTTGCCCTTGCGGGAAAGCCCTTGGTTTGCTCAGGTTTTTTCCAACCTCTCCAATCCCATTTTAGGGGTGTTGGTCGGGGCTGGAGTTACGGCCATTCTCCAATCTTCCTCGGCCTCGGTTGGTATTTTACAAGCCTTAACCGCCACAGGGCTGATTACCTGGGGTAATGCCATTCCCATTATTTTAGGCCAGAACATCGGTACCTGTGCAACAGGGCTTATCGCCTCGGCCAATGCTTCCCGGGCTGCAAAACGGGTAGCAGTTTCTCATTTGTATTTTAACGTGATTGGCACCCTGATTTTTATGCTGGTCATTTATAGTATAAAGGCCCTTTTTGGCATGCCTTTTTTACAAACCGCCATCAGCAAGGGGGGCGTGGCTGATTTTCATACCTTATTTAATGTGTCGACCACCTTATTACTTCTTCCCTTTATCAATTGGCTGGCCAAATTAACAGAGAGAACCGTGCCTGATAAAAAAGAAGAAAAACATCCGGAGCTTGTACCCGTTACCCTGGACCCTATGCTTTACGCCAGCCCCTCTGTAGCCATTATCCAGGGGAAAACCGCCGTTTGGCAAATGGCAGATATTGCCAGGCTTAACCAGCAAAACACCGTAAATGCCTTAAGCAATTACAGCGAAAGCGACTTTGATCTGGCCCAGCAGCGCGAAAAAATGATTGATAGCTTGGATGTGAGCATTTCCAACTACTTGATTAATATTCCCAATATTGACATTACCGAACAGGACAACAGGGCCATTTCCGTTCTTCTGCGCTTTATCAGCGATTTTGAGCGAATTGGTGACCATGCTATAAATATTATTGAGCAGGGTAAAAAACTGTACGACCAAAACATTGTTTTCTCGCCCTTGGCCCAACGGGAAATCACCGGATTGAACCAAGCAGTAGGGGACATCCTTTCCCTTACAATCAGCGCCTTTGATAAAAACGACCATGAACTCGCAGCTAAGGTAGAGCCTTTGGAAGAAACCATTGACGCCATGTGTACCCTTTTGCACCAGCGTCACATTGACCGCTTAAAGGACGGAAACTGCACCGTAGACGCAGGCGTTGTTTTTTTAGAAATTTTAAACGACTACGAACGGATTTCCGACCATTGCTCAAACATAGCCAACCGGCTGGTAAGCGACGGGCTAGACGAAGAGGTTTTTGACCTGCACCAAATGCGGGATACCCTTCACAAAGGCACAGAAAAAGAATATGCCCTTTTATTAAAAGAGTACGAGGGCAAGTATTTTTCTTTGTTAAACCCGGCTGAAGAAGATTGATCGTAGATATTTAAATAAAATGATTTGTTTTTATCCGTACGAAATTTTTTATAACGGTGCCCTTTATAATGGGGCTGTTCCCTTTTTATTTCTTTTTTCAAGAGCAATTTAACAAAGACTACCCTAATGAAGAGGAGACGAAAATGCCGGATTTATTACACCACGCCCTGGAGCGAGCCGTACAAGAAGATGCCTTTGTTGCAGGCACTTTTTTTGAAGATCAGCAGGCAGAATACTTGCAGCTGCCTAAAATCGAAATAAAGGAGGTCCATTTTTCCCGCATCATCTTCTCTAACTGCTCCTTTTTTAAAGGCAGCTTTTACGAGTGCACCTTTACAAACTGCACTTTTATTAACTGTGACCTAAACCAAAGCTACTGGCGAAACTGTCGGCTAAACAGCTGTAATCTCTCGGGCTGTAACATAGGCCATAGCCACATTAAACACAGCACTTTTGATGATTGTGCCTTTCAGTATGGCAACTTTTCTAATGGCTTGTTTGAAAATACCGCCTTTAACAGCTGTAACATGAAGGAGGCCGCCCTAACGGAAATGAAGCTGAAGGCCTCTCTTTTTACCCGGGTGGATTTTACAGGTGCCGATTTTTTTAAAACCAAATTAAAAAACATCGATTTGTCCTCCTGCATCATTCGGGGTATTGTGGTATCAGATCACTTCAGCGAAATTTCCGGCGTTAAACTCGACCTCATGCAGGCAGCGGATATTGCTGCCTTGCTGGGGGTAAAGTTTGTGTGAGAATGTAGCTTTTAAAAAACTTTTTCATATTGATAACCTTATTCATGCTATCTTACCCCATTTTAGTTATACCAGCCTTTTCAGCTGGTTTTTTCTTTTATCACCTTTCTTCGGCTACTTCTACCAAATTGCTCCAATAGCGCTTGGGCATATGATTCATCCGCCCTTTCTTATTTTCCCGCTCTTTAATAGATAGGGTTTGATAAAAGGTTTTCCATAGGCTTTGCCAGTTTAATTCCTCCTGGCTGGTGGTAACCTCAATGTACTTCACAGGCACCAGCTGGCTTCGGCCTTTTTCGTAGCACAGGGCCATTTGGTGAACCTCATCAAAAATAATCCATTTTTCATTGGCATAACGGTCTTCAAAATGCCTTGACAAAAAGGGCAATACCTGGTTTTTAGGGGCAATTTTGCTGTACAAAAGATCCTCCACCTTTTCAAAACGCACAAAGCCTTCAAAAGAATGAACCTCCCCCAACAAATGGCGCTGGGCCTTATACAAAGGGTGTACAACAGGATGATCCAAGGCTTTCAATATATTTTTTCCCTTTTGATAGCCCAATAAAATCAAATCCAGCATCTTTTTTTCCTTATCCTCCAGACAGCTGAAAAAAACCGTTTCAACCAACTCCTTCCCCTGGATGCCCAGCTGTTTTTTAATCGATTCCCGCACCTTTTGCGCCTTTTGAAGGTGGGTATATATGGTTTTGGTAAAAAAGAAGCTTTGTTGCTTGGTTTCCTCGGGCCAGATGAAGAGAGGAACCTCTTTTTCGTACACCACCTCATGTACACAAGTGTAAAAGCCGGCCAAGGTGCCATCATACAAGTAAATACAATCTTTTTGTGTTAGTGATAGATTAAACCTTGCCATGTTAACGCCTCCTGTAGGGCCGAAAGTTGTTTTTGCTGGCTGTTTTCTTTTAAAATCCCCTCTAACCCTGGAAAGGCTGTAAACATGCTTAGCTGCTCCGAACCGAAGGTGAAAGCGCCAGGGTCAATCAGGGCCCGGGTCGTTTGGCTTTTGTTGCCTTTAAAGCCTGTGGGTTGATCAAGGGTAATTACAAAATACCGGGCCCGCTTTACCACCACCCCCAGCTTTTTAAGGGCATCCATGGTAAGGCGGCTCTCCCTGCGGGCAATTATAATCCGCCTGGCAGAAGTAGGGCCAATGCCAGGCACCCTAAGGAGCTGGTTGAGACTGGCCTTGTGAACATCCAGGGGAAATAAATCTAAATGATGAATAGCCCAGTTGGCTTTAGGGTCTAAAAAGGGGTTAAAATGAGGGTTCTTTTCCGATAAAATTTCATCAGGCTCAAAGTGGTACATCCTCATAAGCCAATCCGCCTGGTAAAGGCGATGTTCCCTCAATAAAGGAGGTTTTGTTTGCAGACTGGGCAAAAGAGTGTCTTCCACCGTGGGGATATAAGCGGAATAAAACACCCGCTTTAAGCCGTAGTTTTTGTAAAGGCCCTTGGCTAGGCGAATCATTTGGTAGTCCGTTTCCGGGCTGGCGCCAATGATCATTTGGGTAGACTGGCCTGCCGGGGCAAAGGCTGGGGCATGGCGGTACAAGGTAAGAGCCTTGGTGTTTTCCGCCACGGCTCCGGCAATTTGTTTCATAGGCTTTAAAATATGGGCCTTGGTTTTGTTGGGGGCCAAGGTGTTCAGGCTTTTTTCGCTGGGTAGTTCAATGTTAATGCTCATTCTATCGCACAGGTAGCCCATTTTTTCAATTAACAAAGGGTCTCCGCCGGGGATGCCCTTGGCATGGATATAACCCCTAAAACCATATTCATAGCGCAAAATTTCAAGGGTTTCAATCATTTTTTCCAGGGTGTAATCAGGGTTTTTATTCACTCCGCTGGATAGAAAAAGCCCTTCTATGTAGTTGCGCCTGTAAAAGGCAATGGTGATATCTGCCAGCTCCCTTGGGGTAAAGGCCGCCCGCTTTACATCGTTGGTGCAGCGGTTAATACAATACTTGCAATCGTACACACAAACATTGGTTTGCAGCACTTTTAAAAGGGAAATACACCTGCCATCGGCAGTAAAGCTGTGGCAAATACCTGCAGGGGCCACAGAACCGATACCCTTTTGCCCGGGGGTGTTTCGCGGTTTGCTCCCTGAAGATGTGCAAGCAGCATCATATTTGGCGCTGTCGGCCAAAATGGTCAATTTTTTCATTAAATCCACAGATCACCCCTCCAATCAGTTAAGGGAACATTTGTTCTCTATTATTGTAGGGGATTTTACCTTGTTTGTAAAGGGGCAATTTATTAATCCAAGTCGCTTTTCTGCAAATGGCGATTTGCCCGTTGGACGAATCCGCCTCTTTTGTGATATGATGGATTTCCAACTATCTCCTAAACAGAAAGGAAATGCCCATGTTTCACCACTCTCAGCGTCCCTTCTTCCGCTCTCCCCAAGGAGCTGTCCCCTGGGGCACAAAAGTTCAAATTCGTTTTTATGCAAAAAATGTTCACCAGGTGGTCCTGCGGACCTGGAATGGCGAAGAAAAACAAATCCCCATGGATTTTGACGGCGAAAAAATCTACACCGCCACCATTGAAATGCCCCATTTTGCTACCCTTTTTTGGTACGACTTTTTAGTTTATCACGATGGGGGCATCACCCATTACGCCAATAATCCACAAAAACTGGGGGGCGTGGGCCATGGCTACCCTCATCAGGGCCCCAGCTTTCAAATTACTGTATACGACCCTCATTTTAAAACCCCGGATTATTTAAAAAACGGCATCATCTACCAAATTTTTCCCGACCGATTTTATAAGCACCGCCTGGCTGCTAAAAAACAGATTGAGGCTTCTCCCGTTCATAACGATTCCATTATTCATGAAAACTGGAACGAAGCCCCTCTTTTAATTAAATCCAGCCGCAGTAACGACAATAAGGCCATCGACTTTTTTGGCGGTACCTTAAAGGGCATTGAAAAAAAGCTCCCTTATTTAAAGGAGCTGGGGATTTCGGTTATTTACTTAAACCCAATCTTTGAAGCCCATACCAACCACCGCTACGATACCGGGGATTACGAAAAAATAGACCCTTTTTTAGGCACCAACGCCCATTTTATAGCCTTTGCCCAAAAGGCTAAGGAGATGGGCATCCGCCTTATTTTAGATGGGGTGTTCAGCCACACAGGGGAGGACAGCAAGTACTTTAACCGCTATGGCCATTACCCCAACAAAGGGGCCATGCAGGGAGAGGATTCGCCCTTTTATAGCTGGTACCATTTTTATGATTGCGGCCAGGAGTACGAGTGCTGGTGGGGCATTCCCACCCTGCCGGAAGTAATGGACACCAATGCCGATTTCCAGCGGTTTTTATTCAATCAAAAAACAGGTATTGTGCCCGGCTGGCTTGAAAAAGGAGCCAGTGGCTGGCGGCTGGATGTGGTGGATGAATTATCCATGCCTTTTTTGCAGAACCTTCGTAAAAGTGTTAAGAAAAAAAGCAAAAACGCCGCCATTATTGGGGAAGTATGGGAAGATGCCAGCAATAAAATGGCCTATAACCAGCTCAGGAGTTACTGTTTAGGAGACACCATGGATTCCGTGATGAACTACCCCCTTCGGGACGGCATCATCTCCTTTTTGCTCCATCAATCCACCGCCTATGATTTGGCAAGGCTTATTGCCCATCAGCAGGAGGTGTACCCTGCCCCTTTCTATTATGCTTTAATGAACTTAATCGGCAGCCATGACCGCTCGCGGATTGTAAACGTTCTATCAGGTCATACCTTTGATGACATTCCTATGGAAGAGCGCAGCTGCCAACATTTAACCCCCGATCAGCTGGCCCTTGGCAAACAGCGCCTTGTAAAAGCTTTTGAAATTCTCTGCGCCCTGCCCGGGGCCCCAACTTTGTATTATGGGGATGAAGCAGGTATGGAAGGGGCGGCAGACCCCTTTTGCCGCGGTACCTTCCCCTGGGGAAAAGAAGATAGAAAGCTGCAAAAAAGCATTGCCGCCCTTTTTGAAAAGCGCAATCAAAGCCAAACTTTAAAAACAGGCAGTTTAAAAGTGTTTGCCCTGGATGAAAATACAATACGGATTGTTCGGCAAATTAAGGATGGCAAGGATGTATTTGGTAAAAGGGCCAAGAATAATCGGGTTGTGGTGGATGTGGGGAGGTGAAAAAAATCAATTTTCATCTCCCATATAATCATTTATCTTTCAATAATTGTATGAATATTTATATCAGATACCGTAAAAATAACATATTTTTCATCTCGGTGTTTGTCAAGTAAGTTGTCGCATTTAGTATAAAAAATTTTATTACTTCGT
>CAYFQH010000025.1:12425-30068 GCA_964345215.1 uncultured Oscillospiraceae bacterium | reverse complement strand
AGGGGAGAGGACTTTAGGCGAAAAGGCTTAAAAACGAACAAAAAACAAACATAAAGTGAAAAAGTTGACAAATATGATAAACATATATAAAATATTGTTTACAAACACCAGCGCGAATGGAGGGGCTGAAAATAAATTTGGAAACGGTGACCCTGCAGGAGATCAAACAGGGCTTTTATGAAAATCAACAAGGGTATCAATGCCAATATTGCCAGGCCTTTTTTACAAAAGGCGAGGTGTTTCCCATTGGAAACAGGTGGTTTGATGCAAAAAAAGCCCTTATGCATCATCTTGATGAAGTCCATGGGGGCAGTTTTTCCCAGTTGCTTTATGCAAACAATAAGTATAATACCCTAACGGATGTTCAAAAGCAGCTTCTCGAGGCTTTTTATCTTAATCAAAGCGATAAAGAAATTGCTAAAGCGCTGGGAGTCACCAGTGCTACGGTGCGGCGCCAGCGGTTTACCTTTAAAGAAAAAGCGAAACAGGCTAAAATGTACTTAGCCGTATTTGAAAAAGCATTTGATCAAAACAAACGAAATGAGGAAAAAGAAATGATACCCATTCCCCAGCACTTAACCCAACAGGATGACCGCTTTTTGATTAGTGAAAAAGAACGGGAGCAAACCCTAAAAACAGCCTTTTCCAGCTTAGATCCTCTAAAGCTGAATCACTTTCCTGTAAAGGAAAAAAAGAAAGTGATTATTTTACTTGAGATTGCAAAGGTCTTTGAAAAAGGCAGGGAATACAGCGAAAAAGAAGTCAATCAAATGATTGAGGCCGTTTATAGCGACTATGTAACCCTGCGCAGGTATTTAATTGAATATGGCTTTTTGGACCGAAAAACCGATGGCTCTAAATATTGGCTGGTATAAAGGTAAAAAGCAGGTGCTCTTATTTAGTAAGGGCACCTGCTTTTTTATTGATGAGCAAAGGCAAGCAGCTTTTCTTCCAGCAACAATACGGCGGCTTGAACCAGTTGGGGGCAAGTTTGCTTTTTTATATGGGCGTTTTTAAGCACTTCCTGAGGGTTTAGTACGTCATAACCCAGTAAATCCCGGCAGTTCAGCTGCCCTTGCCGGGCTTTAAAACTTGTAACAAAGGCTGTGGTCAAATGGGCGCACATCGTTTTATGTGCTGCTTCATCTTGAGCATAAGGCTTTGAGAGTAGGCCCAGGGCCATTAAGGCGCCCGTTACAGTGCCGCAAACGCTCCCGTGGCGCATTCCTCCACCAAAAGGGCAGGCAAGGGCTTTTAGGGCGTGAGAGGGCAGGGGCAACAAATCTTCATAGGCGCATAGCACGGCCTGGGCACAGTTGTAGCCCAACTCAAATAGATGCAGCGCCTTTTCACTTCTTTGCTGGGCCGGGGTCAACGCATCACCCACCGTATCCACCTCCGTTGTTTTTTATATTTTTTTCGGGTAAGGTCAGCAAAAAATCATCCATCCGCCCAAAGGCCAGGGGCAAAACACTGAGGGTTTGTTCTATGATGGCCTTTATGGAATAGAGTGAATTGTTTCCTTGGGCGAAAGGCTTATTGCAGCATGCAATGTGATCTTTGTGGGTAGGGGTTTTATTGTTTTCAAACGCCAGCATAAAGGCCGCCACTCCTTTATAAAACAGAGCGTTTTGCTCTTCTGGGCCATTTGCAAGCCACTGGCTGTACAAGCCCATTACCACAAGGGCACCAACAACAATGCCGCAGGTATGGTTATAGAGGGCGTACTGATTAAACCGATCAAGCCATGCTGTTACTTTTTCTTCATTCCAAAAAAAGGCCTTGTAAAAGGTAAATAGAAAGCTTTGTATACAAGGGGTTTCAGCGGCAATGGCCCGGGCGATTTCTTCTGCCTGACCGGGATAAAAAATGGCCTGGTTCATAGGTTCTCCTTATTTTGAATAAAAGAAAGGGAAACTTACATCAGCGGGGCAAACAAAAGGAAAAATCGTTCTTGAAACCGATTAAAAAGCCCTCTTTTTTCAAAGGTTTCCAGGGTGTAGGGGCGGCTGTTTTTAATATCCTGGTCAAAGGTGGCAATATACTCTTTGGTAAAAGCGTTGCTGTAAAAAAGGCCGCAAATTTCATCGTCGACCAAAAGGCTGCGCATATCTAAATTGACCGAGCCAATGCAGGTAATCTCGTCATCAATAATAACGGTTTTGGCATGCATATACCCTTCGTATTGATATACCTTGGCACCCAGGGCCAGCATTTGGCCAATATACCAGCGGGTTACCGGGGTCAGAAAAAAGCTTGCACTGATACCGGGAATCATGATCTCAATCTCGATGCCCGAGGCGGCTGCCACTTTTAAGGCATCCAGGGTAGAGGAATCGGGAATAAAATAAGGGCTTTGAATGCGGATGCGCTGGGTGGCACTTTTAAAGAGGCTCAGATAGGTCATTTTCATGGCTTCATCGGTTGTGTCCACCCCGCCAATAACAAACTGGCAGGGCATTTGTTTTGGATCAAAGGCGTAGGCCTGGTGCTGATCCCCTGCAGCCATTTGATAAAAGCTGTCTTCCAGCTGAAGAAACTTTTTTCGGTTGATGGCCGATACCCAGTCTTTTAAAAAATAATAGCGCAGCATGGTCACGCTGGGGCCGGTAATGCGCACTTGGGTATCCCGCCAGGGCTTCTTTTTAGAAAAATTCACATACTGCTTGCCAATGTTCATGCCGCCAATATAGCCAATGTTTCCATCGATAACAACAATTTTACGATGGTTACGGTAATGGGTAAAAAAGGGTTTCACCCGGTGCACCTGGCCGCCGGCTTTTTTTAGGGGGGCAAACATTTTTGGCGGCGTGGCCACGTTGGCAATAAAATCGCACAGCACCTTAACCCGCACCCCTTGCTTTGCCTTTTCCGTTAAAGCAGCAACCAGGGTTTGGCCAATCTGGTCGTTATGGATGGTATAAAATTCCACCAGTATCTGCTCTTTGGCATTTTGGATGTCTTCAAACAGGGCTTTGTAATGGGTTGCCCCGCTGGTAAAAACCTCGGCCTTGCTGCAAAAAACAAGAGGGCTTTGGTTGTAGTTAAGGTTAAAAGAAATAACAGCCTTATCCCTTTGAGACAGGTCCACAGCAGCTAAAAAATTTTCGTTTTTTGACTGTTTTAAAGAAGCATTTAAAGGTACATTTACATGGTCTGCTAATTTTTTAGAGCGAATGTAGGTATTTAGCTTAATGCCCAGGGTGCTGCCTAAAACCAAGTATAGTAAGGCCCCAACCCCAGGCAAAAGAAGCATGACCACCAGCCATAAAACCGCCTCAGCAGGCTTTTTATGCTCTAAAAACACAACAGAAATAATAATGGCTATGTACAGGATTCTTAAAAAGGTCATATCAGGGCCTCCTTTTTTAGTGATGAAAAGCTGCAGTTAGCCGGAATGATTAGCACCTGCCAGGGGTTTAGGATTAGTAAGGGTTATAAAAAGATTATGACTCATCTTCTTTGCGGGGCAGCTTCCACATGGCGGCAAAAACAGGTATATAACTTGCCAGGGTCATTACCATAACAAGGGCGCACAAAAGCATCAGGCTGTTTGCCGCCCACAGGGGTATTTGGGGGAAGAGGAGGAGGAACACCATTACAACGTATAACAGGGCAGTACAAAACTTGCCAAACCACATGGCTCCGTCTAGTTTACGGCCATTGTGTTTAAGCATTGCAAGGCCGATAACAGCCATAAACCCTTCTTTTAAAATAAACAGGCCCACCACAAGCCACATGAGGGAATAACGGGCAGTTAACACAAAAATCAGTGCTCCCTGGGTCAGCTTGTCCGATAAGGGGTCTAAAAACTTTCCCAGTTCGGTAATTTGGTTAAACTTGCGGGCAATCATGCCGTCAAACAAGTCCGTTAAGGCACCCAGGGCAACAATGGAAACGGATAAAATATATTCCTTTGTTGAACTGGCATTTAAATAAGTATAAATAAAAACGGGAATGAGTAAGATGCGAATATAGCACAGGATGTTTGGGATGGTAAAAAAGTCTTTTTTGTTGATTTTTTTCATCAATATCGATACTCCCATTTAACAGATTGAGAAATTGTTAAGCAAAAGGTAAAGGCCGTTAAGGCAAAGCGTTTAAAATATCCAGCTGGCAGTAACCGGGTAAAATGCCCTTGCCAAAGGAAATCAGGTTCACCCATTGTAAAAGGGGCTGTTTGCGAAGAACCATACGCCCCTCAATTTTATTGCCCTTTAAAACATCCAGCTTGTAATAAAAGCGGCCAAAATTATCTTTTTCGATCATAAAACAGCAGAGGGCTAGCGGATAAAGTTGGTTCGACGGGGCGGCTCTTCCCCAGGCAGGGAAAGGCCCCCTTCCCGCCCGAGGGCGAGGCACTTTAAAAGATAGGCCATATTACGGCCAAGGCTGCGCATAATATACAGGCCCTCTTGATCCTCCTCTACCTCCTGGGGGGTACTGCCGTGAACCATGTTCCAATAACAGGAGGAGACAACGGGCATTTGGCTAATGGTAAAATACTTGTTCAGCTGGTCAAAAGCGGCGGTGGTTCCGCCCCGGCGGGCGCTTACAACCCCGGCGGCGGGCTTTAGAATAAAAGTACCCTTGGGGGCGCTGTAAAACAGGCAGTCCATAAAGCTGGTCAAGCCCCCGCTGATCCCGGCATAGTGCACGGGAGAGCCGAAAATAAAGCCCTGGCTTTTTTGGGCTAAGGGCATAAACTGTTTAACCAAATCATTGTGGATACAATAACCGGTTTTTCTGCAGCTTTGACAGGCGATGCAGCCAGAAATGGCCTTTTTACCAAGCCAGAAGGGAAGGGTTTGGATACCTTCTTTTTCAAGCTGGGCGGCAACTTCACTTAAAGCTCGGCTTGTACAGCCCTGCTGGTGAGGGCTGCCATTTACTAAAATAACCTGCATAACACCGCTCCTTTCAGTTTGGCTTAGGCCAGGGTAAGGTTAAAAAAGAAAAAGGGTAAGCCCCTTATTGATATAGAGGAGCAACCCCTTGGCGGTCAATTTCTTCAATAAAGGCAAGCAGCTGGTCGTTTACCGGCTGTACCAGGTTAAACTGTTCAATAAAATCCGAAAGCAGGGTGATGTAAGCGGCAACATAATGGCCTTCCAGCCCTTTAATGGCCTCCTGCTCGGTTAAGGTTTCCTCCGGGTTTAGTTGGGCCGCCTGTTGTATATATTGGGCAATTTCATCGGCAGAGAAACCTTGCTGGTTTAAGTTTAAAGCCGAGGCAAGGGTTTCTTGGTTGCCTAGATTGTTGGTAAGGGTATAAGTATAGGGCAGGGCAGGGAAGAGAACCAAACAGGCGTAGATTGAAAGGTTAAAGGCTTTTTGGGCCGTTTGGCTATCAGTAAACTGATCAAAAAGCCAATAATATTCCACCCCCTGGCTGACTAACGACAGCCGGTCCGGCTCCTGGCCCAATAGGGTTTGGTTATAGGTTAGCAGCATATTGGCAGGCTGATTACTTTGCCTTGTTAAGGCATAATTTTGTCCCTGGGTGCCTGCGGCTTGGTTCATCATTTCGTTTATTGCATACACTAAAAAATCTTGAAGGCCTTTGAGGTTCTCGGCTGTATAATTCCCTTCGCCAAAAACGGGACGGATAAAAAAAGAAAAAGAAAAACAAAGGATGAGAATAAAAGCAAAAACCTTTTTAGCGGCCATGGGTTTTCATCTCTCCTTTTTGTAAAATAAAACAGCCAATTTTAATCATCAATGGGCAGGATTACTTAAAGAATACACGGGTATAATACAGCTGTATTCTACCATATCCGACAAGGCCTTGCAATGAAGGAAGCAGGAGAAAAAGAGGTAAGCAAAAGCGCAGGGCCCCTGGGCATAGCAAGCTGCAGCCCGGGAAGAAGCATACGGGGCCTAAAAACAGAAAAAATAAAGTACTCAACATATTAACGGTATCTTTTGTTCATCTGTCTTTAAAGGTTAAAGGGCAAAAACAGATGGAGAACATCTTTTAAGGGCAGGCAATTTTGCAGCTCTTTGGTTTTGTGTAAAAGGGAAAAGAGCTTCAAAGGCGAAAGTATAAAAGAGTTAGCAAAAATAGCGAAGGATGGTTTTAAACATACGTGGCAAAAAATGAAAGCAAAACGTATACATTGGCCTTGTGTGCCTTGTTTACAGCCTTGTTGGGGGTCTTTTCTCAAATTGTAATACCTATCGGGCCAGTGCCTGTAAACGTTGCTACCTTGGCTGTTTACTGTGGGGCCCTTTTGCTGGGCCCTCAAAAAGCGGCCCTTTCTGTGTTGGTATGGGTGCTTTTAGGGGGGGCGGGACTGCCGGTGTTTGCCCTGTTTAAAGGAGGAATAAGCACCCTTGCAGGCCCTACAGGAGGCTTTATTATCGGGTATGTTCCCATGTCTTTGGTTATTGGGCTGATCAATCAAAAAGGAGGCACTGTGATTAAAAAAGCTCGGCTTCTTCGCGGTGTGGCCATGGGGGCGGGCATAAGCCTTTGCTTTGCCCTGGGCACCGCCTGGTATATGGCTGTAACCGGCAGCGGCCTTTGGCCGGCCCTGACCCTTTGCGTTTGGCCCTTTATACCGGGGGAAGGGGTTAAAATATTTTTGGCGGAAATAATCAGCCGCCGGGTTCAAAAGCTGTTGTAAGCAAAAAGGCCTGGCCGCAAATAACCGGGCCAGGCCTTTTTAATGCAAGTGCTGTGTGTTAAGGCTTATTTGATATACTGGATCCATTGGGCTTCTTTAAAGCCAACCAACACAAAGCCATCACCTATCACCAGGGGCCGTTTTACCAGCATGCCGTCCTCCGCCAGCAGGGCCAGCTGCTCCTCTTCATTCATGGTGGGCAGCTTTTCTTTTAAATTTAAGCTGCGATACCCTTGGCCGCTGGTGTTGAAAAAGTTTTTGAGGGGCAGGCCGCTTTGTTGGTACCATAGGGTCAGCTCTTTCAGGCTGGGGTTTTGGGTTTTAATGTTTCGGCTTTGATAGGCAATGCCTTTTTCGTCCAACCACTTTTGGGCTTTTTTACAAGTAGAACAGTTGGGGTAGCAAATGAATAACATGGCTTCCTCCTTATATGCTTTATGGGTTACGAATGTTTTTGCGCCTTACGTGAAGGTAAACTGTAAGCAAACTGGCCCCGCACACCAGGGCAAAAGTAAAGTACAGGGATTTACATAGGGCCTGAAAGGCCCTATTGAGAAGGTTAGTGATTATAAGCCTTGAATGATTATACCACAGGAAAAAGGTTTTGCGGAATACAGATATAAAGGAGAAGGAGCATGAACCAAAATCAAAAAATTACGATTATGAATATGGCCGCGTTAACGGATCAGCAGCTGGAGGAAGGAGCCCTGCTCTTAACCGGCAGCCTGCCCAAAGGCTGGCCTACAGTGGAAGAAGCCCGCCGGGAAATTGCCCAAAGGCTCATACCGGAAAACACACTCCTGGCAGCCCTTGAAAATGGCCGAGTGATTGGGTGGGGCGGCATTTTAGCCCCGGTATATAATGGTAATGTGTTTGAACTTCATCCTTTTGGGGTAAAGAAAGAATACCGAAACCAGGGAGTGGGCAGGCAGCTGTTGCTGGCCTTGGAAAAGGCAGCCCGGAATCAAGGGGGCATGACCATATACCTTGGCAGCGATGATGAGCAGGAGCCGGGGGAAACCTCCCTGGCCGGAGAGGATTTATATGAAAACCTGCCTGAAAAACTACGAAATTTTAAGCCGGGTACCCATGCAGCAGGCTTTTACCTTAAAATGGGTTACACCCTGGTAGGGGTTTTGCCCAATGCCAACGGCAAAGGGAAGCCGGATTTGTTTTTTGCCAAAAACCTTGGGGATTAAAAGAGGATGCTGGTCTTTACTCCACCTGGCCAAGAGGAGGCGCGGAAAGGGCTAAAAATAAAAAATTTCGCAGATAAGAGAACCTGTCCTTGACTAAATTTTGCGAAAGAACTATGGAGGGAATACAAAACAGCGAAGGAATTGATAAATTTTTATCATTGCAAAATTGCCTAAAATGTGGTATATTTATGACTATGGGAATATATTTTATAAATCAATAGGAGGGAATTCAAATGGCAATAAAATATGAAACTTTTGACAAGTTGGAAGAGTTAATGGTAAAAACCTTTACAAAAGTAGGCATGCCCGAAAACGAGGCTAAAATTACGGCAGAAGTATTGATCGAATCTGATAAAAGAGGGATTGACTCCCACGGTGTAGGCCGCTTTAAGCCTATCTATTTAGATCGGATTGAAGAAGGCATTATGAAGACCACCACCAAAATCGATGTGATTCGCGATAACAAAGCCGTTGCCGTTTTAGATGCCAACCACGGCATGGGCCATGTGGTAAGCCACAAAGCCATGACTATGGCCATTGAAAAGGCAAAGGAACACGGCCTGGGTATGGTAGTTGTTCGTAACTCCACCCACTACGGTATTGCAGGCTACTACGCCTCCATGGCCGCAAAAGAAAACATGATTGGCATTACTGGCACCAATGCCCGTCCTTCTATTGCCCCTACCTTTGGTGTTCAAAACATGCTGGGCACCAATCCCTTAACCTTTGGTATACCCACCGACGAAGAATTTGATTTTGTGCTGGACTGCGCTACTTCCATTTCACAGCGGGGGAAGATTGAGCATTACGCCAGAATTAATAAAGAAATGCCAATAGGCTGGGTGATTGACGAGAACGGCGACCCGGTAACCGATCCTCAAATTGCCCTGAAAGGCTTTAACACCGGCAAATGTGCCTTGGCACCCTTAGGCGGTATTGGAGAAGAACTGGGCGGCTATAAGGGCTATGGTTATGCCACCGTGGTTGAAATTTTATCTGCTGCCCTCCAAGGAGGTTCCTTCTTAAACCAGCTAAGCGGCGTTGGGCCTGACGGAAAACCCCAGCCCCATAAACTGGGCCACTTCTTTATTGCAGTAGACATTAACGCCTTTATCGATGTAGACGAGTTTAAAAAGATTACCGGCGACATTTTGAGGGAACTGCGGGCATCTAAAAAAGCCAAGGGAGCTGAGCGGATTTATACTGCCGGGGAAAAAGAATACCTGGCCTTCTTAGAACGGTCTAACACCGGGGTGCCCTTGAATGAAAATGTGATGAAATCCTTAATCGATGCCAGGGAAAAATACCAGGTAGACTTCAAATTCTCCTGGGAGGAATAAGGCTGTTATATAAAAAGATCTCGCAAGATGCGCTAACTAAACAAAGCACCGAAAGGCCAGCAATGGGCATGTCGGTGCTTTGCTTTTTGCTACGGTTTTGCCTGCTGGGCAACCAGGGGAAGGTTATCTACAACCTCCCCTTTGGTGTTTATGGTTTGCCATTGGCCGCCGGTTTTAACTTGGGCCAGGCTATTTATAAAGCTGGTTGCCTCCTCCCAAACAGGGGGCAGCACGACCTCGCCTTTGGTGTTGATAAAGCCGTAGAGGAAGGTGTCCTTATCCACAACCACAATCAGCCCTTCGCTCAAGGCCTTGATGGAACCCCAGGTAGGAGGCACTACAATCTGCCACTTATCGTTTAAAAGGCCGCAAAGATCGTTTTGCACAATAACAATCAATCCATCCAAAAATAAAGAGCGGCCCTCCCAAGGGCCCAGGCCCTCCTCATCGTCTATATATTGGTAGTTGGGATAGGGCAAAATCTCCCGGGTCAGGGGGTAAATATCGTCCCACTGGAGGGGGTACACCACCTGCCCCTTTGTGTTGATAAAACCCCATACAAAGTTTTTTTGTACCAGGGCCAGGCCGTCTATAAAAACCGAGGCCTCGCCCCAAATGGTGGGGGTGAGCAATTGGCCTTGGGCATCTATAAAAAAGTAGCCTTCCCGGTAATCTTTATAGGTGCGGTTATAGAGTATATGGGCTTGGGCTACTTTGGCATAGCCTTCGTAAAAGTTTGATCCAATGTCCCACTTAGGGGGGATGATCATCTCCCCCCTAAGGTTAATATAGCCGATCTTTTCGTTTTTGGTTACTTTGGCATAGCCATTTACAAAGGGGCTCACCTCATCCCAAATGGGAGGAACGACTACCCTCCCCTGGCCGTTTACAAAACCCCATAGATTGTTTTCTTCAAAGGGGATGGGGAATTTTGTCGAAACCGAAGGAGGGCCTTCTTCTGCTAATCCATTTGACCCAAGGGCAAAAGAAAACAACAAAAGAAAAGTACATAAAAGAAAAAGTGTTTTTTTAAGGACAGTAGCAAGTTGTTTTTTCATCTTCGGCTCCTCTATACGGCTAAAAACCAAGTTGATTACTCAAAGGAGATGATTTCAAAATCAAGGTCTGCAAAAAGGTTTAAGTCATAAAGTCTGGCTCTAATATCATCTGGTGTGGCGGTTTTTTCATAAGCTCCTTCTTTTGTTACGCCAAAGGCGTAGATTTGCAGCTGGCGAAAGGGCGGAAAAAAATTGTGAAAAAACACTTCGCTAATGACCACTTTTTCATAACTGCCGTAAAATGTGGAGACACCTTCCGGCAGGGTCTGATTCCCTTGTAAGATATAAACAAAACCAAGGCTTAATGCAGCCTCTTTGGCGTAAGGCGTGTTTTCTTTAAACTGAGTTAAAATCAGGGATTCCAGCTCTGCCGGCTCCTGGGGTAAGAGGGTGCTGCTTGCACAGACCGAGGCCAGGGGTATAAACAGGGCAAGTAAAACAAGGATGAGGGCAATCATTTTTTGTTTCATTTTTGATTCCTCCTGTTAAGGTTCAATAGGGTTTAAAATGATAAGACACTTATAAATAATAGGTTAGTCCGGGTATTGACGGGGATAAAAGCAAAGGGTAGATGAGTGGCCTAAAAATAGATTAGAGGTAGATTAAAAAATCTTAATGTATTTCACTTGCAAGAGGCACAAATTGTAATTATACTGAAAAAAACACGGCCAAAGGAGGAGAGAATATGGGCTGCATCGGTAACATTATTTGGTTTTTCTTAGGTGGGTTGGTTACAGGCCTAACTTGGTTTATTACGGGCTTATTGTGGTGTATAACCATTGTTGGCATTCCAGTAGGCAAACAGTGCTTTAAAATGGCTAAACTTTCTTTTTTCCCCTTCGGTAAAGAAATTGTGTACAAAGGGGGAAGTTTTTCGACCCTTGTAAACATTTTATGGCTGATTTTTGGCGGCTTGCTGTTAGCAGCAGAGTATGCTTTGCTGGGGCTTGTTTATTGTATTAGTATTATTGGCATTCCCTTTGGGCTGCAGTGTTTTAAAATGGCCAAGCTGGCCTTAATGCCTGTAGGGGCCCGGGTGGTATAGGTGCTTTGGCTGTTTTAAAAATAGAATAATTCTTTTATCAAAGCCCCTTCACCAAGGGGTTTTGCTTATTCAGACGCGCTTTCTACTAAAATTTCAACAATTTCCGACCGGCTGCCAATGCGAATGGGTGGGGTGGTAACATAGGTGCCGGAGCTGATTACACAGTACATATTGCCGTATTTTTTGCAGCCCTTATATTGGGGAAAAGCCTTTTTAATAAACAGGTGCATGGGAAAAAACTGGCCTCCGTGGGTATGGCCGCTTAACAGTAAATCGGCCCCGGCTTGGGCGCTTTCTTTAATAATGTCAGGGGTAGGCTGATGGTCTAAAATAATAAACAGCTTTTCTTTGTCTATGCCTTGCAAAAGGTCCCCAAGGGCCCTTCGCTCATGGCGCCGATTTCCGCCCGGATAGCGGTCGCTGCGGCCAAAAAGGCTTATAGGGCCGAGGTCGGCCGGTTCATCCCTTAACAGGTTAATATGGGCCTTTTCAAAAAAGATGAGCATCTGGGCCAAATCCTTGCCAAAATCATGGTTGCCCAGGCAGGCATAGGTGCCGTAAGTGGCCCGGAAGCCCTTAAAAGCCTTGGCAATGTCGTCCATTTGGTAAATATCCCACACGGTTTCAGTAAAAGTATCGCCGGTGATGCAAATTAAATCGGGCTCAAGGGCATTTACCTTTGCTACTATTTTTTGCATGGCCTTTAAATCGTTAATACTGCCCAGGTGCAAATCGCTTAAATGAACAATTTTATAGCGCTCTTTTGTACCCTTCAGCTTAGTTACCTTTAGGCGGTAGCTGGTAAGGCGAATGATGCGGGCATTGATGATGCCTCCTAAGGTAGTAAACAGGGTTAAGGTAAAAATAAAAAGGGAAATATGGGCATAAGCAAAGGGCGCGAGAAGCCCCAGGGTATATACAAACAACAAAGCCCCGGCCCATTCCAGCAGGGCGGAAAAGAAAAACACAAACTGAAAGCACATCCAATAACTGGCCAGGCTGTCTAAAAACTTTGTAAACCAGCTGCGGGGGAAGAAAAAGGAAGCCAGCAGCCCAATGGTTACCAGTAAGTAGGTGCCTACATACAGGGCGGCAGGCAGGGTGGTAAAAAAGCTGCGCAGCATCACAAACACCCGCCATGCCCCGATTAAGGCCACGAAGGAGTACATGAGCAAAAAAAGAATAAACTCTTTAAACTTGTTTTCCTTTCTTCGTTTAAGCAATGCCATAACCTGCCTTTATACCCAATATACACATCAGCTTACTTATGTGTATTATAACACAAGTTACAAACAGAAAACAAAAGAGAAAGGCCTTTTCGATTATGAAAAGACCTTAGACTGTCAAAGAACCCCAGCCATAAAGCGTGGGATACATGAAGGCGGCAGAAAAGAGGCGATGCCTCCCTTCATATAAAATCGAGACCCAGCGGGGCCCATTGGGCCCTTTATTGCGGTGGGTCTGGGCGATTTTGATAAAAAAGGGGCAAGGCCCCAAAATCGCTGGGCTACAGATTCCTCTGCCCGTGAAGGCTTCGCCTTTTTTAAAGAACAAGTGCAAAATAGCCGCCCAAAGCATGTGCCTTTCTAATGTTTTATAGGAGAATCGTTTTCGCTGGTAAAAATAATAAAAGCAACGGGGGTGCCATAAGGAATCTGCAAGTCCAATAAAATGAATTTCATTTTGTTGGGAGGCTGTCTAGCAATTCAAGTGCGCCACATGTTGTAAAAAACTTGGAGGTTTGAGTCAACGGGTCGGCGTTGGCAATATCATTTGCATATTCTACATTCAAAGGCAAGGCCTTTTTGATGTAAAGGCCGCAAGCATCACTGGGGCGGCTTGCACCCTAGGGAGCGCCTAAGAGATTTTGATCATCTTTAGGGGTTGTAACGTTCTCTGGGGCAAGGTAGCCAATTTGCCCGTTCACCTAAGCCAGGTAGGCGTTTGCAGGGCCGGTAATCTTTCCCAATATTATTGCTGGGGTGCCCGGGATGAAGGCGGCAAGGGGAGCTTTTGTGCCCCGAATATCCTGATAGAGGGGAAGGGCATTGCCTTGGCTCGCCAATAAGGCGGGCACCAGGGAAGAAGAACTATTTGAAGGATGATGGTATTGAAAGTTCAAATTTTCAGATTTTATAGGGACGGTAATTCCGCCATCGAGGGTGAATACAAAAGCATCTGTGATTTTTGTTTGCTTCCCAGCCGATTGGCTGGTGAAAACCTGGGTGCCGTTTAACAAAAGCACAGAGGCCCCCCTGAAGGGGAGAGTTGGTAGAAACATTTGTCTCTGAAAGGGTTAAGGTTAATGCAGTTTCGTCTTTTATGTCAATAACGGCCCGGTACACCTGTTTTAGGTTGTCAGTAAAGCCGGGCTGATATATAAAGCCTGTAACCAGATTCTCGTCATCAGCCCTGGGCAGGGGATAAAAGTAGCCGTATTCATACCCTTGGGCCTGCTGGTAGGGGGAAAGGCATACATGCCACCAATCCCCATACTCACCCAGGATGCCAACAAGGCTGTGAAGGGGCAGGGCCCGGGCCGGGGCTTCTTGTTTAATAGAGAAGAGACTTTGGGGGAAAATGGGCCGAATGGGAATGACCAGGCCTAATAAAATCACAAGCCAAATGGTGTATAAGCCCTTGGGACTGTAGTGTTTAGAGAGTTTAGGCGTTAAAGCAATATAAACAAGGCCAATTACGCCCATGGTTATACTGGCCATTAACACGGCTAAAAACCAGCTTCGCATTCTATTCCCTCCGCTCTTTTACCCAGTTGAGCAGGTCGTCAATATCTTCGTTTGATAGGGGCCCATCACCGTAGAAGGTGTTGGCCAGGTGAATAAAGGAACTGTGGTGGTATTGCTTGACAAAGGCCTTTGTTTCAAACTTTAGGTAGTCTTCTTTTAAAATAAGGGGCCAATAGCTTCGTTCCTTCCCTTCTTTTTGGGTTTTCAAAAACCCCCTGTTTACCAGACGGGTTAAAAGGGTAGCCAAGGTTTGAGGTTTCCACTCCTTTTCTTGCTCAAGCTGAAAAAGAATTTGGTTTGTGGTCATGGGCGAAGGGAGGGCCCAAACAATCTGCATCACATCAAATTCTGCTTCCGGTAATTTTTTTAATACGGGTGGGTTTTTCATTTTTAGTCTCCTTTGTTTAAGGGTATATATAGAAGAGGACAATTGTCTTATCTATATTCCACATGTGTAGAATATAGATTGTCAACCCTTTGTAACAAATTTTCTACAGTTGTAGATAAACAGCCATCAAAAAAAGCAGCAGTGCTGCTTTTTTAAAATAGCAAAGTGCCTTAAATATAAAGGGCAAAGGCTACTTTTTAAATAAGGTTTTCGTAAGGAATGGTGGTATCGCTGGTGTTGCCATTTTTTTCAATAATTAAAATTTGCCCCGTAAAGGCATTTAACTCAACCCTTGCGCCGTAAAAGCCATCAATACTGTGGGCAGGGGCCGGCCAAAAGGTAATGCGCCAAATGGGCAGGTTATCGTCGTTATAAAAAAAGGAGGTGCCTATTTTTACGGATTCTAACCAGTGGTTCGGCAGTGAAAAATTTTTTTGGCTGGCGTTAATGGCCATGTTGGTGGCAGCCTTTATACCAATGGCCTCTTCCGGGGGCAGGGTAAAGCGGTAGCTGGCAATGGCATAAGCAATAGGAAAAACCTTGTTGCCCTGATAGGTTTCTTTATCGATTAAGGCGGGTAAAACAGCGGATAGCCAGGCCTTGTCCTCCAAGGACCAAAACTGAAAAAGCCCCTTTTCTTTTTCCAACGCAGCCAGTAACTTCAGGGTGGGGGAGGAAACCTCCATTCCCTCCTGCCGTTCAAAGGAAACAAGCTCACCGTCGGTTTTCAGGTAAGTAACAAAGTCTGGCGAGGGCTTACGTAAAACAACCTTCCAAAGAATTTGGTTGTATTCATCAGATGCAAACAGGCTGGCCGATAGGCTTTGAAAACTGTCAAAATCTTCTTCAACCAAGTCCAAGTCATAATCAAGGGCCAGCTTTTTGGTAATCGCAAGGGCTTCATCCCGGGTCAGCTCCCCTTCTTTTGGAAGAAAATATTGGGGCTGATGGGTAATATCAAAAGCCAAAAGCATTTGGTCAAAAGCATACTGATCTTCCAAGGGCCAGGTAATCAAGTCGCCTTTATACTGTTCAAAAAAATGCTGCAGCCATTTTTTGGTATCCAGGGTGCCCTTTTGGTAGTCGCCCTGGGCTTTGGTATAGCGGCGAAAGTTTTCTGTAACGGGAAAGGTTCTGCTGCTTTGTATTTGGGTTAACAAATCAAGGGCTTCTTTGGTTGTAACCAAGGGAGGATTTATAAAAGGGGCGGCGGCTAAATTTTTTTGGGTAACTGAAAACACCAAATCCTCCCCTCGGGCCGGAAGGATAGGGGAGAGGACAAGTAAAAAAGTGGTGAGCAACAAAAGAAGCCTTTGAAAAAAATACTTCTTAAAAGCAGCTGCTGCAACCCTTTTTTGAGTTTTCATAGGAAACCTCCTTCGTTAGCAAGAAGATACAAAAGCAGAAAAAGAAAGAAATAAACCTTAATAATGATTATTTTGACTAAAGAACAATTTTTCCTTCTTTTATTTTGTTGATTTTTAAAGTATTCTTATTAAAAGCAAGTATCGTAAAACTCGGTTCAGAAATAGAACGAAACAAAAGGACATTTTCTTCCTGTAAATAAAAAAATAAATTTTTATGTTAAATAGCACAATATATGCGAATATAAATACATAGAATGCACATAAAAAAGCAAAATAAAAGAAGGATAACTTCATTGGCTAAACGATGTAGATATAAAAGGAAGTGAATCTTATGCGTATTCTGGTTTTAACCCTAACAATTTATATTCCTTGGGCACATAGTTTAAAAGAAAAGCGCTCAGAAGTTAAAAAGCTTGTGGCCAAGGTGCGCAATCAATTTAATGCTTCGGTAAGTGAAACCGCTGATCAAGACCTCCATCAAAAAATAACCCTTACCGTGGCCATGATTGGTGCCAACACTGCCCAAATCGACCAAATGAAGGAAAGGGTTTTTGCTTTTGTTCAAAAACATACCCAGGGTGAAATTGTTGATGAAGAAATACAAGTGCTGTAAAACGAATGGCAATCGAGTTTTTTGCTTTAAAAGGGAGAGGGCGGTTTTTTGTTTGTAACTCAATTGTAACAAAACAGCCGGCCATTTGACCCCTCAATACCCCTGCTATATAATTAAGCCAAGCAAGTAAGGTTTGTCTGCTCATCGTAAAACACGGTTCATATCACTTGTTTAATTGCGCCTTGCTGTAAAGGGGCCTTTTAAGGGGCCCTGGCAACAAAGGTTCACCACGAAGATCAGATCCAAAAGGAGTGGAAAAAATGAAGAAGGAAAATAAATTTTTAGCATTACTACTAACCGTGATGATGGTTTTTACCTCCCTGCCTTTAGCATTATGGGCCGCAGCAGAAACGGAGCCCGCCCAGGAATATAGTCAGGAACTGTTTTTTCAAGACCCACCTGTAGAAGAGGAACCCCAGCCGGTAATCGAACCGGATGCAGGCGAAAAAGCCCCCCAAGAGCAGAAGGGGGCCAAACAGATGCCCGCGGTTCACTTTGTGAATGTAGACCCCCAGCGGAACCCCATTTTCAGCGGGCACTTCCGTTTAGAAAAAAAAGCTGGCAAAACGTGGAAGGCCTTTTACTACAAAGGGCTGGAAAGCTTAACAGCCGACGGGGGCAACCTAACTTTAAAAGACCTAGAAAAGGGCAGCTACCGCATTATACAAACCCAGGCCCCTCAAGGCTATTTGTTAAACAGCGAGGCGGTTGAATTTACCTTGCCCGGCTCAACTGGCGGCGGCACCCTGGAACTATCCTTGGTAAACAACCCCGAAGAAACCGTGCAAAATGACATTACAAATGATTTACCTACCTTGCCCGAACCTGAAATTGATTTTGAAAACCAACCAAACCCTCCCCTTAACGATCAAACGGAGGATGGCGGCACACAAGAAATTACGGTTCCCCAGGAACCTTCAATTACCCTGCCGCAAGTGCAGGAGCCTGAAACACAGAACAACGAGCCGGCCTTGCCCCCGGCCGAAACCCAAGGGGAAACAGGCGAAGGGGATGGAACCCCTCCTGCGGCGGATTTGCCCTCAGTAGAAGTGCCCCCTGCACAAAGCATCATTGTAATCCCTGTACCTCAGCCCATGCCTCCCCAAGGGCTCACCCCGGATACCCTAGATGATGAAGAACAAGACCCGCAAGAAAATCAGGAACCAGAGACCCTGCCGGAGGAGGGAGAAAACGATCCAGTTGAAACAGGCGAAGGGGATGGAACCCCTCCTGCGGCGGATTTGCCCTCAGTAGAAG
>CAYFQH010000025.1:0-12325 GCA_964345215.1 uncultured Oscillospiraceae bacterium | reverse complement strand
TCAGGAACCAGAGACCCTGCCGGAGGAGGGAGAAAACGATCCAGTTGAAACAGGCAAGGTTCTGCTTACTGTAACAGATAAAAATAAGGAGCCCGTAAAAGGAGCGGAATTTACCATTGAAATGCAAAAAGAAGACGCTTCCTGGAGTGAATATAGCACCGCTCATGTAACCAACGAAGCTGGACAGGTAGGGATTGAAAACCTGCCTTTAGGCACCTACCGCTTTATCCAAACCGCCGTTCCTTCGGGCTACGTGTTAAACGAAACCCCGGAAGAAGTGAAAATTGAAGCCGGGCAAACACAAGATCCTGTTCAAGTTTCCTTTACAAATGAGAAAGCCCCCGAAGAGAAGGGAACCGTTGAACTAACGGTAAAAGATACCGAAGGAACCCCCATTGCCGAAGCCGCCTTTAAGCTGGAAATGGAAGAGGGAGAGAACTGGAACGTGGTTGCAGAAGAACTGACCACTGACGAAAAGGGTCAAATCAAAGAAGAAAATCTACCCCTTGGCACTTATCATTTTATCCAAACCGCCGTGCCCCAGGGCTATGTGTTAGACAAAACCCCGGCAGAGGTGAAGATTGAAGCCGGGCAAATACAAGATCCTGTTCAAGTTTCTTTTACAAATGAAAAAGCCCCCGAAGAAAAGGGTTCTATTGAACTGACCGTAAAAGACCACCAAGGGGCACCCGTTGCCGGGGCCACCTTTAAGCTGGAACAAAAAGTAGCCCCGAAGGGTGATTCAGCCAAGGCAACCGACGAATGGATTTTGGTACAAGACGGGCTGGTATCCGACGCTGCAGGAAAAGTTATGGTTAGCGATTTATCTGTTGGCACCTACCGCTTTACCCAAACGGCTGTGCCCCAGGGCTACCACTTAAATACGACTACCATTACCGTGGCCATTGAGGCAGGTAAAACCCAAACCCCTGTACAGGCAGCCTTCTCAAACGAAAAAGTGACCGAAGAAACAGGCAGTGTGGAACTGACCTTAACCGATCCCAACAAACAACCTGTTTTAGGGGGCACCTTCAAGCTGGAGCAAAAACAGGCAGACGGCAGCTGGAAGGCCCTTCAAGATAACTTGGTCACCAATGCCCAAGGCATGATTACAGTAGAAAAACTACCCCTGGGAGACTACCGCTTTATTCAAACCAAAGCAGCTCCCGGCTACATTTTAGACTTTAACCCCGTCCTCTTTTCGCTAAAAACCGGGGCCACCCAGGTGCCGGTAAAAGTAACCCATGTAAACCGCAAGGAGCTGGGCAGTGTAGAGCTGTCGAACTTCAGTACCAACGGCTCCAGGTTAACCGGCGTTGCCTATACCTTGGAAAAGAAGGATGAAAGCGGCACCTGGAAAACCCAGTACGACAGGCTGTACTCCGATGCCTACGGCGTTATTCTTGTACAAAGTCTGGAACTGGGTGAATATCGGCTTATTCAGCGCATCGCCCCTGAAGGCTACCAGGTGGATTCAACCCCTATCGGCTTTCATATTGAAGCGGGCAAAACAGCTACCCCTGTAAAGCTTAGCAAGCAGCACTATCCCTACATTGGCAGTATTCAGCTTCGTTTAACCGACCGAAACGGCTACCCCTTAAGCAATGGTGAATTTACCTTAAGCCGCAACGATCAGGGCTACCGGGAGTACTACCAGGGGGTAGGAGCTGACGGCATTGCTCTGTGGACAACCAACCGCAACTATGCCAAGCGCCTTGTTTCCGATTTTTATGGAAATGTGTATGTAAACGGCTTGGTGGCCGATAGTTATTCCTTTAGGCAAACCAAGGCACCCCAAGGGTACCAGCTGAACAAAACCGTTGTAAAAATTACCCTGAACAACAGCGATATTTACTCCGGCCATGTGCCGCAAAAAACCATGAAAAACTATCTGTTTGGCGAAATTCCCCCCACAGGGGACGAAACCCCCTTAACAGCCTTGTGGATTGTAGCAGGGGTTGCCCTGGTGGCTTTGATTACCCTTGTTATCGTATCTCAAAAACAGAAAAAGAAGAAACAATCAACCGACGAAACTGTTACCCCCGATAAAAAGGCATAAAACAAAACCTATGTCAAAAGGCCAGCGAGGCCCATTGGGCCTCGCTGGGTCTCGATTGTATATGAAAGGAGGCATCGCCTCTTTTCTGCCGCCTTCATGTATCCCACGCTTTACGGTTGGGGTTTTTTGACAGGCTGGGCTGGGAAGATTTATCTTCCCAGCCCTTGTTCTTTTTTACGCCTTGTCCTGTAAGCACTGATTCAGTTCTTTTATTTTTTTCTTATAGTACAACGAAAGGCCGGCCCATATTACAAAATAGGAAAGAATAAAAATGCTTATAAACAAAGCAATTTCTTTAAAGCTGGTTCCCAGCCAGCCTAAGTAAATCCCAATGGGAAAAAAGGTTACCGACAGCAAAATAAAATGGGCAATGGTTTGAATGGTATACCCTAGTCTTTCGTTTTGAAAAATGAGGGAACCTGCTGAAAAAACCATGCCGATAAAGCCGGATAGGAGGTATTGAATTACGGCAGCCCACACTTCGTTACCGACCTTTTGTACAAACGCGGGAGCAAAGGCAATGTACGTTCCCTCATGGATAAAAAACAGGCTGATAAAAATGCTGATGCTTTGGCTGATAAAAATGCCAACAACGAAACCGCCTGCTAATTGATAGAATATTTTTTTCTTCATGAAAAAAGGCCTCCTTATTTATTTAAATGGATAGGGCATCTTTTACTTTGGTTAAAAACCTGCGAGAAACATAGGTGGATGTTTTTGATTTAAAAATCACTTTAATTGTGCCGGAAAAAGACAAATCCAGGTGGTCAATCAAGTTTATGTTTACAATTTCGGAGCCGGAAATGCGAACGAAGAAGCTGGGTAATAATTCTTCTATTTGATATAGGCGAAACTTGAGCCGGAACTCTTTCCCAACATTTGTTTGTAAAAATATCTTTTGATCCTGGGCATAAATCCGTTCAATTGTAAAAAAAGGCAGAATATACACTTTTTCATTTAAATAGGCTGTTAAACCATCTTTTTGAGATCCTTGGGCAACAGAAATAATGGTTTCAATTTCCTGAGTCATTTTGCTTGTTTCAATGATAAGCCTGGGCTCAGGCAAATCTTTTTTAATCAAAACATCAACTTTCATCACTTTCCCTCCTTGATGGCTTAAGTATAAAATAAAAAAAGATAAAGACAAGGGAAAAACCATAGGTGGTCATGAAAATAAGATAAGTGGCAAAATTAAGCCAGCCCGTAGCTTTTGTTTTAAAAAGACCTTTGATGAAAAGGGTTTTTGATTGAAAAAGCCGATAACTAGCCCGGGCTTTTTCTGATAAAGGGAAACTTTAAAATAGAGGGAATTTAATTGCTTTTAACCTAGACAGTTTTTTTAATAACCCGTATAATAAAAGGGCAGAATAAAAAAATGATCAATAGCAAAAGCAAGTAAAAGTTGTAACTTAAATGGGGCACATGTTTTTAATCAAAAGCAATAGTGACTAAAAGGGGCAACCCTTTAGCAAATAAAAAAACAACCATGAGGAGGAAACAACCATGAAAATAAAAAGGCTGCTATCAGTGATGATGGCACTAACTCTTGTCCTTTTAGGGGCTGTGCAGGCGCTATCCGAGGCGCCCTTAAAAGTAGGCCTGGTACTGGCTGGGGGTTTGGGCGACCGTTCCTTTTATGATTCATCAAACGCTGGTGTAGAACGGGCCGGTAAAGAGCTGGGTATCGAATTTAAAGTGTATGAGTGCCGTAACGATCCGACCTTAATTAAAGACCAAATGGTGGAAGCTTCTGAAACATCCAACATTGTTGTGGCTGTAGGTTTTGAATTTTACGATGTGGTGCAGGAAATGGCAGCTGCCTTTCCTGACATTGAGTATATCTATGTCGACAGCGCCATTCCGGGCATTGATAACTTAATCACCATTTCCTACGCCGAAAACCAGGGCTCCTTTCTGGCCGGGGCTTTGGCCGCTAAAATGACCACCGACACCACCTTAGAAGGCATGAACCCTGAAAAGGTGATTGGTATGGTTGGCGGGATGGATATTGAAGTCATCCGCAACTTTGAATCAGGCTACCGGGCTGGGGCAGAATATGTTGACCCGGAGATAAAGGTAGAAGTTCTCTACGCCCAAGACTTTGAAGACCCTGCAAAGGGCAAAGAAAACGCCACGGCTTTATATTCTATGGGCGCTGACATCGTGTTCCACGCAGCAGGTAAAACCGGCGAAGGGGTTTTTGAAGCCGCTAAGGAACTGGGTAAGTATGCCATTGGTGTGGATTCGGACCAGCGCTATATTGACCCCGACCACATCTTGGCCTCGATGATTAAAGAAGTGGGGGCCTCCATATACGACACCATTGAAAAAATTCAAAAAGGTGAAGTGATTCGCGGCGAAGTGTCGATTTACAGCCTGGCCGAAAATGGCGTGGGTCTAAGCTATGGCGACGAAACCATGGACCAGCTGGTTCCCGACGAAGTGAAGGCGGAACTGGAAGACATTAAAGGGAAAATTTTGAGCGGCGAAATCGAAGTGCCTACTGCAAAGTAACGCTGCCTACCCTGGAGAAGCAGCCTGCTGCTTCTCCTTTTTTATTATGCCATAGGCTGAAAGGTGACAGGTGTGAAAAATATGGAAGAGATGCTGCTAGAACTTAAAAACATTACCAAGCAGTTTCCCAGTGTTCTTGCCAACGATCAGGTGAATTTGGCTATCAAAAAAGGAGAGATCCATGCCATCGTTGGCGAAAACGGCGCAGGCAAATCCACCTTGATGAACATTTTGTATGGCCTGTTTGAGCCAACGGCCGGGCAAATTTTTTACAAGGGCAGGGAGGTTGTGTTTAAAAGCCCGTTAGATTCCATTGCCCTTGGTATTGGCATGGTGCACCAGCATTTTAAACTGCTCCCCTCCTTTACCGTGGCCGGAAACATGATGCTGGGCATAGAGCCTGTTAAGAACAAACTGTTCATTAACCGGGGCAAAATGGTTGAAGAAACCAAAGCCCTGTCTGAACGCTACGGCCTGCAGGTAGACCCTTATGCCAAGGTAGAGGACCTGTCGGTAGGCATTCAGCAGCGGGTTGAAATTTTAAAGGCTCTGTATAAAAAGGCCGACGTGCTGATTTTAGATGAACCTACCGCTGTGCTCACCCCCCAGGAGACAAAGGAGCTTTTTGCCATTATCAAAAACCTGGTAGATCATTTAGGTAAAACCATTATCATCATCACCCATAAACTTCAGGAAGTTATAGCCATTTCCGACAGGGTCAGCGTGATGCGCCAGGGCAAAATGATTGGCACGGCTCAGACCAAGGATGTGAATGAGACCCTTTTATCCGAGATGATGGTAGGCCGTGAGGTGCTGTTTGAAGGCCTTGAGCGAAGGGGCCAAACAGGGGATGAAATGCTAAGAGTCCAAAACCTGTACGCCTGGAACCAACAGGGTAAACTGGCTGTGAAAGATATGAGCTTTTCCCTTAAAGCAGGGGAGATTTTAGGCGTTGCCGGGATCGAGGGCAACGGCCAGAGCGAATTGATACAAGTGCTTACAGGGATGAGCGAAAGGGCCGGGGGGCATATTTATATAAGGGGCCAAAAGGTAGAAAAAGCAAGCCCCGATGCAATGCGGCAAAAAGGCCTGGCCCACGTGCCTGAAGACCGTATTGCCACGGGCCTGGCCATGGGGGCCACCCTGTGGGAGAACCTTTTAATGGGCAGTCAAAACAAAAAGCAGTTTAAAGGGCCACTTTATTGGCTCAAGAAAAAAGAAACCCTGAAAAGCGCCGATGAAAAGATAAAAAAGTACGATGTGCGTACCTCTTCTGCCCAGGAACTGGCACAAAACCTTTCGGGGGGCAACATGCAAAAAATGGTTGTGGCCAGGGAATTTTCTTTTGATACCCCTATTTTAATCATCGCCCAGCCTACCAGAGGGGTCGACATTGGGGCCATTGAGCTGATTCACCAGGAAATTATGCAAAAGCGCAACCAGGGAGCGGCTATTTTACTGTTGTCGGCCGAGCTGGACGAAATTTTCCGCCTCACCGACCGGGTGATGACCATGTACGAAGGGGAAAAAACAGGGGAGTTTATTACCAGGGAGGTCACTAGAATGGAACTGGGCCTTTATATGACGGGAAAACCGGTGAAAGGAGAAATGGGAGATGAAAAAAATCCAGCCTAGTCAAAAAATTCTCCTTTCAAAAGAAAAAAAGCAGTATCTGGTTTCTTTAGCCCTGTCGGTTTTTGCTGCCCTTTTAATAGGGGCCCTGGTCATGGTGGCCAACGGCAAAAACCCCTTTGAAGGCTATAGCGCCCTGATTACAGGGGCCTTTGGTACCAGCCGAAAGCTGGCAAGTACCCTTAGTAAAACCCTTCCCCTTATTTTAACCGGCCTTGCTACAGCTATTGCCTTTCGTTCGGGTATTTCAAACATTGGGGGGGAAGGCCAGCTGTACTTGGGGGCCTTTGCCGCAGCCTATGTGGGCATTACCTTTACAGGGCTGCCGGGCCCTGTGGGAAAGGTGCTGGCCATTGTTGCCGCCATGGGGGCAGGAGCCTTGTTTGCTTATATCCCGGCGGTTTTAAAAGTAAGGCTTGGGGTAAACGAAGTGATTACCACCATTATGCTAAATACGGTGGCCAAGGCCTTTACCCAATATTTGGTAAGCAACCCCTTTTCAGCCAGTGATTCTAAAATGGCCGCCACCGATAAAATTGCCACCCAGTTTCAATTTGAGCAGCTGGTTCCTTTTTCAAACTTGAGCACAACGGTGTTTACCTCGGTGTTGATTGCCTTTGCCATTTATTTGCTCATGCAAAAAACCACTTTAGGCTACGAGTTTAATATGGTAGGCCAAAACGAAACCTTTGCCCGCTACGGAGGGATTGATCCGAAAAAGAAAATGATTTATGCCATGCTCATCTCCGGCGGGCTGTGCGGCATTACCGGGGCCTTTGAGGTATTAGGGGTTCATTATCGTTTTTTAGCCGGCATTTCGCCGGATATCTTCTTTGATGGCATGCTGGTGGCCCTGGTGGTTCGCAACAGCCCCCTTGGCATTATTTTTATGAGCTTTTTCTTTGGTGTGATGAAGTCTGGCTCTGTATCGATGGAAAATGCCACGGGCATTCCGGCAGAGTTGGTGGCGGTTATCCAGGCCATCATCATCCTCTTTATAGCCGGGGAAGCCGGATTTAAAACCCTTTACTTAAACTGGAAGGTAAAAAAGCAAGCCAAGGAGGTGGGGAAGATTGCTTGAAAACATTTTTAACATTACCCTTTTGCAGCATACCCTGCGTACGGCCACACCCTTAATTTTGGCAGCGATGGGAGGCTTGCTTACTCAACAGGCGGGTATGCTCAACATTGGAATGGACGGTATGATCGTCCTGGGGGCCTTTTTTGGTGTGGTGGGCAGTTACTTCTTCGCCTCATCCCTCATGGGGGTGGTGCTGGCGGTGCTGTCCGGGGTGCTGGTGGGCCTTTTGTTTGGTGTGTTTGTGGTTGATTTAAAAAGCGATGAGTTTGTTATCGGCATCTCTATTAATATGTTTGCAAGCGGCCTTACGGTATTTTTGCTGCGCAGTATCTTTGGTGTAAAAGGGGCTTTTTCATCACCTAAAATCATCTCCCTGCCAAGCGTTCACATTCCCTTTTTAGACAAAATTCCCTTTATAGGCACCCTTTTAAACAACCATAGTATCTTTGTGTACATCAGTTGGGTTTTGGTCATCCTATGTTATATCTTTTTATATAAAACCCGTACAGGCACCTGGATCAGGGCCTCGGGGGAGCATCCTCAGGCTTTGGAAACGGCTGGAATCAGCGCACGCAAAATGAAGTATTTAAGCTCTCTTTTATGCGGTGTGCTCTGCGGTCTGTCAGGGGTTCACCTATCCCTTGGTTATTTAACCATGTTTACCGAGGGTATGAATGCCCAGCGGGGCTTCATTGCCATGGCCGCCATCATTTTTGGCAGGGCTCATCCGGTAAAAACGGCCCTGGCGGCCATGATGTTTGGCTTTTTTGATGCCCTGGGAAGCCGGCTGCAAACCGTTGGGGTTCCGGCCCAGTTTACCCAAATGATTCCCTATGTGGCAACCATTCTTGCTTTGGTTGTGGTTACCTTGCAATACCTGCAAAAACAAAAGGCCAGGAGGGAAAAAGTTGAAACAAAAGCAAATGTATGATGTAGTTGTTTTAGGCAGCGGTGCCGCAGGCATGGAAGGGGCCCGGCAGTTGGCCGAGGGGGGAAAAAAAGTGGCCCTGGTCGAAAAAACAGCTTTGGGAGGAACTGCCTATTACGACGGAGCCTTGCCTGTAAAGGGGTTGCTGGACGCCTTTAAGGCAAATCCGGGCGTTGAAGGGAAACAGGGGCTGCTAAGTTGGCAAAAGCGCCTTGATGATTTACAAAAAATCAATCAAAAAAACCTGAACCACCCCAACATTGCTGTTTTTATTTCTCAAGGGGCCTTTATCAGCAGCCACTGCTACGAAATAGATGAAGTTATTTTGCAAGCGAAGGCCTTTATTATTGCAACGGGCACCAGCCCCAAAAGCCCCTTTAATCAAGCCATTGATGAAGAGTATATTCTTTCTCACCGTTTTTTGCTCCACCTGCCCCCGGAACCTGGCAAAATAACCATTCTAGGGGGCAATGTAGAGGGCTTTGAACTGGCCTTTGCCCTTTGCAATCTGGGGTATGAAGTAACCCTTGTTGAAAAAGAGAAGGACCTGCTTTTTGGCAATGATGAAGATTTAGTGCGCCCTTTGGAAGAAGCCTTGGCTCGCCTTGGATGCAACATTATAAAGGGGGCAGAAGCAACGGCCCTTGTAAAAGAGGAAGGGCAGGTTGCGGTGACCCTTGATCATGGGCAGATTATCCGCAGCCCCAGGGTGCTTTTGGCCCTGGCAAGGCAAACCAACTTGCCCAAGGGGCTGGACCGGGCCGGGGTTACAACCCAGGGGGGCTTCATACCTGTAAACGACCATTTTGTCACTAGCCAAAGGCACATCTACGCCATTGGGGATGTAAACGGCATCCACGGCATGGCCCATGTGGCCTGGGATCAGGGGCGCATTGCCGCTCATCATATCCTTCATAAACCGGCCGTCAACCAGGGCTGTACGCTTATTCCCCGGGCGGTTTTTACAAGCCCGGAACTGGCTGGGGCAGGCCTTCAGGAAACAGACTGTAAGAACCTTGGCATTAAATATAAATTAGGCAAGGCTAAGCTTAGCAGCAGTTACCGGGGTTGGTCCCTCCAAAGGGAGGAGGAGTATGCAAAAGTGCTTTTAAATGGCCAGGATGAGCTATTGGGCTTGTGGCTGGTGGGGGATCAGGTGTCAGAAAAAATCGGCTTTTTAAACTACTTTATGGTTCATCAAACAAAGGGCCAAGACCTAATCAGCACCCTAACCATTAACCCCAGCCTGGAAGAAGGGATTAAACTGGCCCTCCAAAGGGCCTTGGATAAGGAGGAACAGGAATGAAACAGCCTCATTTACTCTGCGATGAAGGAGATATTGCTAAACACGTTATTCTGGTGGGGGATCCGGGCCGGGTTTCCCGGGTGGCAGCGCAAATGGAAAAAGTGGAAGACATAGCCTATAACCGAGAGTTTAAACTGGTAAAAGGTATATATAAAGACCAGGAGATTACCGTAGTCTCAACAGGCATTGGCGGGGCTTCTGCTGCCATTGCCATTGAAGAGCTTTTTGCCTGCGGTGCCAGGGTCATGGTGCGGGTAGGCTCAGCTGGGGCGTATCAAAGCCATATTGGCCTGGGGGAGTTGGTTATCGGCACCGGGGCTGTTCGGGATGATGGCGCCAGCCTAAGCTACATTCCCAAAAGTTACCCGGCAGTGGCAAGCCCCCTTTTAACCGGCCATATTTATAATTTGGCAACGGAAATGGGTTATACCAGTCACTTGGGCCTGATCCGTTCTCACGATTCATTTTATACTAAAAAAGAAAATGATATCATGGCCTTTTGGAACGGGGCCAAGGTGCTGGCGGCGGATATGGAAACAGCCCTTTTATTGACCCTTGGAGGCTTAAAGGGTTTTGAGGCCGCTTCTATTTTAAACAACGTAGTTCTTTACCAGGAAGATGTGAAGGAGGGTATTTCCAATTACGCAAATGAAGAACAGGTGATGGCCCAAGGGGAAAAAAGCGCCATTCACCTGGCTTTAGAGGCCTTAAGCAGTTTTGAATAAAAGCATGGGGATCATACTGTCCCCATGCTTTTGCATTATTTAAAAAAAGTATTAAAATAACAATAGTATAAAGTTTAGATAAACAGCCTTACCGGCACAAAAACAGGAATGGTGGTTTGGGCACCTGTTTGTAGCTCTTCTAGGGGATTTTGGCAAAAAATTGTGCAAGGAAAAAGCAGCCTTTTTGAATGTACCGCCAGGGACTTAAACAACGGGAAACCCATTAATACCAATAAAAAAAACACCAAACAGCAAGTCTTTTCATATTTGGGCGTTAATAAAAATGGGTAAATAATATTTGTGAGTTTTATATAAATATTATGATATAAAACAGAAAGAGGGATTTTGATGAAAGAAAGAACAATCAAAATGAAGGTGCAGGGAAATAGGACCATTGACGGGGCAGGTGTGCATTTGGTACGGGTACTGGGCCGCGGCACGGTGGAGGCCTTTGACCCCTTTCTCATGCTGGATTCCTTTGACTCCACAAACCCTGACGACTATACAAAGGGTTTTCCTTGGCACCCCCACCGAGGGATTGAAACCATTACCTACTTGGCCCAAGGGGAAATTGAACATGGCGACAGCCTGGGCAACAAGGGCAAAATCATGGCGGGCCAAAGCCAGTGGATGACAGCCGGCAGCGGCATTATGCACCAGGAGATGCCCAAGGCGGCAGAGCGGATGCTGGGCCTGCAGTTTTGGCTGAACCTGGCCCAAAAAGAAAAAATGACCCCCCCTAAGTACTTTGATATTACAGCGGATATGGTTGGCACCGTAGAAGAGAACGGCGCTACTGTAAAAGTTATTGCGGGGGAGTATAAGGGAACAAAAGGGGCCGAACCGCCCCACATCAAAGCCTCTTTTTACGACGTAACCCTAACCGAGGGCAGTAAAATAACCCTGCCTGCCAAGGAAGATGAAACAGCCTTTGTATTTACCCTGGAAGGGGAAGCCGTTATTGGGGGGGAAGAAATTGCTGAAAAGACCGCGGTGTTAATGGCCGATGGAGATGCCATTACCGTTGCTGCCCCTGAAGATAAACCCCTGCACTTTATTTTTGCCATGGGCAAGCCCCTAAACGAATCGGTTGCCTGGGGCGGCCCCATTGTTATGAACACAAGGGAAGAATTGCAAAACGCTTTTGTCGAACTGGATAAGGGAACCTTTATTAAAGAAAACCCAATAGATAAGTAAAGGAATATAGCAAAAGGAGAATGGACAGAGATGAACGAGAGGGAACTGCTGGCTGCAGGTTTTCGCAAATACCAGGGGGATGAAATTGATGTTTTTTATCATAAGGATATATGCGAGCACGCGGGTAACTGTGTAAAAGGAGACCCACAGGTTTTTGAAGTTGGAAGAAGGCCCTGGATTATTCCCCTGAAAACCCATACTCAAAAGATTATAACAACCATTAATCGGTGCCCTTCCGGTGCCCTTAAATACAAATATAAAAATACCGACGAAATTCTGCCTTAAAGGAGAAGCTGCAATGGAAAAATTCGACATCAGACTAGAAGAAGTTACAAACAGCTCCAGCCGTTTTGCCGCCTACGACGGTGGTACCCTGGCAGGGGAAACCACCTTTGTTTATACGGGGGATACCATGCTGATTATTGACCATACCGATGTAAATGAAGACTACCGGGGCCAAAACGTTGGGGGCATTCTCATTAAAAAAGTAGTGGAATTTGCTAAAGAAAACAAAAAGTCTATTATTCCCCTGTGCCCCTTTGCAAAAAAAGAATTTGAAAAACACCCGGAATACCGCAATACAGGAAAATAAAAAAATACGAGAACACATAAAGGAGATGTTATTATGGCCCTGTGCGCGGGGGAGACCTTCGGGCCGCCCGGTCGGCAGCCGACAATATTATTCCCCACTCTACCGGGGCAGCCAAGGCCATTGGCCTGGTTATTCCAAGCCTAAAAGGCAAACTGCAAGGCCATGCCCAGCGGGTGCCTGTGGTTGATGGCTCCTTAACGGAGCTGGTTACCATTTTAAAAACCACGGTCACCCCGCAGCAGGTAAATGAAGCCATGAAAAAGCACACGGAAAACAACCCTTCCTTTGGCT
>CAYFQH010000024.1:0-31492 GCA_964345215.1 uncultured Oscillospiraceae bacterium | reverse complement strand
ATTTATTTAAAGAAGATGCAGAGAAATTTGAATATATCATCTCAAAATGGAGGGAAGAAAATATAACTAAAGAATGTGTATGGATTATAAAACATGGTTCAAGAACTAAAAATAAGAAATAAAATATTAAATATTGGATAAAAAATCAAACCTTTCAACTATCAAAAGTCAATCAATTAAACCTTAACGACTCAGGGTGCTGATTCTATTGGACTTGTAGATTGTTTTTTGCAGCATTGCGGCTTTTACAATTTCTATTATCAAGAAGGCTTTCTCTTTGGATTACTTGAAAGGTACATTCTTTAAATTAAAGAACCAAGTAACATTGGTCTTTGATTTTTAGTTAGCTTATGGTAATGTAAAAAAACAGTAACGGGGATGGAAAAATGATAGACCTTCGTTATATAATAAAGGTCTAAAGGAGGACTAAGCATGAAAGTGAAAGAAAGAATTTGTTTATTACTAACGGTAATCCTGTGTTTTGCAAGTGGTATGGTCGCTCTTGGAGACACGGAATATAAAGATTTAAACCCTATTTCTATTCTACTGCCTGATGAAATACCCGAAAATTTAGAAGGGCAAAAGCATATTTTGCTTTTGTGTGTAGACCAGTGGAATGGAAAACCTGAAAATCTGGGAAATACAGATGGTATGCTGCTGCTTACCTTAGATGGCCGTTCGGGCAGGGCCATGCTGACTTCTTTTTCAAGGGATATGCTGGTTTTACGTCCCGATGGTAAACCGGGGCGAATTACCTATATTACCAAAAATTCAGGGCCGGAAGCCCTCTGCCAAGTAATTAGCCAGCATTTTGGCATTCAAGTAGACCAATATATTTTGTTTGACATGAAACAGGTCGAGAATATCATTCAGGCCTTAGGTGGGGTAGAGATCACCATTACAGGGGATGAAGCAGACTACTTAAAACGCTACCCCATTAATACGGATGCCACTACTCCTCAAATTAGCGGTGCCGGCACTTATTTATTCGATGGCCACTCAGCAGTAATCTACATTCGCATACGTAAAGTAGGTGGCCAGGGGGAAATGGGTAGAACCGAGCGAATGCGCAGGGTACTGGGTACCTTGGCCGACCGGTGCCGCAGTATTACCATGGCCGAGGCAACAGCCTTGCTTGGCACCATTTCCGAAAACACAATGGTAACCAACCTGTCCTTGATTGAAATGCTAGGCTGGGTAGATTTGGCTATGCAAGTAAAAGATGGGGAACTGGAAGGCATTCAAATGCCCGTTGAAGGAGCTTATGAAGGGGTTACCTATGCGGGGATGTCGGTAAAACAGGTAGACTTTGAAATGTGCAGAAGGGAATTGCATGATTTTTTAGACGGCGGTTTTTTAGTACTGGATTGATTGGACCTTAAATTAGAATAATTATGTAAATGTATTTTTTATGGATACTGTTCTTTTTAAGCAGCTAAAGGCAAAGTCTATTAGCATTTATGCACAAAAAAGAGGTGTGCGCCGTGATAAATAAAAACTTTTGGGTCGCCTTGGATGCCCTTGTGGCAGAATCAAAAGTCATCATCGACAGGCCAAGGGGAAGCATTCATCCTCGGTATGCGGATTTTTCATATCCGCTGGATTATGGATATATTGAAAATACTACATCGATGGATGGCGGAGGGATTGATGTTTGGCGCGGATCCTCTGCTGCAAAAATTGATGCAGTGATATGTATAGTAGACCTGATTAAGCGGGATTGCGAAATAAAAATATTACTTGGATGTACAGAAGATGAAAAGAGAATTATTTATACCCTTCATAACCAAACTGAGTTTATGAAGGGTATAATGATAGAGCGGGAGAGGTAACTGTAGATGAAATTAAAAGGTGAGGGCATGTTCTAGGCGTTTTTTGAAAGAAGAAAAAACAGGTGTTTTCTAACAATGGAAAAATCAGTTATAAGAGACTTTTGGATTAATTTTTACTACATCAGTGTAAAGTTTCGCCTTTTCGTTATTTTATAAAACCTTTGTGCTCATCTCTTGACAAAAAAGCTTAAAGGATGATATAATTTGCCTTGTGTCTAGGGGTATGGTGTAATGGTAACACGTGGGTCTCCAAAACCTTTGTTGAGGGTTCAAGTCCTTCTACCCCTGCCAAAAGGAGTTCGGACGTAGAATTGACTACGGTCGGGCTCTTTTTTTGTTTTTTTGAGCCTTAAAGCCTTAGTACTGCGCTTTTTAGCATTAAAAGAGGGGCTATCATTATTTAGATAACGACTACAAAACCACATAAAAAGCAAACCCCATGAAGCATTATTCGTGGGGTTTGCTTTTTTATATATTCGTATTGTCAATACTTTATTAGTCTTCTTTGGCTTGCTTTACATCCCATTCTTTCCATACGTTGCCAACCAACGAAACTCCGGGTTTTAAGGTGGGTTTGCCGGGTTTCCAGCCCGAAGGGGTTACTTCACCGCCACTGGTTTTGCGCACCAACTGGTAAGCCTGGATTTGGCGCAGGGCTTCCGATACGTTTCTTCCAACAGGCGGGGTTAATACCTCAAAGGCTTGAACAATGCCGTCGGGATCAATGATAAAGCGCCCCCTTGTATCCACGCCGCCTTCTTCATCATATACACCATAGGCTTCGCCAATTCTTCCGCCCGGGTCTGAGAGCATGGGGAAAGGGATATCTCTTTTAATCATTTTTGACAGTTCATTGTCGTTCCATACCTTGTGTACAAAGGTAGAATCAACACTCATGGACAAAACCTGTACACCGAGTTTTTCAAACTCGTCATGCCTATCAGCAACTGCTGATACTTCGGTCGTTCAGACAAAGGTAAAGTCGCCTGGGTAGAAGCACAGCAGCACCCATTTGCCTTTATAATCTTCCAGGTTTACCTGGGTCATCTGCCCGTTATGGTAAGCAGCTGCTGTAAACAACGGGGCAGGCCTTCCAACTTTAATCATTTTTATTCTCCTTTCGAATCCAGCGGTTTATTGCTATACTTTATTATAACATAAAAAAACCTCTGTACAATTGATAATAGTTACTATTAAAAAATTCTATAAAGAAGAATCAGACGTGTTCTTTAATGGCTTCATTAATCCTTTTTCTTGTACATAACAAATATTCTGGATCAATAGGGTAGCTTGAAAAAGTAATCGGTTGGTTAAGGCCTTCATCGATGAATTTAATGACCTCATCCCTTCCGATTAAATTTTCTAACAGGTAGCAAGCCCTCAAATCGTGAAAAGCGTCTTCCAGTACCTGCAAGCGAATCGATTCCTCAGGGATGCCCCCTTTTCCAGGGTAGACTAAAAAAGCATCGCCAGAGGGAAAGGCTGCCCCTGCATCGGTAATTTGATAGGGGTTTAGGGGCTCAATTGAATATTGATTGTTATAAAAATTATAACCCCAATGCAAAAATCCTTTTATTTGATACTTGTACAGTTGGAGGCCTAAAATGCGGTTAACGCTGGAAGGAAGAGAAAAAAAGCGGTTACTTACATCCTTCCACTGGCCGGTACAGTAATAAGTCCATAAATCTTTCACCCCTTCTTTTAAAAAAGGTTCAATATGGTCGTTGGAGGGTACCGGGCTGGTAACAGCCCCCTGGCGGTACAACTCAATATCCGAAAGGGCATCGATGATTAAATAACCTTCTAAATAAGGGGCCACCATATCTCTTGCGGCTTTGTACTGGGCTAAATGGCTTTTATCCGGTTCATCAGAAATATGAAAAATGCATCTTTGATGAATATTCATCTTTTTTAAAAGTGCGTCAAGCTGAGGTAAGAAGACCTGTAGAAACGCTTTATATCTTTGGCCCGTACCCAGGTCATTCCAGCCAAAAAGCTGCTGGTAGCAACCCTTAACCCTGGCCATAATTTTAGGCGGGTGGGCAGCTCCCCACTGGCTGAACAGATGGGACATTTCAAAATACGTTACCCCGCAGCTTAGGCACATGTTGATCCATTTTTCTAATAGGGAAAAATCAAAGACATAAGTTTCTTCGTCTTCCGTAAAAACTTGTACCAGTTGTACGGTTGTTCGCTCACCTCCGATTTGTGTATCCAGAGGCGGAGTGAAAAGAGGGGTTAAAATGGTGTTGATATCCCTTTTTACGGCCAAGGCGATAAAGTTTTCCATAATGGCGAAATGGGCCTTAGAAAGGGGAGTAACTCCATAATAGTCGGCCAGGCAATCGGCATGGAACCACTGAGTATGGTAAAGGGGGTTTTTTGGAAGAAGAGCGGGAATCACTTCGACCCTTTGGGTAAGGGTAAAAAGAATGTTTTCATCCTGATCTCTTCCGGTAATGCTAATAGGGTGGCTGCCTGCCGGGGTTTTAAGGGTGGAAGAAATTCGTATCCATATACTGCGCCATTGTTTGGCAATAAAAGCAAGTGTGGGGTTAGGGGCAAGGGGAGCCAGCCTGTCGGGAAAGAGGCCTGGAGCCGTGCGCAAATAACGATTGTCATATTGGGGATGGCAGGGGTAGTCGCTGGGGCTTAGGGCCACTTGATATAAGGAAATATATTCTGCCAGAGGGGAAGTGATATGAAGAGTGACGGGCGCGTTGGCTTTTTCATTTAAGAAATAAGCAAGCTGAAAAGAAATGCTGTCATTTTGAAGAAGGGATAAAGAGAGGGAAGAAGCTTGGGGGGCCTGGTCGGGAAAAACCTTTTCAAGGGAGGAGAGAAGCAGGGTTTGGCAGTCCATATCGTTCATCCTTTCAACTATCAAAACAGAGAATTAAGGTATTTAAAAAAAGCGGCAGCCTGCCGCCAAATGTATTTTGTTAAAGGGTCATGAATTTTTTAAACTCGGGCAAAATACCAATGCCGTCGGGATAGTGGGCGGCAAATTGAGGCACTGCATGGCTGGGGAAGGAGTTACCCTCAATAAAGCAGGGGCCGCTGGGCGTAATGGCTACATCCCAGGCAATAAAACCCATTTGAGGAACCACCTGTGCCGCCTGTAAACACATTTGCTTCGCCTCTTCCCAATAAGGAACCTGAAAACCTACAATATCTATGCCTGTTATAGGGTGGGTGATAAAGGTGTTTCCCTGCTTATCGGCACCTACGGTTAGTATCTGCCCGCTGTTTAAATCGACCCGGGCGGCCATGCCGCCGCAATCTACATTATCCATTACCTTGCCGTTGCCAATGCGCAAAAAGGCGTACACAATGCCCTGGGCTTTATCACCCAGCAAGGTGGCAATGCGGATAGTGTTAACCGAGGTGGGGCAAAGGGCACTTAAAGCAGGGTGCTGGATTACAATTTCTTCGGCAATATAAGGGCCTGATTGTTGGAGCTGGTCCAGAAAATCTGCTTTCGCCTGGGGGTTGTTCCAATTTTCATGGCCGAATTTTTCGATCCCTTGTCCGCTTGAGCCTTCCAAGGGCTTTACGATGATTTCATGTTGCTCTTGCAAAAAATTTTTAAAATCACTTAGGGATGTTTTACTATCAACAACAAGCCATTTACGGTTTACTTGCGTTGAAAACAGCTGGTTAAACTCTGCCTTGTCATCAAAAAAATGCCAGTATTCCTTAGGGTTCATGGTTTTTACAATTTGGTTTGAAATGCCTCGGGTAATTTGGGTTTTTCGCTGAGTGCCGTTTAAATTATAAAAGGCGGCAATTTTATAATCCATATAGCCTGCATTATATTTTATGGCGCAAATCAACATATCAAACAAAAGCCATAACCGGCTTTTGCCGCTGTGCTCTTTCAAAAGGGCGGTGGTTGCCCACATGGCCTTATAATCCATTTTGAGAGCTCTTTTAAGCAAAAAACGAAAGCGGTTCAAAAAATCATTCCTTTTCATTTAAGATAAGGGGTTGGTTAAAAAGGGCAGGGATATCCCTTTGGCAAAAGGTAAAGTTAAAACCATAGGCCTGCAAAACCAATTATACCATTTTAAGGTTCTTTTTTATAGATAGTTATAAAAAGGGCTATTGTATGCCAAAAATAAGCCAATATAGAACCCCGCAGCCAATATTGGCTGCGGGGAAAATAGATCATAACACTAATCGCTTATAAGAACTAAACATTAAAACGGAAAAGGGTTACATCGCCGTCTTTCATCACGTATTCTTTTCCTTCGCTTCGAATCAGGCCTTTTTCCCGGCAGGCGGCCATACTGCCCTGTTCCATTAAAGTGGTAAAAGGAACAATTTCGGCCCTAATAAAACCCCGCTCAAAATCCGTATGTATTTTGCCTGCTGCCTGGGGGGCCTTGGTGCCTTTTTTGATGGTCCAAGCGCGGCATTCATCTTCCCCAGCAGTGAGGAAGGAGATGAGACCCAGCAAGTCATAGCAGGCGGCAATCAGCCGGTCCAGGCCGCTTTTTTCAAGGCCCAGCTCTTGTAAAAACAAGGCCTTGTCCTCTTCATCCATCTGGGCAATTTCCTCTTCAATTTGAGCGCTGATGACTAAAACCTGGGCTTCTTGCCCCCGGGCTTTTTCAAGCAAGGCGGGGACTCCGGGAATTTCATCAAAATTTTTCCCCGCATCCCTTTCAGCAATGTTGGCTGCATAGACCACCGGCTTTGCGGTTAACAAAAACCAGGATTGAATAATTTCCTTCTCTTCCTCATCGACTGTAAAAGTACGGGCTGGCTGCTCTTTTTCTAAATGAGCCGACAGGCGGCCGGCCAGGTCTGCTTCCTGGGCAAACTTGGGATCACCGGACTTCATCATTTTTTTAGCTTTGTCTTCCCGCTTAGACACCGTATCCATATCAGCCAAAATCAGTTCCAGTTCAATGGTTTCCATATCGCGAATGGGATTTACACTGCCGTCAACATGTATAATATTCTCATCTTCAAAACAGCGTACCACATGAACAATGGCATCCACCTCACGAATATGGGATAAAAATTTATTTCCCAGGCCCTCACCCTTGCTGGCTCCTTTTACAAGGCCCGCAATGTCAACAAATTCAATGGTGGCTGGGGTCGTTTTTTTGGGTTTAAACATATTTGTAAGGGCGTTTAGCCGCTCGTCAGGTACCATAACAATGCCTGTGTTGGGTTCAATGGTGCAAAAAGGGTAATTTGCAGCTTGGGCACCGGCCTTGGTTATGGCGTTAAACAATGTACTTTTGCCTACATTGGGCAGGCCTACTACACCTAATTTCATGAATGAATTCACCTTTCATCTTTCCAATTTCAACAGGTGCTATTATAGCATTTACAGCAGGATAAAAGCAAACCAATTCATCTGCCTATTTTAATGAAACCCAAAAAGATGCTCATGTGTTGAGGTAGTATACACAGGTGGCGTACAAAAAAATGCAAATACCTATTCCTTTTTTGGTTCATTTCTGTTAAAATAGAGTCATTCGGTTATTAATCGGTAAAACTAAAAAAGAAGGGAAAGCATATTGATCTTAAATAAAATATGCGCCTTTCATAAAAAATAGGACTAGGGGGAATTTATCATGGCGGAATACCGTACCACAGATATTCGAAACGTTGCCCTTTTAGGGCACGGCAGCGAGGGGAAAACCACTTTAGCTGAGGCGATGCTCTTCGCTGCTGGAATTATAGACAGGCAAGGGAAAGTTGATGACGGAAGCACTGTAAGTGACTATGATCCGGAAGAAATTAAACGAGGCAGCTCGATTAGTGCTGCTGTTGCCCCTGTTGACTGGGCTGGAAAAATTTTAAACATTATTGATATTCCTGGTTATTTTGACTTTATTGGCGAAATGATGGGGCCTCTTCGGGTTGTGGAAACAGCAGCCATTGTTGTAAACCCCATGGGGGAAGTTGCCGTAGGCACAGAAAAAGCCTGGAAGTATGCCGGAAAAAACAAAGTGGGACGCATGTTTATTGTTAATCAAATGGATAAAGAGCATGCCAGCTTTCCCAAAACGGTAGACAGCCTGCGCGCCCAGTTTGGCAACAGCGTTGTACCCATGCTATTGCCCCTGGGGGAAGGCGCTGAATTTGTAGGCGTTGTAAATGTGCTTGAAAACAAGGCCTATGAAGGAAAGGGCAAAGCCCTTAAGGAAGTGCCCATTCCCGAATTCATGAAACAATTTATTGATGAGGCTTTGGAAGAATTAACAGAAGCCGCTGCAAGTGCCGATGATGAGCTGATGATGAAGTACCTGGAAGAAGGGGAATTGACCCACGATGAAATTTTAACTGGGTTCAGGGCCGGCATGAAAGACGGTTCCATCGTTCCCGTTTTTGCCTGCTCTGCCTTAACAGGTATTGGCATTGACAAGGCCCTTGATATGATGACCACCTACCTACCTTCACCTGAAGGCATTGTAAAAAAAGGCATCAACCCCAAAACGGAAGAAGAAGTGGAACGTGCCTGCAAAGACAGCGAGCCCTTTTCCGCTTTTATTTATAAAACCATTGCCGACCCCTTTGTTGGCAAACTGTCGATGTTCAGGGTTTGCTCCGGTACCTTAACCAGCGCAACACCCTTATTTAACGCTAACGACGGTAAAATGGAAAAAGCTGCCGGCATTTATGTACTGCGGGGTAAAAAACAGATTAACGCCAAAACCCTTCATGCAGGAGATTTAGGCGCCCTGTCCAAACTCCAGTTTACCTCAACCGGTGATACCCTGTGCGATCAAAACCACCCCATTGTGTACCCCGAAATTGTCTTCCCAGCCCCATCTATCAGCAAGGCTGTTTTTGCAGCAAAACAAGGGGAGGAAGATAAGGTCTTTGGCGGGCTGGCCAAGCTGCAAGAAGAAGATCCCTCCATCAAAATTGAAAAAAATACCGAAACCACCGAAACCATCTTGTCTGGCCAGGGGGAGTTGCACCTAGATGTAGTGCGCAATAAGCTTTTAAGCAAGTTTGGCGCCAATGCAGTTTTGGAAGATCCTAAGATTGCTTACCGTGAAACCATTCGAAAAACCGTTCAAGCCCAGGGCCGGCACAAAAAACAATCCGGTGGGCACGGTCAATTTGGTGATGTTTGGATTGAATTTTCACCCCTGGGAGAAGGAGAAGGGGACTTTGAATTTGTGGATGCAGTCGTGGGCGGCGTTGTTCCCCGTAACTTCATTCCCGCTGTTGAAAAAGGCTTGCGTGAAAACCTGCCCAAGGGGGTTTTGGCCGGCTATCCCATGGTAGGCCTTCGAGCCAAGCTGTATGATGGATCTTACCACCCGGTGGACTCTTCGGAAATGGCCTTTAAAACAGCTGCCCGCCTGGCCTACAAAAAAGGCTGCATGGAAGCAAACCCTGTAATTTTAGAGCCTGTTATGCATGTGGAAGTGCTGGTACCCGATGAGTACATGGGCGATGTGATGGGCGATATTAGCAAGCGCCGGGGCCGGATTATTGGTATGGACCAGGTAGATGGCCAGCAGCAGGTTGTAGGTGAAGTACCTATGGCTGAAATGTTTAAGTATTCTACCGATTTGCGCTCAATGACCCAGGCAAGAGGCAGCTTCACCATGAAATTTGAACGCTATGAAGAAGTACCCGCTGATGCTGCACAAAAAATTATTGACAGTGCAAAACGAGAAGAAGAAGACGAGGATTAATTTAAACCATATACAAAAAACAACCTTGAAAATTCAAGGTTGTTTTTTTCTAAAACCTATTGACACAAATAGAGGGATCTGGTTTAATATAGTCTGATTTGTTGTTTAATAAATCTAAACTATTTACTTAGAAAGTGTAAGAATTTGAAGGTGAAAAAATGGATATTGGGGATAAAATCAGGAGGCTTCGACTTCAGCGGGGCTTAACCCAGGAAGAATTGGCTGACAGGTGTGAGCTAAGTAAAGGCTTTATTTCTCAGGTGGAGAGAAACCTGTCCTCCCCTTCTATTGCCACCCTTGAAGATCTGTTGGCCTCTCTAGGCAGCAGCCTTGCGGATTTCTTCAGCGAAAAACGAGAAGAAAAGGTGGTTTTTACGCCGGAGGAAATGTTTGAAAAAATAGATGAAGAAACTTTGCTTGGTAAAATTACTTGGCTGATTCCCGATGCGCAAAAAAATCAGATGGAGCCGATTTTAATTGAAATTGGCTTTATGGGTAAAAGCCAGGAGCTCCCCCCCCATGAAGGGGAGGAGTTTGGTTATGTTCTTGGCGGTAACGCTTTTTTACACATGGGCGGGCGAAAATGGAAGCTGAAAACAGGAGACAGCTTTTGTATTCACCCGGTTGAAAGCCACTATTTGGAAAACAAAGGAAAGACCAAGGCAAAAATTTTATGGATATCTAATCCGCCTATATTTTAATGAAAGGTAGTGCAGCCGATGGTGGAGCAAAACAACCATTTAATTGAACTAAAAAACTTATCAAAAGAGTATGATGACAACCTGGTTTTAGATCATATTAATTTGTATGTACGCAAAAAAGAATTTTTAACCCTTCTGGGGCCCAGCGGCTGCGGTAAAACCACAACCCTGCGCCTCATTGGCGGGTTTGAATATCCAACCACAGGCCAAGTGCTTTTTGAGGGGAAAAATATTACCGATACCCCTCCCTATAAACGCAAAGTCAATACCATTTTCCAAAAATATGCCCTGTTTCCCCATTTAAATGTTCAGGAAAACATTGCCTTCGGCCTTAAAATTGCCAAGGCTTCAAAGGATGTTATTCAAACAAAAGTGGAGCGGATGCTTCGCCTGGTAAACCTGAGGGGCTACGAAAAACGCAGTGTTGAAAGCCTTTCTGGTGGCCAGCAACAGCGGGTGGCCATTGCTAGGGCCTTGATAAACGAGCCGGAAGTTTTACTCCTTGACGAGCCCTTGGGTGCTCTTGATTTAAAACTTCGTAAAGACATGCAGCTGGAGCTTAAAAGCATGCAGCAGCAGCTGGGAATTACCTTTTTATATGTTACCCACGACCAGGAAGAAGCCCTAACCATGAGTGACACCATTGTGGTGATGAATGAAGGGCGTATTCAACAGATCGGTGATCCTAAGCGGATTTATGATGAGCCTCAAAACGCCTTTGTGGCTAACTTTATTGGAGAGAGCAACATCATGCCAGGGGTCATGATTGAAGATGAACTGGTGCATTTTTCCGGGTACGATTTTCCCTGCGTAGACACGGGATTTGGGGTAAACAGCCCTGTGGATGTGGTGGTGCGCCCCGAGGATGTTATGCTTGTAGGCGAGGATGTTGGGCAGGTTGTGGGCACGATTACCAGCGTTTTGTTTAAGGGCGTTCATTACGAAATGATGATTGATACCGGGGCTGCCATTTGGAAGGTACACTCAACTACCATGCAGCCGGCAGGGAGCAAGGTAGGCCTTTCTATTGTGCCTTTTAACATTCATATTATGAAGCCCATGAAAGATGCGCCCCCTTCGGAAGATACGGCAAAGGAGGCTTGATGGGAAGGTGAAGTTTTCTGTACAGTTGCCCGCCTGGTCTTATTGGCTGTTGGCCCTTTGCTTGGTTGCTTTTATAGGCTTTGTTGCCTATTCCATTAAAAAAAATCACGGCATCAGGCGCTCTCTTTTTGCAGCGCCCTACACCCTTTGGATGATTTTGTTTACCCTTATTCCCATTGTGCTAATTGGTTACTACGCCTTTACCGATGCTAACGGCCAGTTTACAGTAGACAATTTTAAGAACTTTTGGGACAGCAATCATTCTAAAAACACCCTTTACGCCTCTATGGGTGAGGAATATGCCCAGTTGATTAAGCGGGGCAGCGTGAATATTGATACCTTGGTATACTCTTTGTGGATGGCTCTGGCCTGTACGGCTATTTGCCTTGTAATTGGCTATCCTACAGCCATGATCATGGCTGACAGGTCTATGAAAATCGGCGCAACGGTGGTGGTGCTGTTTATTATTCCCATGTGGATGAACTTTTTACTGCGTACCATTGCCTGGATGACCCTTTTGGAAGACCAGGGGTTAATCAATAACATCCTGCATCTATTGGGTTTTGAAGGTTTGCAGCTAATGTATAATGACGGAGCAGTGCTTTTAGGCATGGTGTATAACTTTTTACCCTTTATGGTTTTTCCCATTTATACTTCGCTTAGCAAAATGGATTACCGCCTTTCGGAAGCCGCCCAGGACTTGGGAGCAAACAGTATAAAAACTTTTTTAAAGATTGTTTTTCCCCTGAGTATCCCCGGCATTATTTCCGGTATTACCATGGTGTTTATGCCTTCGGTTACTACTTTTTTCATCCCTCGTATTTTAGGAGGGGGGAAGGCCATGATGTTTGGCGATTTAATAGAAGCCAAATTTTTAACTGAAGGTAATTGGAACGTGGGCAGTGCCCTGTCGCTGGTGATGATGATTTTAATTTTGCTGAGTCTGGGCGTATTACGCAAGGCTGACCCTGAAGGCGAAGGAGGGAGCATGATTTGAGAAAGATTTTCAAAAAGTCTTATTTGGGGCTGATTCTGCTTTTTCTATACACGCCTATTGTCGTTCTTATCTTTCAGTCTTTTAACGCAGGTAAAAGCCGGGCAAAATGGGAAGGTTTTTCTCTTCGGTGGTACCAGCAATTATTTCAAGATCAGGCCATTATGAAGGCCCTGTATGTTACCTTAACCGTGGCTGTTATTTCTGCTATTGTGGCTACAATTTTAGGTACGCTGGCCGCAATTGGCATATATGCCATGAAAAAGCGCCGGCAAAGCATCATGATGACCTTAACCAACCTGCCCATGACCATGCCCGACATTGTAACAGCTATTTCCTTAATGCTTCTATTCCTTTTTACAAAGGTGGAACGAGGCTATGTAACCATGCTGCTGGCCCATATTACCTTTAATACGCCTTATGTTATTTTATCAGTTATGCCTAAGCTAAAACAGATGAACAAGCACAGCTACGAAGCGGCTCTTGATTTGGGCGCAACACCAGGTTATGCCCTGAGGCATGTGATTTTGCCCGAAGTACGGGAAGGAATTGTAACCGGGGCGCTGCTCGCCTTTACCTTATCACTGGATGATTTTATTATCAGCTACTTTACTTCCAACCCGCTGGTACAAAACCTGTCTACCTATGTGTATTCAAAGGCCCGTATCGGCATAGAACCTACATTAAATGCCTTAAGCGCATTGATGTTTATATCTCTTTTAGGCCTTCTGCTTATTGTTAACAAACGGGCCGGAGAGCCAAAAAAGAAAAAACAGTAAAAAACAAAATTGGTTGAAAGGAATGAAACAAATGAAAAAAAGTATTTTTGCATGGGTGCTGGTGTTGCTTTTGGCCCTTGGGGCAGTAGCCTCGGCTGATAAGGGTGTGGTAAACGTATATAATTGGGAGGATTATATTGACCGCAAGGTGCTGGACCTTTTTACTCAAGAAACGGGCATTAAAGTTAACTACATGGCCTTTACAACCAACGAGGATATGATGGTGCAGGTTGAAGCAAGCCCCTCCTCTTTTGATGTGGTTTTTCCTTCTGACTACTGTGTAGAGCGGTTGATTAACCTGGACCTTTTAGAAAAAATCAACTACGATAACGTATCCAGCGTTAAAGAGATTGATCCAAATTTATTAAATACCGATTATGATCCCACCAATGAATACAGCGTACCTTATATGTGGGGTACTGTGGGCATTTTATACAATGTAAAAATGGTTGAAGAGCCTGTAACCAGCTGGGGTATTTTGTGGGACAGCAAGTATGCCAACAATATCTTCATGCTCGACAGCTATCGGGATTCTTTAGGCATTACCTTAAAGTACATGGGCGAATCGATGAACAGCCGTGATCCTCTGGCTCTTGAAAAGGCTAAAGACCTTTTAATTGAACAAAAGCAAGCCGGCCTTGTAAAAGCCTACCAGGTAGACGAAACGAAGGACAAAATGGTAGCTGGCGAGGCTGCCCTGGCAGTAATGTGGAGTGGTGATGCCCAGTATGCCATTGACTTAAATGAAGATTTGGCTTATGCGGTACCAGAAGAGGGTTCTAACATTTGGATTGATGCCATGGTCATTCCCAAAGGGGCCAAAAATAAAGAGAACGCGGAAAAATTTATTGAATTTCTTTGCCGGCCTGAAATTGCCCAGATGAATTGTGAAGAAATTTGGTACTCTTCTCCCAATATGGGTGCCATTGAGCTGATGGGGGATGAGTACAAAAACAACTTAACCATGAATCCTACTCAAGATATTGTTGACCGCTGCGAGTTTTTTCATGATGTACATGATGTGGCGGCCATTTACAATGCCCTTTGGATGGAAGTGAAGGAAGCCAGGTAACCAGGTAAAGTATAAAAAGCCAAAAGGGTAAAAGCAACAATCAAAACATTGCTTTTACCCTTTTATTTATAACATAATGATTAAATAAAAATACCAAGGCGGGGCAATGGAATATTTTGATGTATATAATTAATTTGGCAAAAAAACAGGGAAAAAAGGGAAGCGAAGCCTGCCCCATCAAAAGGGTATATGCCATTGGGCAGTTTATTTATGGATTTTAAACCAAAAAGATCAGATTCTTTTACAGCAGCGCAGCCCTTTAAAGCAAACAGGCGCCAACTTGTGGTATGTATCTGCTGCCGGGCATATTGAAAAAGGCGAAAGAATTGGCCAAACGCTGATACTGGAAACACAGGAGGAGTTGGACCTTGATATCAAAAAACCATTGACAGGGTGGAATACCTGTATGTCTTTAAAGAAATTTTGCACGATGATCATAACAAATGGGATGGATTGAAAGCGAATTTTTTGACACATTTTCCTTAAAAGGAAATTTTGAATTTGAAGAAATTGCCCTTCAAAAAGAAGAGGTATAAAAGGTACAGTATTGGATAACAAGGCCTTTACATAACTGGTGCTAAACTGCGGCCCGATTCTTTGGCAGCATAAAATCGATTTTAATATGCTGTTCGTTGTCTTGGATGATTGCCTGGCATATAGCTTAATTATGTTAAAAATTTTATATGATTTAAAGCCTTTCTGCCTTGTGCGATGCTGCAGGGGTTAAGCCAAGGTTTTTTATTTTTTAAAAAGACATCTCTTGTAGTGTATACAACCAAATATTTATACGACAGGCTTGTTTACAGCTATCTTATTATTGAAAAATGATATATAATGAGGGTAGGAACAGGCGGTAAAAGCTCATATCCATTGTTTACTAAAGGCACAAGGAGGGTTATTATGAACAAAATTATTACCATCAGCAGAGAATATGGAAGCGGTGGGCGCTATATTGCTCAAATACTGGCTAAAAAACTGAATGTTCCTTTATATGATAAGGAAATTTTAACCTTGGCCGCCAAAGAAAGTGGAATAAGCAAAGAGTTTTTTGAAGAATATGACGAGAGAACCACAAGAAGCTATCTGTTCTCCTTAATGGCCAGCCTGCCTGGCAGAAGCAATTTACTGGATGGGTATACGGAACTGCCTTTAAACCATAAAATTTTCCTAGCACAGTTTGAAGCCATTAAACAAATCGCCAAAGAAGGGCCCTGTGTTATTGTTGGCCGCTGCGCCGACTGGGTGTTGCAAGAAGATCCTCGCCTTGTTAAAATATTCATTCAGGCTCCCATGGAATCTAAAATTGAACGAGCAGTAAAATATTATGGCAAAGAAAAAGATAAGGCCCAAGATCAAATTAAAAAAGTAGACAAACAGCGGGCTAATTATTACGAATACTATACCTCAAACAAATGGGGAAAACGGGAAAGCTTTGACCTTTGTGTTAATTCCGCTGCCCTGGGTGTTGAAAAAACTGCTGAACTGCTGGCCCAGTTTGTACAGCTGTAAAATATAATTAAAAACTAATAAAGAGTTACATCTTCCGCTGATTTGGGGAGGGTAGACTCTTTTTTTGTGTTCAATTAGCCAAGAGAAGAGCTCAACATTAGGCGAATGTATTTATGTTGTATTAAAAAAAATACGCTTGACTTTAATACAGTAACGTGATAACATACAACCATACTAAAATGAAAGGATGAGCAGGATGAAAAAATCACTTACATTGCTCTTGGTTGTACTTCTAATTATTTTAACGGGATGTAGCCAATCTGCTCATCCTAAACAAAGTAAAAATCGCTTGGATAGCATTAAAGAAAAAGGCGTTTTAGAAGTGGCAACCGAGCCTTACTTCGCCCCTAATGAATTTATTGATCCCTCTAAACCCGATAATGAAAAGTATGTAGGCAGCGATATTGAACTGGCAAAATACATTGCGGGCGCCTTGGGAGTAGAGCTTAAAATCGTTCCCTTGGAATTTTCGGCTGTGCTGGCCGGAGTTGCTGCCGGTAAGTACGATATGGCAATTTCTGCCTTGTCTTATACCCCGGAACGGAACAAGAACATGAACTTAAGCAAAGGTTACTATTTTTCTAAAACCAGTGAAGGCCATGGGCTGCTGGTACGCAAAGAAGACATTGGCACCATTACCGATGCTGCCTCTTTGGCCGACAAAACTGTGGTGGTTCAAAGCGGTTCCCTTCAAGAAGTATTTGTAAACGAACAGGTGCCCGGATATAAAACCTTAAAGCGGGTTTCCTCCACTATGGATGGGTACCTGGCCGTACAGGAAAACAAGGCCGATGTTTCCATTACCAGTATTGATTTGGCTAAACTCTACATTGATGCCAACCCTCAAAGCGGCTTAGCTGTGGTTGAAGGATTCCGCTTTGTGGTCGACGAGGAACTGGACGGAACCCGCATTGCACTGCCCCCAGGGGAAGATGCCTTAAGAGACTACGTGAATACCCTTATTGACCAGGTTTTAGAAACCGGACAGTATGAACAGTGGTACGGCCAGTATAAAGAGTATGCCCGCACCTTGGGGTTGTAAGGAGTAATAAAATGAAAACCATGATTGATATGCTGCAAAAATACGCTCCCGTTTTTACCGAAGGTCTGATAGGAACCTTATGGCTTTCACTGGTTACAGCCCTGTTTGCAACTATTTTCGGCATAGCCATTGCCTTTGCCAAAATGTCGCAAAACAAGGTTTTGCGAAAAGTAACCGATGGGTATATGTCTGTTATCAGGGGAACCCCTATTTTATTGCAGCTGTACTTCTTTTGGCTGCTCCTGCCCAAAGTACTGCCATTTAGCCTGTCTGACACAGCCTGCATCGTAACGGCATTGATCATTAACACTTCTGCCTATGTAAGTGAAGTGATCCGGGCCGGCATCCAATCAGTTGACCAGGGACAGGTTGAAGCCGCCCAAAGCCTCGGTATGAGCAAAAAAAATGTTTTTACCCGCATTGTAATGCCCCAGGCAGCCAAAAACATTTTGCCGGCCTTGGGTAACCAATATATATCCATTGTAAAACAAACTTCTCTGGCCTCAGTTTTTTTCATTGCAGAGCTAACGACTGCTTATAAAACCGTACAAGCCGCCACATTCTCGCCTTTAACACCGCTAATCATCTCCGGTATTGTGTATTATATTTTAATTTCATGCCTGTCTAAAGGCGTTAACGCTATGGAAAGGAAACTGATGCGCAGTGAAGCCAAGCCAATACCCGCAAAGAGGTTCACTTTCTCCAAACTCTTCGTCGGCACCCCTTATACAAGTAAAGAATCTATCTAAGACCTTTGGGGATTTAAAGGTGCTGGAGAATGTATCAGAAAACTTTTACCCAGGCGAGGTGGTTTCGATTATCGGCCCCTCCGGAGGCGGAAAAAGCACTTTGCTTCGCTGCATTAACCTGCTGGAAGTACCGGAAAAAGGGCAGGTCATTATCGACGGGGTGGACATTACACAAAAAAAAGTGAACATTGCCAAAGTACGCCAAAACATTGGCATGGTCTTTCAACAATTTCATGTGTTTCCACACTTAACCGCCCTTGAAAATATTATTTTAACCCCTATGGTAGAGCTTAAAATGCCCCGGGAGGAAGCAGTTTTACTGGCCGAGGAACTTTTGAAGCGGGTTGGCCTTATGGATAAGCGGGATGAATACCCCTCCAGGCTCTCTGGCGGTCAAAAACAGCGGCTGGCCATTATACGAGCCCTGGCCATGAAGCCCAAAATTATGCTCTTTGACGAACCTACCAGTGCCTTGGACCCGGAAATGGTAGGGGAAGTATTGGAAGTGATTCGGGATTTGATAAACTCCAATATGACCATTTTAATTGTTACTCACGAAATTCCCTTTGCCAGGGAGATTAGCGACCGTATTTTATTTGTTTGCGACCGGAAAATTTATGAGCAAGGGACCCCAAGCCAAATATTAGATACTCCTCAAAAACCTAAAACCAAACAATTTTTAAACAGTATTTTATAAGGAGAAAGTATGAAACCGTTAGAATATGTGCTTAGCGCAAGTGATAAAATGGAGAACAAATTGACTGATTTAAGCCGAAAAATTTGGGCCTATGCAGAGTTGCCTTATGAAGAGTTTCAATCGGCTGCCCTGCTAGTAGATGTTTTAAAAGAGGAAGGTTTTAAAGTAGATGAAGGAGTAGCGGGCATTCCAACGGCTTTTACTGCCACCTTTGCCCAGGGCACCGGGGGGATGAGCGTAGGTTTTTTAGGGGAATATGATGCTTTGGATGCCCTTAGCCAAAAAGCAGGGATAAAAACCGCCGAGCCCATAAAACAAGGGGATCCGGGCCATGGCTGCGGCCATAATTTACTGGGGGCCGGGGCGGTGGGTGCTGCCCTTGTTCTAAAAGACTACCTTATTCAAAACAACATCAGCGGCAAGGTAATTTACTACGGATGCCCAGGCGAGGAAGGAGCCGGGTCCAAACAATTTATGGGCCGGGCCGGGGTTTTTGACGAGGCGGATTTTATCCTCACCTGGCACCCTTCCACAGTGAACGGCATTGACTATAACCCCTGTAACGCTATTTTAGGGGCCAACTTCTATTTTAAAGGCATCAGCGCCCATGCAGGGGGCACCCCCCATTTAGGCAGAAGTGCCCTGGACGCAGCGGAGCTGATGAGCGTAGGCTCGAACTACCTTAGGGAACATATGATTGATAAAGCCCGTATTCACTACGCTTATTCCGATGTAGGGGGAACGGCCCCCAATGTGGTCCAAGACAGGGCAACTGTAAAATACGAGGTGCGTTCGCCGAAGGTATACCAAACAAAAGAACTTTTTGATCGCCTTGTAAAAGTGGCTAAGGGTGCCGCCATGATGACGGAAACCGCGGTAAGCTATGAATTGACCATGGGTTTTTCCGATTACAGCCCCAATATGGCTTTGGCCCGGGTAGCTCAAGAAGCCTATGAGGAAGTGGGTGCCCCTAGTTGGACGGAAGAAGATTATATTAGCGCCAGGGCCTACTTACAGTCTCATGACGAAAATATTTTACAAAATATTACCCAGAGCCTTATACAAAAATATGGTAAGGAGAGAGCAGAAGCCCTTATGGAAAAACCCTTGAGCAACTGGATTGAAAAGTATGACCCTCTAACGGTAGAAATATCTGGTGGGTCAACGGATGTAGGGGATGTAAGTTACATTGTGCCTACCCTGCAGATACGAACGGCGACCAACTGCCTAGGAAATGTGGGACACACCTGGCAAACCGTAGGCCAATCCTGTTCTGCCGCCGGCGAAAAGGGAATGATGACAGCCGTTAAAGTGATGGCCCTTAGTGCCATCCGTCTGATAGAGAACCCTAAAGCCGTTGAACAAGGCAAGGCAGAGGTGCTGGCCCGAAACGGCGGTAAGTATGTTTGCCCCCTGCCGGATGATGTACAGCCTCCTATTGGCAAGTATTGATACAAAAATGTTTTAAAACTGTTTACAAATGCCCATGGAGAATAAGCCGAAAATATGATAAGATAATAGAAGAATTTAAGCTTTATAAGGTTTTTGCCTTAAAAAGCTTTAAACAAACGATACCCTGCAAAACATGAACATGCTTGTATGGGTATTGTTTATTGTATAAAGGCTTTACAGGGAGGAAAAAACATGACTTCAAAACAGGGGAATATTTCAATTCATGCGCAAAACATTATGCCCATTATTAAACGCTGGCTCTATTCTGACAAAGATATTTTTATCAGGGAGCTGGTTTCAAACGGCTGCGATGCCATTACCAAGTATAAAATGATTCATCCAGGTGCCCAAGAGGACTTTAAGGTTACCCTTGAGGTGGACACTCACAACAAACAGTTGCGCTTTATTGATAATGGCATTGGCATGACTGGGGAAGAGGTTGAAAAGTATATTAACCAGGTGGCTTTTTCCAGCGCGGAAGAGTTTTTGAAAAACTATACCGGCGAAAACGAGGGTAAAGGCGGTATTATCGGGCACTTTGGTTTGGGCTTCTATTCGGCCTTTATGGTAGCCAAAAAGGTAACCATCAACACCCTTTCCTATAAAGAAGGCAGCCAGGGGGTTCGCTGGGAAAGTGAAGACGGCATGGTCTTTACCATGGCTCCGTCGGAAAAAAAAGACCGGGGTACCATAATCACCTTGGATATTGGCCAAGATGAAGAAGAGTTTATTGAGGTATTAAGGGTCCAGGAAGTGTTAAACCGTTACTGCGCCTTTATGCCTTACCCGGTTTACTTACAGGATATGACTTTGGTAGAAGCCCCAAAGGAGCCCAAAGCAGAGGGGGAAGAAGGGGATAGTACCGATAATGCCAATGGGCCTAAAGAAATGGTTTTACCTCAGCCACAGCTGATTAACGACACCTACCCCCTATGGCTTAAAGCCCCAAAGGATTGTACGGACGAAGAGTATGTTGAATTTTATAAAAAAACCTTTCATACCTTTGAAGACCCGCTTTTTTGGGTTCACTTAAATGTTGATTATCCCTTTAATTTAAAGGGCATCTTATACTTTCCCAAGCTGAGTAACGAGTTTGGAGCCAACGAAGGGGAGATTAAGCTCTTTAGCGGCCAGGTGTTTGTAGCCAACAACATAAAAGAGGTTATACCGGAGTTTTTAATGCTTTTAAAAGGTGTTATTGACTGCCCTGATTTACCTTTGAACGTCAGCCGCTCCTTTTTGCAAAACGATGGTTATGTGCGCCGCCTATCTGCCCATATTACTAAAAAAGTAGCAGATAAGTTAAATGGTTTGTTTAATACCCAGCGGGAAGCCTATGAAGGATATTGGGATGATATTCATCCTTTTATTAAATTTGGCTGTTTGAAAGACCAAAAGTTTTTTGAAAGTGTAAGGGGCAGCATTCTATTTAAATCAACCGATGATAAATACTATACGTTAGATGAGTATTTGCTGCGCAATAAGGATAAAACCGATAAAAAGGTGATCTATACCAACGATAAAAAACGCCAGGCTGCCTCGGTAGCTCTATATACCAACAGAGAAATTGATGTGGTGGTATTGGAAAACATCATCGATTCCAACTTTATATCCTTTATGGAATACGGTGCCGGATTGGAAGACGGGGTTTCCTTTGTACGGGTCGATGGGGATATTAGTGGCTTGGTAGAAAAAGAGGACGAGACCGGCTATGGCATTGATCAGGAAAAAATGCAGGAACTTTTTAGAAGCACCCTTGATCAGCAGGAGCTGGAAGTGAAAATTGAATCTCTGGCCGATGAAAATCTAAGTGCCATGGTGGTAGAAGATGAGCAAAGCCGCCGCTTTAAGGAAATGAGCAAAATGTACGGGCAGAGTTTTAAGATGCCCGACCGCTTTACCCTTGTTTTAAACCGTAAAAACCCGGTCATAAAAGCGCTTGCAGATAAAGAGCCGGGGGAGGAAACAACCCTTTTATCCAAGCAGGTATACGATTTGGCCCGCATGGCCGCCCAGCCCCTGGAAGCAGAAGAGATTACAGACTTTATTAACAGAAGCCAGAAAATCTTAGAGCTGTGGGCCGGAGAGGACAAGAATTGATTTTAGCAATAAAAAAGCGGCAATAGTGCCGCTTTTTTGCATTTTAAGGCTCCACTTATTTTGATGCTACTTCATGATAGCGCCAAAGGGCAATTTCGCCGATGAGTTGGTAGGGAATCTCCTTTGCGTAGGGAAACTGAACGGTACCCTTTCGGGTAGAATATTGTTTTAGGCGCTCATTAAAAAAGGCAATGGCTTCAGGTGTGGGAAAAATGCTCACGTGGTTTTTGGCAGCAGCAAAGTGAATCAGGTTTTCTTTAAAAAAATAGGTGGGCATCTGCCAGCTGATTTTTTCAGTTGCCATAGGAAGAGCGCTTAAAATGATACTCCTTATTTTATCTAGTATTTCTCTGATCTGTGGATCAAAGGCGCCAATGTACTCATCTACATTGGTGTAGTTGGTTTTAGGGGCCCGGCCTAAGGGTTTTTGGTTTATTGTAAGGTCATAAGCAGCTTGCAGGCCGGGAAGAATTTTTATGATTTGCTCAGGGGTTGTAAGTTCAAAGGTATGGCTAATTCTGTTTTTTGATATTTGAAGGGTTTGGGTCGGTTCCCATTCTAAATGAAGGCTGTTTAAGGGGAAAGAAAGGGTAAGACCGCTTTTTTTAGGCTTGATTTCGGCAAAAGCGGAATGATGTTTCCATACAATGGCTTTTTGATTTTCTACTTCCTCAAAGGAGTTAAGAATTTTTAAAGCGGCCTTCTTCAAAGTTTTATATAAGGGCAGCCATGGTTTACGCACACCTGTAAAACGTTATCTTCTATCATAATACATTGCCTTTCCATATATCCACCCGGAGTATAGGTTGTTTTTATTCATCATACTGCAATTGAATGAGTGAAGCAAGATACTTTTATAAAAAAGGCTTCTTTTTTAAAGACGAAAAATGAAAATTGATTCCTGCCCCTGCCTGTGATATGATCAAATAAAATAATCCTGATAGATTGTGTCCATTGATCTATTTAATAAGGAGAAACCTATGAACATAAAGAATAGTGCCCTATATGACATCATTACGCTTTCTAGCATGGGGGTTCGTATCACCCCTGTAAATCGGCAGCCCGTTCACATAAGCAGCCTCTTTGAACTGCAAGCCACCTCGGCAGAAACAAATGTGCTTAACATCAGTGCTTCCTTGGGGCTAAATACAAAGGTTCTTACAAAGTTTGTAAAACAAAGCCCCATTGCCCAGTTTATTAAGGGGCAGCTGGGTCAGCGCAGTATTGCCTATGAAGGACCCGAGGTAGATCAGCAAGGCCCTTGGGGCTACCGGCACCAATTTAATATTGCCGACAGCGGTTATGGGGTAAGAGGACCTCGCGTTCATAATGACCGGGCAGGTGAGGTTGGCAGAACCCTTGATGCTGCAGATTATGATTTGGAAAGGCTTTTTAAAAAACAAGGCTGTAAGATTTTGCACCTGTCGGGCCTTATTGCGGCCATGAGCCCTCAAACCAGCCTTTGCTGCCTTGAAGTGGCCCAGTATGCAAAAACCCAGGGAACCTGTGTATCTTTTGATTTAAACTATAGGCAAAGCTTTTGGGAAGGAAGGGAACAAGAGTTAAGGGCTGTTTTTCATAAGATTGCCTCTCTTTCAGATATTTTAATCGGAAACGAAGAAGACTATCAGTTGGCTCTGGGCATCCAAGGTCCCAAGACAGGGGGCAGTAGTATTGAAGAAGAGATGTCCGCTTATCGGCAAATGATAAAATTGGTTGAAAAAACCTACCCTAAAGCATCTGTATATGCCAACACTTTAAGAGCGGTACAAAGTGCCAACAGCCACCAGTGGGGAGCTTTGTTATATACCGGTGGCCAGTGGTATATTCAGCCGCCTAGGACCATTGAAGTGCTTGACCGGATTGGCGGTGGGGATGGTTTTGTAGGCGGCCTTTTATATAGCCTGATTACCCACAAGCCCCCTGAAGACTGCCTGGCCTTTGCCTGGGCAACTGGGGCTTTGGCAGCTACAATGTACACGGATTATGCAACCCCAGCGGATGAAGAACAGGTTTGGAACATTTACAAGGGCAATGCAAGGGTTCAAAGGTAGTGTAAAATATAAAGGCGGGGATGAAGATGGAAAAAGCGCATATTGGCTTGATTGGTCTTGCAGTTATGGGAAAAAACCTTGGTTTAAATATGGAAGGCCGGAACTACAGGGTGGCCATCTATAATAAAGAAGGTCAATGGACCAGGGCCTTTATGGAAAAGGAAGGGAAGGATAAAAATTTTATACCCAGCTATACCTTAGAGGAACTGGTTCAAAATTTAACTTCGCCTAGAACTATTTTGCTGATGATCAGGGCAGGAAACCCGGTAGATACGGTAATTGACCAACTTTTACCCCTTTTAGATGAGGGGGATATTATCATCGACGGGGGCAACAGCCATTATATGGATACGGCCTTAAGGGTTCAGCGCCTTAAAGAAAAAGGCATTTTATTTGTTGGCATGGGGGTTTCCGGCGGGGAAGAGGGAGCTCTTCACGGTCCCTCTATGATGCCCGGAGGGGCAAAAGAAGCCTGGCCGCATATCAAAAATATTTTACAGGCCATCAGCGCCAAGGCAGCAGACGGCAGCCCTTGCTGCAACTGGGTTGGACCGGGGGGAGCAGGGCATTTTGTAAAAATGGTGCACAATGGTATAGAGTATGGCGATATGCAGTTGATTGCTGAGGCCTATCAGTTTATGCGCGACGGCCTTTTGATGACCAACAGCCAAATGGCAAAGGCATTTAAAAAGTGGAATAAAACCGAGCTTGATAGCTATTTAATCGGCATTACAGGGGATATTTTGGCTTATAACGATGAAGATGGGCATGCCGTTATTGACCGAATTTTAGACACAGCAGGGCAAAAAGGAACAGGAAAGTGGACGGTCATCTCTGCTTTAGAAGAGGACGTACCCCTAACCTTAATTGGCGAGGCCACCTTTGGACGGTTTTTGTCGACCATAAAGGAGGAGCGCAAGCAGGGGGAGGAGCAGTACCCCAAAAAAAACAACAGTCTATTGCCGGAAAATGAAGATGAAATGCTCGAGCATCTCCGCCAGGCCCTGTATGCATCAAAAATGATGTCATACGCCCAGGGTTTTGCCCTTTTGAGTAAAATGAGCCAAAAGGAAGGGTGGAGCCTTGATTTCGGTGCCATTGCCATGCTCTGGCGGGAGGGATGTATCATCCGCAGCCGCTTCTTAGAAGACATCAAGGCCGCATACGATTGCCAGGAAGGCTTGCTCAATCTATTGCTTTCCCCTTATTTTATAAAGCAAATAACCCCCTTAGTATCCCCTTGGAGGCAGATGGTTGCAAAGGGTATTTTACAGGGCATTCCCATGCCGGCTATGGCCAGCGCCCTCAGCTATTTTGATGGTTATACTACCCATCGGGGTTCGGCCAATTTAATACAGGCTCAGCGGGATTATTTTGGTGCCCATACCTACGAGCGGATTGACAGGCCTAGGGGAGAATTTTACCACACAGACTGGACAGGCCGGGGTGGGGAGGTTACTTCCACCAACTATCAGGTTTAGCCCTGTTTCTGTGAAAGCCCGGTCACAAAGGATAAGCGCTGGTTTTGCCTTTGTGTTTTTAGCAAATAAGGGGGATGATTTAAAGTGAAACTGCTTGATGACCGATGTATCAAAAAATGGAATCAAATATTTGAAGGTGAAGAAGTTGGGGTGCTTAAAACCCCAAACCTATTGGTAAGGGCTTTGGATGAAGGCATTAACCGGCTCTACTCCCAAAATCGCAATCATCATGTTAACCTAGTAAAATGGAAACAAGAATAAAAGGATTAACAAATTTATTAAGCGAGTCCCTTCGTTTGGAAGAGCCCTGGTATATCCTCAGTATTAAGACCCAGGATAGGGAAGTACATATCTATGTGAATGTATGAGCGGGGAATCTGTTAGCCTGCCCTGACTGGGGCAGCCTGTACTATAGAGCAGGGTATGAGAAAAGCGAAGGGATCTGGCGTCATGGTGGCGTGATGTATTATCCGTCCTTTACTTGACGGGTGAGAAAGGGCTATGCTATCATAATATGCTGATATTTTTAAAACAATATGCCTTGGGAGGTTTTACAATGGCGGGACACTCGAAATGGTCCAACATCAAACATAAAAAAGGAAAAGCAGATGCTCAGCGGGGTAAAATTTTTACAAAAATCGGCAGAGAAATTGCCCTGGCTGTAAAAGAGGGAGGAAGTGATCCGGATTTGAACGGAAAACTTCGTGACGTAATTATAAAAGCCCGGGCCAACAACATGCCAAATGACAATATAACCCGGTCTATCAAAAAGGCGTCGGGGGAGCTGGGCAGCGTAAACTATGAAGAAATCACTTATGAAGGCTACGGCCCTGGCGGCATTGCTGTGATTGCTGAAATTATTACCGATAACCGGAATCGAACCGCGGGGGAAATTCGCCATGCGTTTTCAAAAAACGGCGGCAACTTGGGCACAACGGGCAGTGTAAGCTACATGTTTGACGAAAAAGGCTTGCTGATTGTTGAGAAAAGCCCCCAAATGGATGGGGACGAAGTGATGATGCAAGCCTTGGAAGTCGGCGCTGAAGATGTTTTGGATGAAGAGGACAGCTTTGAAATTTACACATCTACAGAAGATTTTCCAAAGGTGCGGGACGAACTTGAAAAGCTGGGGTTTGAATTTCTCTCGGCCCAGCTGGAAAAAATCCCCCAAAACACCGTGGCCATTGAAGATGAGGAAACCATTGACAAAATCGAAAAGCTTTTAGAAATGCTGGAAGATAACGATGATGTTCAAAATGTTTTCCATAATGGAGATTTGCCCGGCACAGACGAAGAGGAAGAGTAAGAAAAAAAGAGCGGACACCGCTCTTTTTTTGTTTAGTTAAATAAAACAGCGCTAAAGGGCTTTCATTCACAGTGGCCAGCATCTATGAAGCAAAAGACGGCAATAATCAACACTAGAATCTAGATGGTATGAGCTTTAAAAGAATAAGGCAGCTAAAAGGCACTTTTTAAAACAGTTCCTCAATGAGCTGCTCCAGCTGGGCAGCTGTTTTTTCGTAACTGGCCATATTGCCCCCAAAAGGATCCTGCACAGCTTCGGTAAGCAGGTGCAGCTTTTTTTTATACTGTGGAAACTGGTTCAGCAGGGCCTGGTAATGGCCAAGGGTCATAGGAATGACCATATCAGCTTCTTCCATTAACTGTTTTGTCACTTGCTTGGCCTTGTGGAAAGAGATATCAATACCCCGGTCTGCCATGGCCTTCTGAGCATAGGAAGAGGCGGGGGAGCCGGTAGGGGCAAAGAGTCCTGCACTGTCGGCTATATTGGGAAGGCCTTTTTTTTGGCTAATGGTGTTGTATAGCCCTTGAGCCATGGGGCTTCGGCAGGTATTGCCGGTACAAACAAACAATATATTCAATCAAATCCTCCTAAAAGGGACGTTAGTCAACTTGGATTTTGCGAAAAGCGGCAGCCCTGCCCAGGCGGTTCATTACTGCTAGGCCCATGCCCTGGGGTGGCAGCACTTCGCTGAACATAACCTGCACTTGCTGGTGATCCATATCCCGCAACACATCAAAAAGCTTAGCTGCAGCCTGTTGGGGCTCTTTTTTGCTGCCTAAATCCATAACATGCCGGGAACCATAGGCATGAACATGCTCAGTAAAGGCAAAAATCGCTGCTTTTTGGCGGTTTTGTACCGCCTGGTCATAAAGAATGATACACTGGCTAATTACTTTTTCGCTGCTTCCTTCAACCATAGTTAAGGTTCCGACGGGGGCATAATGTTTATAGCGCATACCGGGAGAAAGGGCGGGTTCATCCTTTGTAAGGGGGGCCAATATACTTTGATTAACCGTAATATCCCTACAGTAGGGCAGTAACATTTCAAAGGTAACCCCACCGGGGCGGAGAATTTGCGGGTGTTCGCCGCTAATATCCAGCACCGTTGATTCAACCCCGATGTTGCTTGGGCCCCCATCCAGCACCAAAGGGATGCGGCCGGCCATGTCGTCATATACATGCTGGGCTCTTGTAGGGCTGGGTCGGCCAGAACGGTTGGCACTGGGAGCAGCAACAGGGCAGGCGGCCTTTTTGATCAAGGCCAAGGCTACAGGGTGGTTGGGCATGCGCAGGGCTACAGTTTTAAGGCCACCGGTGGTAATATTAGGCACGGTGTTTTTTTTGGGCAGCAGCAAGGTAAGAGGCCCGGGCCAAAAAGATTCAATCAGGGTTTGGGCAAGGGAGGTTACATGGCATAGGGGATAGATGTCTTCTTTTTTAGCCACGTGTACAATCAGGGGATTATCCATGGGGCGCTGTTTAGCAATGAAAATTTTTTTAATTGCTTCTTCATTTAGGGCGTTGGCTCCAAGGCCATAGACCGTTTCTGTGGGAAAAGCAACCAGCTCATCTTTTTGCAAAAGATGAGCGGCATAGCTGATGTTATCCTCACTGGGGCTTAGGCACTGGGTGTTATACTGGTTGGTCACTGTTAAGCACCTTCACTTAATTGTTCTAACTGTTTTGCCTGGCTTTCGATCTGCAGGGCATCAATAATCTCATCTAAATCCCCGTCCAGCACTTCTTCCAAACGGTATAAGGTCAGGCCGATGCGATGGTCGGTTACCCGGCCCTGGGGAAAGTTATAGGTGCGAATCCGTTCGCTCCGGTCTCCTGTGCCTACTTGTCCCTTTCGGTGCTGAGCATAGGCTGCGTTATTTTCGGCCTGCATTTGCTCGTAGAGCCGGGATTTAAGCACTTTCATAGCCTTATCCCGGTTTTTGATCTGGCTTTTTTCATCTTGGCAGGTTACTACCAGGCCTGTGGGAATATAGGTAATGCGTACCGCCGAGTCGGTGGTGTTAACGCTCTGCCCCCCATGGCCGCTGGAGCGGTACACGTCTACCCGTAAATCATTAGGATCGATGTTTACTTCCACATCTTCTGCTTCGGGTAAAACAGCCACAGTACAAGTGCTGGTATGAATGCGGCCGCTAGACTCTGTTGAAGGCACCCGCTGTACCCGGTGTACACCGCTTTCAAACTTTAGGCGGCTAAAAGCCCCGTTGCCGCTGATAGAAACCACCGCTTCCTTCACGCCTCCAAGTTCTGTCATATTCATGGCGATAGGGTCAAGCTTATAGTTGTTCCGCTCGGCATAGCGGGTATACATTCTAAGTAAAAGGGCACCAAAAAGACTGGCCTCATCGCCTCCGGCACCGCCTCTCACTTCTAAAATAACGTTTCGGTCGTCATTAGGGTCCTGGGGCAAAAGAAGAACCTTCAGCTCGTTCTCCATTTGCTCTTTTTCGTTCATCAGGCCTTTTAATTCTTCTTTGGCCATTTCCTCCATTTCGGGGATTAACAGCATTTCTTCACTACCGGTAATCTCTTCAAGAAGTTTTTGATACCGACTCCAGGCGGCAACGGCCGGCTCCAGCCTGGCGTGTTCTTTTAACAGTTTTTGCCAGTTCTCTTGGTCGGCTATTATTTCCGGCTGAGAAACCGCTGTAGACAGCTCGTCGTAGCGGTGCTTCATCCATTCAAATTTATCAAACATAAATTCCTCCAACGAAAATGATTTTATTTATATGCAATGACCATCCGGTCCTGCTGGTTTAAATCTTTTAAAAGGCTGGTTTTAAAGCTTTGTCTTTTAAAAAGTGCAGGTACGCTGATGCCTTGATCATAACCGATTTCGCAAAAAATCCGCCCTAGGGGGGTTAAAAACCCTTCTCCTTCCTGGGCTAGCCTACGGTAAAAAACAAGGCCGTCCTCTCCTCCGTCTAGAGCCAGGCTAGGCTCCCGGCGCACTTCCTCTTGCAGCGTTGCCAGATATTCTGTGGGAATATAGGGGGGATTAGTTACAATTACATCAAAGGTTTGCCCCTGTACGGCAGCTAAAAAGTCGCCCTGGTAAAAGGCAACTTCTGCCTTTAAAAGCAAAGTATTTTGTTTTGCAACACCAAGGGCTTCCTCTGAAATATCGCAGGCGCTGATCTTTGCATAAGGCAACGCCAAAGCAAGAGAAACGGCTAAGGCACCGCTGCCCGTACACAAATCCAATATGGTTATATCTTTTTTTTGAAGGCTGTTTACATACAATATTACTTGCTCACATAATAATTCTGTTTCGCCTCGAGGAATGAGAGCCTTTGGAGAAACCATGAAGGGGTGTCCCATAAAATATTGGATTTTTGTTAAATGCTGCAAGGGGATACGGGAGGCCCTTTTTAAAACAAGGCTCATATATGTTTTATATTCATTAGGGCTCATCACCTGCTTTTTATTAAGCAGCACGTCAAAACGGGAAAGGCCTAACACATAGGCCAAAAGGCTTTCACTGTCAAAGGCGCTGTTAGGGACATGAGCCTCATCCAGCAAGGCAGTACCCCGGGTTAAGGCTTGCTCATACAAAAAGCCTTGACTTGGTCGATCTGTGTTCAAGGGGCAGGCACCGAAGCAACGGCCTGAGGCACAGCGGGGACTTCTTCTTTACCCTCTTCATTTTCTCTTGAGCCATATTGAGCAGGAAAGCTGGTAATGCGAGTATAACCTTCTTCGGTTAACTCTCCCTGGGGCAGGCCATACAGGGCAGTTTCCATGGCTACAATGGCCACTTCAACCATTTGATCATCAGGCTGTTTGGTGGTTAATTTTTGCATCATTAACCCGGGCCAGCGCAGGGCACGAACCAGCTTGTTATCTGCATGGGCCAGTCCTTTTAAAATTTCGTAGCTTACTCCTGCCACAAGGGGCAAAAGGGCCAAACGGCTTAAAACCCTTAAAATATAATTGGTACCATTATAACCGGCAACAGTATAGAGCAAAATAGACAGTACAAACACAATCAATATAAAGCTGGTGCCGCAACGGGGATGAAGGGTTGAAAAAGTTTGGGCGTTTTCAGGGGTTAAGGGCAGCTTGTTTTCAAAACAGTATACAGTTTTGTGCTCGGCTCCATGATATTGAAAGGTGCGCCGCACATCGGGCACAAGGGTACAAAATAGCATATAGCCAATTAATATGAGAATACGAACCACGCCGCTGATCAGGTTAACGGCAACCTTGTTATGAATGACTTTTCGCACAAGGGAAGCCACCACTTCTGGAAGCACAATAAAAAGACCTACTGACAGGGCGATAGCCAGCACAACGGCTATGCCCATAATCACCTTGTCGATGGATTTGCCAAATTTTTCTGAAAGCCATTTTTCAAATTTACTGGGTTCCTCTTCTTCCATCCCCAGCATTTCTGCGCTGGTTTGCAGGGTGCGCATCCCCATAGAGAACATGGTACCCATGTTGACAATGCCCCTGATAATGGGCCAGCGCATCCAAGGGTGTTTTTTGGCGGGGGAGGTATATTCCTGCCTTGTAACGACAATAGAACCGTCATCTTTGCGCACGGCAATGGCAATGGCTTCGGGAGATTTCATCATAACCCCTTCCATTACGGCTTGACCACCAATATCAATCCTGCCTTTTTTTTGGGCAATACTCATCTTAATCACTCAATTCTTTTTTGATTTTTATGTTTAAAGGATTTTACTTTTATAGAAAAGGAGGCAGACCTGATAAGATCTGCCTCCTTGTAAGAATAACACTACAGGCCGAAACGCTTTTTAAAGCGATCAACACGTCCACCGGTATCAACCAGTTTTTGCTTTCCAGTAAAGAAAGGATGACATTTGGAACAAATTTCAACTTTCAGTTCTGGTTTAGTAGAGCCGGTTTCAAATGTTTCACCACACACGCAACGAACGGTGGCTTTTCCGTAGTTGG
>CAYFQH010000023.1:0-32583 GCA_964345215.1 uncultured Oscillospiraceae bacterium | reverse complement strand
CTTCTTACGTTTAATAAAAGTACCAGCTAAAACAAGTTTCCGTCTCTTGAATCAGTACAGGGGTAATGGCAGGATAGGTTAAATTTTGGGCTAGGGCTTTAAACATTTGTACTTGCGTTATTTCGCTGCCTGGCAAAGGTGCTAAACGGTAAATATTTACAACAAATACCACACCGCTGTCACCGGATCCTTTGTGGCAGTATTCGAAGGCTGGCCTTATTTTATAACTTACAGCGCCCGATTTTTCATACAACTCTCGTTTTGCCGCATCAAGGGCACTCTCTCCTGGCTCAATATGCCCGCCTTGGGTTTCCCAGGTCAACCGGGTTTGATGACGGCTAAACAGGCACTGACCTTGATACTTGCTCAGGCTCACCACATATTTGGGGTTATTAAAATAACCTAAGGGATCAATCTCGCACTTTTCCACTCTTCCGCCTACTTAAGACGTCGCTACTAATCCTTTAGCCCCTCTGCCATTTTTACTTCAATAATATCTGCGGCGGTTTTGATCCCTTCTTCTTTCAGCAGCTTTTTTTGCATCTCCTTAGCATTTTTGGCATACTCCGGATTTTCCGTTAATGCTAGTAGTTTTTTAGCCAGCTTTTCAGCTGTTAGCTTGCTGCGTAAAATAGGCTTAGGCCCTAATCCCATTTTTACAATGCGGTTGCCCCAAAAAGGCTGATCCCCTCCAAAGGGCACAACCAAGGTAGGCTTACCTGCTAAAAGGCCTGCAGCAATGGTGCCGATACCCCCATGATGTACAACAGCCGAAACCTGACTAAATAACCAGCTATGGGGCACATATTCGGCTATAAACACATGAGGGTGCTCTCCTAGGTTCAAGTGCTCCCCCCCCCACCCCTTGCTCAGCACTGCGGGGATTTTCGCTATTTTCAGCGCATCAAGTACAATTTGAAGGGTTTCCCCCATATCTCCCGACACCATAGAACCAAAGCCAATATAAATGGCTTGAGAGTGTTTTTTTAGAAAAGCTATCATTTTTTCATCAGGTACAAAATCATCTATACACTCTTTTTCAAGCCAAAAGCCCGTCATATAAATATGGTCCCCCCACTCCTGCGGCCTTGGGATTAGGGCTGGGCTTAGGGCATAAAGGGTGGGCACAGGCACACCGTTTATCGTATTATCCATGGTGGTGGTAATTTTACGTTTGCGCATACCCTGGCTTTTTCTCCAGGTAGACAGGTATTTTTTTTCGATTGAATTAATTAATAAGTGGCCTATCCTGTAGCTGCTTTTATTCCAGGCCTTTCCAAGGTTTAGCCCCGGGGCTGAAGAAATGGGCATACTCCTGTTTTCATCAATCGGAAAATAATGGGTTTGTATGCAGGGTATTCGATTTTTTTCGGCAATGGAGTACATGGCTGTACCAAAAAAAGTACCAATCACCCCTTGGGCATCTTCGCAGGCTTTTTGCATGTCAATCAGCAGTTCACTAATGCTCTCACCCAGCCCTTGCTGTACGTGCTTTAGAAAGGTAAAGCCGTTTACACCGGGCTTCATTACTTCGCCCATAAATTTTTCAACACTACCGGAAAGAGGGGCAAAATTCATCCCCGCCTTCCTAACCAAATCTTCAAAAGGCTCAAAGGCCGCAATGGTAATTTGGTGACCCCTTGCTTGCAACTCCCTGCCCAGCAAAATATATGGCCGCACATCCCCTGTAGACCCAATGCTGATCATCGTTAGCCGCAAGAAACTTCACCTTCTTTAAATAGAATAAGGAACCGTTTTGCCATTCCTCTTTGTATAGTATAATTTACTCACCGTAAGAATGCAAATGAGAGTTTGATTATAATTTTTTTAATCTTTCTTGGATGAAAAAAGCTTCCTGCTACGTTATATAGGTAGAACATCCAAAAGGAGTGGACGATAATGACAAGAACTTTAACCTTTTTTTCTTCTAAAAAGAAGTTCTTATGGCTGGTTACCATAAGCCTTGCCCTCGTTTTTTTATTTGGTTTTTCTGCCGCTGCCTTGGCGGCAGACTTTGCTGTTGTTTATAACACCGACGAACTGAACCTGCGAGCCCAGCCCGATTCTTCTTCTCAATGGCTTGGTGCCTATTCCAGGGGCAGCTGGGTGGAGATTACCGCTTCCACCGCCCAAAACTGGTACGGGGTAAGAACCATGGACGGCAAAAACGGCTACATGAGCAAAAACTATTTAAACCTAGGCACTATGCACAATACCACCATTGGTTATGTGAGCAATCCCAATGCCTCTACCTTTACGAACCTGCGGGCCACGCCCAGTTACGCTGCCGCTGTTTTGGGCAGATACTACAATTCTGTACCGGCCCTTGTACTAGGCCAAAGCAACGGGTGGTATCAGGTGAACATCAACGGTACCGTTGGTTACATGCGCTCTGATCTTTTGCATGTAACCAACGGCATTGGCAGCAACGACATTGCCACCATTGTCACCCCCAATCAAACATTGCTAAATCTACGTCAAGGTCCTTCAATTGACTATGGGGTTATAAAACAGTTTAACGGCGGCCGTTATGTGATGGTTTTAAACCGGGGCAACGGCTGGTGGCGGGTGGCCATTGACGGCTATACCGGCTTTATGGATACAAACTTTTTGAAAAGCGGTATTCAAGGTACCGGCAACGGCTCCTCAGGCGGTGGCTCCACTACCCCGCCGCCCAGCGGCGGTAACCAAGGTGATTCCTACGCCCTGGTCAAAAACCCCGGGACCAACCAGGTACTCAACTTAAGAGAACAGCCGGACCAAAGCTCCCGTTCTATTGGCCAATACCGCAACAACACCAAGGTGCTTATATTACAGCAAGGGGTTCAATGGTCCAGGGTACGGGTGGTGGCTAGCGGAAAAACCGGTTGGATGATGTCTAGATACCTGCAATTATATAACCTGCCTGGCAACCCGGTAAAAACCATTACCCACCCTAACTATAGCTTTGTGAACCTGCGCAAAACCGCAAGCCTTTCAAGTCCTGTACTCCTTCGTTTAAACCATGGCAGCCCTGTTACCGTACTAAGCCCTGGTGCCCAGTGGAGCAAGGTGCAATACGGCAATCACGTGGGTTATGTTATGTCAAGCTTTTTAAAATAAACTTAATTCACCCATCTTCTCCTCCTCAAGGCTATAAGCCTTGAGGGGGCTTTTGATTAAAGGCTGTTTATTAAGCCAATTCATGCTCAATCTATACTAAAAGCCTTGCACAATTGTTTTGACTCATGTAGAATAAAAAGGCTGTTGCAATGAAATTAAATCAGTAATGAAATTGGATCAGTAATAAAACTGGAAAGGATGGAAAGCATGCGCATCTATCACCCCCAAGTACCCTACCAAGGCCTTCCTCCTGAAAACGTGTTTTTTGTTGCAGACCATGTGGGTACCCAGCGGGGAATGGGCTACATCATTCCATTTTTCCAACCTGAACTGTTTCCCCAAAGGCCTGTTAACCTTTATATAGAAATTGATGCACCGGATCGGTACAAATATGTGCTCTTTGGCAGTTTGCTGGCCAGAGCCCATCAGCTTCGGGGCCAAACACCCCAGTACCCTGCCAGGTTGTACAGTCAGGTAGCCGTAAACGATGTCGACGGCCTTGCCTTTTGGCAGGACAATGGCTTTACCCTTGACGATGCAGAGGATTTGGTTCGCTTTTCCTCCAGCTATATTCCCGGCCGCATGCCCATGGGTACCATTATTAACGGTATTTCCCTGCAAAACATATATGAGCAGGACACTTTTTTGCAAAGGCTTAATCACTATCGCATCTCCCCTGTTGACATTCACTTTTTAGGCCGTCTTATGCAGCAACCCCACTTTTTGCCCCTGGCCGTGTACCGAGGCAGTGAAATTATTGGTGAGCTGCTTTTGTCCGGCCACGGCAGCCAGGCCAACCTGGTGGCTTTATATGTAAAAGCCACCTATAGAAAGCTGGGTATTGGCAAAACCCTTTTACACCGGGGGCTGACCATGTTGTACGACCAGGGAGTCACCCAATGCGACGGCCTTGTTTTGAGGCGGAGCGAGGCCCAGCGGGGCTTTGCCAAATCCCTCAATGCCTCCTTTGTGCGCTCTACCTGTTTTTATCCGGGTATTAATTTGTAAATCGGAAATATATTTTGAAAGCCCCCACTGGTGTGAGGGCTTTTTTTATTGTTTTTCCCCCTCCATCATCTGCACTTTTTCATTCAGCCTGTACACTAGTTCTTCCGGGGTAATGGTATTGGTAGAAAAAGCTTGGATAATACTTTCAAACCCATCTGTATTGTTGCCAATCAAAGGATGCTCAATAATCCCCCATTTATTTTCAAGCCCTTGGTAGCTTTTAATATCCTCAGGCGAAACCCGCCAAGCCATAGGGTCATTTTGAAACTGCTCCAGCTGTTTTTGATCTACCGCTATCCTCTCTTCAATTTGCGCCCGCTCTGCTGGTTCTGCCTTTTCAAGGTTGTTTTTATGTTCTGCTATACGTTGCTCATAAAAGTCTATATTCTCTTCCATTCCCTCCCCATAAATGGGTTGATGCTCCCCTTTATAAAATCGTATTCGCTTTTCTGCAAATATGTTTTGTGCCAGGGTTTCCAAAAATAAAAGAGCCGTTTCTTTGTTGGTAGAATAAGGATTGATCACATATACGCTAAGGTCTCCGTTAACCATTGCCTCTTCTCCCGGTATAAATTGGGGAATAAAGTAAGAGGAATGAAGATTTGAGGTTAAAGAAGAGAAACCGGGGTTTTTTATTATCTCCTCTTGCATTATGAGGTAATTATCACCCCCAAGAGAAAGGCGGTCTTCTATCGCGTTAATATCCTCCCGCCGTTGATTGATAAGGGTAATCATATTCATAAATTCCTGGGTATCAAAATGAATGTTTTCCTCTTTGAGCATCTGATCTTCCATATAGCTTTGTATAGCCATGTAGGTTAAGCCATACAGGGAGCCAAAACGATGGCTAAAACTTGTTAAAGCATAGTCTGGATAGATTTCCTGGTAGGTTTTTCCCCAGTCGGCATAAAGATGAACCATATCTGCCCAGGTTAAAGGCGGGGTAATACCCAATTCATTAAACAACTGTAAGTCACACCGTAGGGCATGCACTTGGATTTCCTTCGGGAAAGCCACAAGCTGCCCTTGATGGTGCAGGGCTTTTGTAATTTGCGGGTACATCCCTTCCACAGCATTTGCAAGCCTTTCGCTTTGGTCAAGGCTATATAAATAGTCTTTTGCCTTTAAGCTGTCTATACTATCTGAGGTATTGTGTAGCACAAAAATATCCACCGTGTCATCCTTCATCATAATCTTCTGCCCCGGCATAACACCTGGGGTGCTTTTTTTAAAAAACAAAGGAGTATTGGGGTAGGCCTGCTCAAAAGCCCTTACCTCCTCAGGGTTAAAATAATGGTCTTCAATTACCAAGGCTTGGGGCAAAGCGATTAACGGGTCAACATCCCATGTAAAAAATTCCCTCTCCGTTGCCAACACATAGATGTTTTTTCCTTCCATTACCCCAGACCAATAAAGGTTTCCACTGTTGGCTGTAAGGTAGGCAGCCGGCTTTAATCCAATGTGCTCCTGCCAGCTCATAACCTGCCCGCCAAAAGTTAGTAAAACTCTATCAAGGCTTTGATCGTAGCACAGGCCTTGCACTTCATTTATATAGGCATTAATGGTAAAAAGGGTGGTAACATTGCCGCTGGTAGGATCAAGAGCGGCAACATCAATCACTCCATCGCTTGTTTGAAAGGCAAGGTCTTGGTCATACCTTAATACTAAAAGCTGTCCCTGTTTATAAGAAGAAATCCACTTTGTATGGCGTGCCAAAATTTCTTTTTTAGCCCCTGTAAAAACATTAAAGCCTAACAGCTTCTGGTCGCTGCCTTGGTCAGATAAAACATATAGCCAGTCTTTTTCCTTTATTATGCTGGTTATGGGCTTAGCATAGCTTGTTTCCCCTTCTCCTTCAACCATATCTTCCCAGGGCAGGGCAACTACTTCAATTTTTTTCCACTTTCCCCAGCTTTTTACCACTTCAAATAAGGTGCCTGTATAACTGTTTAGGGCCAAAAGCCTTCCTTCCTCGGCTATTAAGTGTTGAAGGCTGTCTGTATAATCCATATAGCCGCTGGTAGTCACCGTAACATCATCCCCTGTTATAGGGTCTACAGCTTGGGTAGTATGCTGCTTAACGTATTCTCCGCTGGACGCTATATCAGCCGATAGAAACTTTGTTTTATCGGCTGATATGGACCATTGGTACAAACCACTTCTTGTTAATAGGTAGGCAGCGTCCTTTACCACAGCTATGGACGAAATTTCTTCCCCCTGCTCAAAAGCGAAGCTTTGGTCCTTCCCTTCAGCTTGCCCTGCCAAAGAAAAGCCAAGGATGTTAAAAAAAAGAAATATAACTGCATACAGTACAAAATGTTTTTTCACAGACATCTTTCCTGCCTTTTTCATTTTCATGTTGCTTGTAGTATAACATATTTTTAAAACTGGCGAGTGGTAAAGCGAAGTACACCAGTTGCTGTAAAAAACTCGAATGGGCGTTTTCCAGTTCAAGCATTTTCTTGGTCTATTGTTAATGAGAAAGAGGTTTTTAGCAGGCTCTTTCTGTTCAACAGCCGCAAAATTTGTTTTCTTGGGATAGAATTCGCGCAGTAGGCCGCAGGCGTTTTCCATGCACTAAGCACTTCTGTCCTCGACTTTAAAAGCGCTATATAATCGGCTCTTTCATTCCTTGAGCATTGTTTCCATTATGTACTTATTAAAATTTGCCATGTATCGTTTGTTTGAAATTTCTTTTATCATGAAAATGCACCCCTTGTGTTAGTTTCAGTATAACATACCGTCTAACTAACTTTGGGGGTGCATTTCATTATAAAATACCTAATTGCTTTTTGGATCACATCTTTCAAGAACGGTAATATAATTGGTATGGACTACAAATGCAAAGTAATTCATACTCTTGTTAATTCTGTTTTTATTTACGATGAAAAGGAGAAAACCCGGAAGATTGTACTAACGTTCAACCTTTCCGGGCATAACTCCGTAACTCTCAAGAGTTCGGATTTGCATGGTTTGGTACACCATCAGGGACTCGAACCCTGGACGCCCTGATTAAGAGTCAGGTGCTCTACCAACTGAGCTAATGGTGCGCAGATTTAAGAGGTAATTACGAAATTTAATTATACTCTCTTTTTTTTATTTGTCAATCAAAATTCACTAAATTGTAGCATAATTTGTAGATTGCAAGTTTAATTGCCCAACTAAATCAGTCACACTAAAACGCCATGTAAATGTCATTGGCAGTTTTGTATCCAAAGATTCTCCTTGGGTAATTGTTAATCTACCTTTCAATTCTTTTAATGCATTATTTAGTTAACTTTTCAATATCGCTGCCCAATATCGCTACCCTTTGAAATAAAGTGCCGAATCAGCTTGTTGGCGTTCTCGTTGCTTCCTTTTTCCAAAGGCAAGCTTCATATTCTTAGCTTTTTTATTAAAATCATTGCACTTTTTGTTAAAATATGGTATATTTATTTTCGTTCAAGCCGAAGTGATGGAATGGCAGACGTGACGGACTCAAAATCCGTTGGTAGCGATACCGTGCGGGTTCAAGTCCCGCCTTCGGCACCATGCCCAAATAATCCGAACCAACACGGACAGTTATTTTCTGTCGGTGACGGGTTCGGATTATTGCTTTATTTCGACAAGTTTGAGGATACTCGTTTCCGTAATGGAATCGTCAGACGTCCCGAATCCAAGCTGAGAGGCCCACGGAAGAAACACAAGACTGAATAAACGAAAAAGGGCGGCGGTGTCGTGTGTTGTACGATACCGCCGTCCTTTTTGATTAGGATATTTCCGGTTCAGAAGGTTCTTTACTTGAAGCCTTTTCTTTCAGAAGGTCAATAGATACATTCTCCCAATAGTTTATGTAAATTAACCGAACCCCGTTTTCTCGACTCAGTTTTAATTATAGAAGGTCTCGCTCTTTTTGCGACTCAAAATGTTCAGCTCCACCAAATATATTGACAGGCTCAAAATGTTGTTTGCCTTGATATTCAATGGTGGAGTATTTAAAATTTCTTTACACAGAAATTTTAAGGGCTATATTATCTTCTTCATGGGCAAGGTAATATACTTCTATGATTTTTCCCGGAATCAAAGCTGAAGCATATTGTTGAGAAACCTTTTTAATGGTTTTAGCCGTAAACACTCCCCCTTCGGGCCTGGTTACTTTTACTTCAACCTCAAAGGCAACAATATCTCCGTCTACAATTTCTAGTGGAGAGGATGATAGAATAAGACCCTGGGTTTTTATACCCTCTTTAGTAAGGCGGAGGGTTTCTTCTGTATAAATGCCTCTTTGTAAATAGTTTTGTTCCAGGGCGTGTTGAAACTCTTCTTGAGACATGGCCGGGTTAATAAGAATATCTTGGGGATTATTGGGGTTATAGCGTATGGGCAGTATATTGCCTGGTTGAACCTTTCCTAGGGCTGCTTGTTCAATAACATTCACGCCAGTGGCTGTTATTGTTTTCCCGTCAGCGGTGATAAATCGTACGGTAAAATTTATTTGCGGCTAATGATTGATAAACACTCCTGTTTGCCCAAGGGATATAACGGTAGAAATTGCGGCTACTCCATTTTTGGTTTTTGGGCTTTTTGCTCCTGATAAGGCGATGCCGCCGAAACTGCCTATAAAGATTAATCCAGCAAAAAGCCATATATAAAGTGAAATATCGGGCCATTTTTCAGATGGCGTAAATAAAAACATATATGCCATTGTAACAAAAACCATAACAAAGGATATTGCACCAATCCTTTTGAACACTGTACCCATTTGCTTCATTCTACTTCCCCCAGCGATCGTTAAAATAACCGCCCTAAATTTGACGATTGGATTTACAGAAAATAGTATAACATAAAAACAGGTTGTTTACCTTTTTATCACAAGTTAAACACGCTCGTATAACTTCATTCAAAAAGGACCGTTATCGGATTTCATAAGACCGCCTTGCCTAATAGAAGAGCTTACTATAAGCCTATTTGTAGAAAAAACATCGTCCAAAGGAAGCTATGCAGTTTTTTTCGGTTTAGTTTTCCCTTACGCCCAGTAAATAAAGTGTGCTATACTAAAAGCACAATCAATTGTTTGGATGAGCAAATAACATTATCGATAGGATGATAAAGAGGTTTTACCATGAATAACATCGAGGTTCATATTGATTTTTCCTGTCCCTTTTCCTACATTGGGGGTGAGCGCATGATTCAATTTTTAGAATCAAAGCAGGCAGAATTAACAAAAGTGCGCTTTCGCAGCTTTCAACTTAACCCCCAAAAAGATACTACCCATACTGATTTTCTTTAGAACATGAGCAAAAAATTCGGATTAGGTACGGTAAAAGAAACCAAAGCCCGCTATTCCGGCATTGTGCAAGCCGCCGCTAGCTTAGGCCTGCATTACGATTTAGATACCATTGTAGACACCAATTCTATCCATGCGCACATGGGCCTACAGTATGCCACAATCCACAATAAACAGGCACAATATTTCCGTAAAGTGATGGCAGGCCATTTTGAGCAGGGCAAAGATTTTTATCAGCTTGCTTTCATCTATCAAGTATTGACTGATTTAGGCTTAAATGCCAAGGACTTTGAAGTAAAGCAGGAAGAAATGAGGCAATTGGTAAAAGAGGATATCTCCCTTGCTGCCAAAAGGCGCGTGCAAAGCGTTCCCACCTTTTATCAAGAGGGTATTGTTTTACAGGGAACAGGAAGTTTTGAAGAATTTGAAACATTTATGTAGATTATTTGCCCTATTAAATCAAGATAAAAGGCACCCAGACAAAAACATCTGGGTGCCTTTTGAATCACAATAAAACAAGTTTGTTCCCTTTTAACGGTCTGTACTATTTCCCATTTGGCAAATCAATTTTTCCATCACCGTATTCTGCAAACCTTCCCTTGTTTTTAGGGTGTATCGTCCCTGGCTCATCCCATTTCCAGCCGCCAAACTCGCTAGCCCGGTAATCATTAAAGGCGGCTACAATTTCTTCTTGCGTATTCATCACAAAAGGGCCGTATTGTACAACTGGCTCCTGAATAGGGTTGCTTTCTAAAATCAGTATTTTGCTGATGCTTGGGCCATTTTCGATATTAATTTCTTCACCTTCTGCCAGCTGGGCATACATATCTTGATGGGGTAACGCTGCCTCCTCCACTTGCAGCCCTTCTCCCTGGTAGTAATACAACATTCTGGTAGCCGTTTTTGAAGGGCTGTTTAAGGTAAATCGGGCCATGGGTTCAAGCTCTATCAGCAAAATTCGTACATGATTTTCCGGGTCGGCAGCCCACGAGTCTGGTGTTGACTGATACATCAAAACATCCTGGTATGCGCCGTGAATCACTTTCACCCTGGTTCCGCGGCCTTCTTCATCCTTTGTTGTAACAACAGGAACATCCTCACCCCAAATCATTTTGTAGTGGGCCGGCACCATTTTATTTTTTTTAGGCAAGTTCAACCACAATTGAAATATTTCAAAAGGATTATCTTTCTCTTCGTTTACAAGGGGGAACATTTCGCAGTGCTGCACCCCAGCCCCAGCTGTAAGCCACTGTACATCGCCTTTGGCATATCTGCCGTTACCCCCATAACTATCAGTATGGTCAACGATGCCTTCCTCCACAATGGTAATGGTTTCAAATCCCCTGTGGGGATGGACCGGAAACCCGGGTACTTTATCCCCATGGTACATTCTCCAGGGTGCTTTTGGATCAAAGTCTTGCCCGATGTCCCTGCCTGGTATGTAATAAACAGGTTCCATTTTTTCGTTTCCGGCAGGATAGGCATTGCGAAGATGGCCGGCGATGATAAATGGTGATTTTGCAGGGTAACGCATTCCTTTATCGCCGTATGATTTAATTTTTTTCATAAAAAAAGCTCCTTTGTTGAATGTTACGTTATATTATACGCTTACAATATCCCTCTTCAAAGGAAGTGCTAAGGCATTGTCCCAGCCCTTTGCTGTGAATATGTTTTCAAAAGCATCTATGATATATTCCTTCATTTCTTCTTTTTCGTGCTATAATAATGCCATGGTTTTATTCTATAACACCTGCAAGGCAACTAGATTTTTGTTGTTTGCAAATTTCAGCTCAACGATAGTCTATACTTTATGGGGCCCTGCTTTTTGTGAAAGGGATTGATTTTTTGGCTCATAACCATCATAAGCACAGCCATAGCCATGGAGATAACGGGGATGGCAATATGGGTGTTGCTTTTTTTCTGAATTTACTGTTTACTGTTATCGAACTAATTGGCGGCCTTTTAACCAACAGCGTTGCCATTATGTCTGACGCGGTACATGACTTTGGCGACAGCCTTTCCCTGGGCCTTGCCTGGTATTTTCAAAAATTGTCTAAAAAAGGTAAAACAAAGGCCTTTACCTATGGCTACAAGCGCTTTTCCCTGTTAGGGGCCATCATCAATTCCGTTGTGCTGGTTGTGGGGAGTATCTACATTCTCTCAGCCGCCATTCCCCGCTTGTTTTCCCCCCAGTCAACCAATGCTAAGGGCATGTTTTTGCTGGCAATTATTGGCATTGTCATAAACGGTGCTGCTGTACTGCGCACACGCAAAGGCAGTTCAATCAACGAGCGGGTAGTATCCCTGCATTTACTTGAGGATGTGCTGGGCTGGGCGGCTGTTTTGGTAGGGTCGGTCATAATGCACTTTACGGGGCTAACCATCATCGATCCCCTTCTTTCGATTGCCATTGCCTGTTTTGTATTACTTAATGTCCTTAAAAGCATTAAGGAAGTTCTTCCTATTTTGCTTCAAGGCACCCCAGCCGACATTGATCAGGAGAACATTATTAAAAAGATTGAATTCTTAGACAAGGTTGACCGTGTGCATGACTTGCACATTTGGGCCTTGGATGAAAGGTATAACGTACTTACTGTTCATGTGGTTTTAGCAGAGGCTCTGTCTTCCATGCAGCTTATCACCACAAAAAACGAAATACGTGCCCTTTTAGCCCAAGAAGGTGTTCAGCACTCGACCATTGAGTTTGAATTTCCAGATGAAACCTGCAGCTATGTAAATGAAATATGAAATAATTATCTATTGCCGGTAGCTCTGCTGATTTTAAAGAAAATAGAAACAGGCATGGGAAGAAAACGCCATGCCTGCTTTGCTGCTTTTTATTAAGCTGCTAGCCCCTATTCTTTTTTTGAATAAACTCTGCTGCCGATATGGCTGCAATGTTCCCCTCACCTACGGCTTTACCAATTTGAAGGGGCTGGCCGGTACAATCTCCGGCAGCGTAAACTCCGGGCAGATTGGTTTCCATTTTACGATTTACATCAATAAAAGCACCCTTTGTTTCTAAGCCTGGAATCAGCTGGTCAAGAGCCACAGCCGGCCTAAATACAAATAATCCATCGCCTAAAAAGCTTTGGCCTTCCTTGGTATGCAGCTTTATTTTATCCTCTTGCTTTTCAATGGAAAAAGGTCTTTGGTTATGCACAATAACACTGGAATTTAATTCTTCTGTTTTATGGCGTTTTAAAGAAAAATAGTCTACCTTCTGGGCCAATCCGGCCAAAAAATTGGCCTCCTCTATCCCTTGGCTGCCGCTGGATAGCACAATCACGTCCTTCTCCCGGTAAAACATTCCGTCGCAGGTGCCGCAGTAGCTAATCCCCTGGCCCACCAGTTGCGCCTCCCCCGGCAGGGTTTTTGGCCTTGCAGCCCCCATAGCCAAAACCACGGTTTTTGCATCGATTACCTCGTTGCCACAAAGGAGCATAAAGGTATCACCCATGGGCATAATTTGGCGCACGGTGCCTTTTATGATTTCCGCCTGTAATTCTTTTGCTTGCTGCTCAAAAACCTTAAGCATTTCTTTGCCGCTTACCATGGGCATACCAGGGTAATTTTCAATTCTTTCTGCCCGGTGAAGCCAGCTGTCTCCATCTGCTGCCATCAGTACGCAAACCTTTAAATTGCGCATTTTACCTGTAATGGCCGCTGACCATGCCCCGGGCCCTCCGCCAACAATTGCCATATCATACATTACTATTCAGTCCTTTCAGTATTTGATTAACCCATTCTTTTTGCTTTTAAAAAAGCAATTTCCCGTGCATAACCGGTCAGCTCGTTGGGGGTTTCCAATAAAAAAGGAATATCCTTTGGCATAAGGGGATGATTGATAAGTTGTATAAAGGTTTCCTCTCCGATGTTCCCCTGCCCCAGTTTTTCATGCCTGTCTTTATGGCTGCCTAAGGGATTTTTAGAGTCGTTCAGGTGCACAGCTTTTAGCCTATCCAGTCCAATAACCTGGTCAAATTGGGTTAAAACCTGATCCAATTGGTTTACAATATCGTATCCCCCATCAAAAATATGGCAGGTGTCCAGGCATACCCCAAGCCGGTGCCCCAGCCTAACTCGTGAAATAATTTGCTGCAACTGGTCAAAGGTTCTGCCCATTTCGGTGCCTTTTCCCGCCATGGTTTCAAGAAGCACCGTGGTGTTCATATCCTCCCATAAAATTTCGTCCAGCGCCTTCACAATTAAGTCGATACCTATCTCTTCCCCTTGTTTTACATGGCTTCCAGGGTGAAAGTTGTACAAGTTCCCAGGCAGGTACTCCATCCGCTGTAAGTCATCCGCCATGGTGCGAACTGCAAAGTCCCTGGTCTCCTCCTTGGCGGCACATAAATTTAAAGTATAGGATCCATGGGCCATAATTTTTCCAAACTGATTGGCGGAGCTAAACTCCAAATAGGCCCTAACATCTTCTGGGTCAATGTCTTTGGCATTTCCCCCCCTTGGATTTCTGGTAAAAAATTGAAAGGTATTAGCACCGATAGCCAGGGCTTCCTGCCCCATATGTAAAAAACCCTTGGATGATGATAGATGACAACCTATAAAAAACATTTTTCCCACCTCAAAATAATACTACCTATACATTATACCCTATTTGCATTAAAAATAAACCAGGGCGGAAAATTGACTTTCCACTTTGATCATTATGTTTTACTGCAATACTAATATTTAATCTTTATCCGGCATTTACTTGAAGTAGTCCATAGCCCCTTCAAACAAGGGCTGGTATAAATTACCCTTGATATTTTGGTATAGATAATCGCCTGTCCGCTCGGAGTGGCCCATTTTACCAAAAATTCGCCCGTCTGCCGAGGTAATCCCCTCTATGGCTGCCATGGAACCATTGGGATTAAAAGGCGTGCTCATGGCGGGGATGCCTTTCAAGTCCACATATTGGGTTGCAATTTGCCCCTTTTCGGCGAGCTGATGAATGATATTCATATCAGCTATAAAACGTCCTTCCCCATGGGAGATGGGAATGGTGTGGATATCCCCTGGAATACACTTGGAAAGCCAGGGAGACAGGTTAGATACTACCTTTGTTTGCACCATCATGCTTTGGTGGCGGCCAAGGGTGTTAAAGGTCAGGGTAGGGTCATTTTCCCCTTGGATGTCTTTAATTTCACCATAGGGCAGCAATCCCAATTTGACCAGCGCCTGAAAACCGTTGCAAATACCTAAAATCAGCCCTTGCCGATGGTGAAGCAGATCGTGAACGGCATCTTTAATTTGGGCATTTCTAAAGAAGGAAGCAATGAGTTTAGCCGATCCTTCCGGTTCATCTCCGCCGGAAAACCCCCCGGGAAAAATAATCATTTGACTGGTTTTAATCGCATCAGCCACGGCCTGGATACTTTGGCGGATGTGCTTGGGGGTTAGGTTTTGAATAACAAAAATCTCGGCGCTGCCCCCGGCCCTTTCAACGGCCTTTAAAGTATCCACCTCGCAGTTTGTACCGGGAAAGGCCGGTATAAAAGCCTTGGGTTTGGTTATACTGCCCTTGTAAGCTACACGGTGATTTAAGCTATAGCCTTTAGCTTCTATAGCATTAGGATCCATGAGCGACTCTGTTGTTTTTTGGGCATAGCGGGGAAAAACAGATTCTAGTGTGTCCTCATAGGCTTTTTCCTGCTGATGGAGATCAGCTTTTTCGCCTTGAAACACCAAAACATACTCATCCAGGGTTTTACCAATCAAACTGCCAAAAGCCAAGGTTCCTTCTGCTTCCAGCAGGAAGCTGCCATACTGCCAGGCAAACAGTTCTTCCTGGGTCAAGTTCGTTATTTCTGCCCCAATTTGGTTACCCATGGCCGATTTGCACAGGGCCTCCATTAAACCGCCTTTTGACAGGGCATAAGCCGACAGCACCTTTCCTTCCCCCATTCCTTCATGAATCTGGTCGCAAAGGGCTAAAAAGCCTTGGGGATCTTCCAGGGGATCAGTTTTAACCAAATAAAGCTTTGAGCCTGGCTTTTTGAACTCCGGTGTACAAACATCCTTTACACTTCCGTGAGAAACAGCAAAGCTAATCAGGGTCGGGGGCACATCCAGCTCTTCAAAGCTGCCGGACATGCTATCCTTACCCCCAATGGCAGCCACTTTAAAGTTCATTTGGGCATCCAAAGCCCCAAGAAGAGCGCTAACGGGCTTACCCCAGCGGATCGGCTCGTTTTTAAGGCGTTCAAAATATTCCTGGAAGGTAAGATAGATATTTTTACGGGGCAGGCCACTGGCCACCACCTTGGCAATGCTCTCTACCACCGCGTAGTAAGCCCCCAAGTAAGGAGACTGCTCCGATACATAAGGGTTAAAACCATAAGCCATAACCGAGCAGGTGGTTGTATCCCCTTGTAAAACGGGTATTTTAGCAATCATGCTTTGGGTGGGCGTTTTTTGGTGCTTGCCACCAAAGGGCATTACCACACTGGCAGCCCCGATAGAGCTATCAAAGGTTTCGCTTAGCCCTTGCTGGCTTGCATGGTTCAGCTTACCCATCCACTGGTTGACCTGTTCTTCCAGGCTGCCTTTTGGAGTGGCGGGCTGGTTAATGACAGGCTTATTTACAACGGTTACATCGGCTTTTTTAGGGGCTCCGTTAGAGTTTAAAAAGGCCCTAGAAAGGCAAACAATCTCATCCTCTTCATGGGTCATGATCATATAAGGGTTTTGAGTAACTTCAGCAATCACCGTGGCTTCCAGGTTTTCAACTTCTGCCGCTTGTAAAAAAGCTTGGACATCCTTAGGGTCAAGAACCACGGCCATCCGTTCCTGGCTTTCGGATATGGCCAATTCTGTGCCGCTTAAACCTTCGTATTTTTTGGGGACCTTGTTCAGGTCTATCATCAGCCCATCGGCCAATTCCCCCACCGCAACGCTAACACCACCGGCGCCAAAATCGTTACAGCGCTTGATCAAGCGGCTTACATCGGGGTTTCTAAAAAGCCGCTGCAATTTGCGTTCGACTACCGGGTTGCCCTTTTGCACTTCGGCTCCGCCGGTTTCAACACTGTCCATGGTATGGGATTTAGAAGAGCCTGTGGCGCCCCCCAGGCCATCCTTACCCGTTCTTCCGCCCACCAGCACCACAATATCCCTTGGGGCAGGCACTTCCCGTACCACGTTGCTTTTAGGCGCAGCCCCAAGCACGGCACCGACCTCCATCCGTTTGGCGGCGTAACCCGGGTGATAAATTTCTTCAACTAAGCCGGTTGCCAGGCCAATTTGATTGCCGTAGGAGCTGTAGCCGTTAGCAGCCGTAGTGACAATTTTGCGCTGGGGCAGTTTACCCGGCAAGGTTTCGCTGATGGGAGTAAGCGGGTTGGCCGCCCCTGTTACCCGCATGGCCTGGTACACATAGGTACGGCCCGACAGGGGGTCGCGGATGGCACCGCCAATACAAGTTGCTGCCCCACCAAAGGGTTCTATTTCTGTAGGGTGGTTATGGGTTTCGTTTTTAAACATGAGCAGCCAATCCTCATCTGTTCCATCCCTGGCTACGGTAATATTGATAGAACAGGCGTTAATTTCTTCTGACTCATCAATATTTTGTAAATACCCTTGTTGTTTTAACTTTTTGGTGCCAATGGTTGCTATATCCATTAAGGTGAGGGGCCTGGAAGAAGAATAGTTTAAGTCTTCCCGAATGGCAAGGTAACGCTTAAAAGCTTCATGCACCAGAGGGTCTTCAATGTTTATATTTTCTAAATGAGTCGAAAAAGTGGTATGGCGGCAATGATCAGACCAGTATGTATCAATCACCTTTATTTCTGTATAGGTAGGGTCTCTTTTTTCGCTGATAAAATATTGCTGACAAAAAAACAAATCTTCATCGTCCATGGCAAGGCCTTCGTCCGCTAAAAACCCCCTTAATTCTTTTTTATCCATGGTAATAAAGCCCTTAATCCGAGGGGTATTTTCAGGCACAGGCACAACCCTTGTAAGGCTTTTGGGCAGTTCTAACTTGGCCTCTCTTGATTCAACAGGGTTTATTAAATGGGTTTTAATTTTTTCGATGTCCTTCAGGCTAATGTTTCCGTAGAATAAATAAAGGCTGGCACAGCGTACAATGGGACGCTCTCCCTGGCTGATCAGTTGAATACACTCTTGGGCCGAATCGGCCCGCTGATCAAACTGGCCGGGTAAGGCTTCAACAGCAATCATCACTTGGCTGTCTTGGGGCACCGCGGTATAAGTATTGTCTACCGGGGGCTCGGAAAACACCGTTTCCCTGCAATAATCGAACAGTTCTTCGCTGATGTTCTGCACATCGTAGCGGTAAAGAACCCGTATTTTTTCAAGGTTTTGAACCTGCAATACCTCGCTGCATTCCGTCATGAGTTTTTGAGCCTCTATGGCAAAGGGTTCTTTTTTTTCTACAAATATCCGGTAAATCTTTTCCATTTCAATTCCCTTTCTGCTTGTAAAACAGCCGGCTATGGTTACAATTGCCCAATGTCACCCCGATAAAAAATATTTTCGAAATGTACGCTGCCAATGCCCTGATAAGCCTTTTCCCTGGCCTTGGCCAGGCTTTGACCCGTACCTACAACGCTGACAACCCGCCCTGTGTCTGTAAGCAAATTGCCCTGATCCCCTATTTTACTTCCGCAGTCGTACACAAACAAGCCCTTTTGGTCAGTAGGGGCAATGGTCAATTCTTTGCTCTTTTCGTATTCCAGAGGGTAACCTTTGCTGCAAAGAGAAACACACAAGCTGTGGTCGGTGCTGCTAAAAAGCACCTCCGCATCATGTAGCTCTTCATCAGCAACAGCCAGCATAATGGTTAAAAGATCAGATTTGAGTAGGGGCAGAATGCACTGGGTTTCCGGGTCGCCAAAGCGGCAATTATATTCAACAACCTTGGGCCCCTTGCTGGTTAGCATTAAACCAAAATACAGGCAGCCTTTAAACTGGCTGTTTTCTTGGTTTAAGGCTTTCATGGTTGGCAAAAAAATCTCCCTCATACACTGGGCTTCAATTTCTTTTGTATAATAAGGGTTAGGAGCAATGGCCCCCATTCCGCCGGTGTTAGGCCCTTTATCCCCTTCATAAGCTCTTTTGTAATCCATAGAAGAAAGCATGGGCTTAATGGTTTTTCCATCGGTAAAACAAAGCACTGATACCTCAGGGCCCTGCATAAACTCTTCAATTACAATTTCACTGCCGGAAGAACCGAAAATCTTCTCTTCCATCATTTCTTTTACAGCTTTTAGTGATTCTTCCTTGTTTTGGCAAATTATAACCCCTTTGCCGTAGGCCAAACCATCGGCTTTAATCACAAGGGGAAACGCAGTTGTTTGCTCAACAAAAACCTTGGCTTCGCCAGCCGAGCCAAACACCTGGTAATCCGCCGTAGGAATATGATATTTTTTCATCAGATTTTTTGAAAAAACCTTGCTTCCTTCAATTCTGGCTGCCGCTTTCCTGGGGCCAAAAGCCTTGATGCCTCGTGCTTCCAAAAGATCAACCAAGCCCATGCAAAGAGGATTATCGGGGGATACGATCACAAAATCCATCTGTTCTTTTTCGGCGAATTCGACAGCTTTTTCAATTTCTGTAGCCCCAATGGGCACACAAGTGGCTATTTTTGCCATGGTTCCGTTGCCCGGTAGGGCAAACAGCTGGGTTACAGCCGGATTTTCTTTTATTTTTTGTAAAATAGCGTGCTCTCTTCCCCCGCCGCCAACAATCATCACTTTCATAAAAACAGCCTCCTTTTAATGGTGAAAAAGGCGAATGCCTGTAAAGCACATTACCATGCCAAAGCGATTACAGGTTTCAATGACCTGGTCATCCCTTACGGAACCCCCGGGCTGCACCACATATTTTACACCGGTTTTGGCAGCCCGTTCAATATTATCCCCAAAAGGAAAGAAAGCATCGCTGCCAAGGGCTACATTTTGAAGCTGGTTTTTCCAAAGGGTTATCTCTGCTTTGGTTAAGGCCTGAGGCTTTACAGAAAACAGCTTTTGCCAATTCCCATCGACTAAAAGGTCCTCCACCTCGTTTGAAAGATATACATCAATTGCGTTATCTTTGTCCGGCCGGCCAAGAACAGGTAAAAAGGGCAGGTTTAACACTTTAGGGTGCTGCCGGAACCACCATTTATCGGCCTTTTCTCCCGCCAGCCTGGTACAGTGAATGCGGGATTGCTGCCCTGCGCCAATACCGATGGCCTGACCATTTTTTACGTAGCAAACGGAATTTGACTGAGTATATTTTAAAACAATTAGCGAAATGACTAAATCCTGCTTCGCCTCTTCAGATAGGGTTTTATGGTCTGTTACAATGTTGTTTAAAAGGCCTGCGCCAATAACAAGGTCATTCCTGCCCTGCTCAAAGGTAATGCCAAAAACCTGTTTGTGCTCAATAGGTTCCGGCGTGTAATTAGGATCGATTTGAACAATGTTATAGTTGCCCTTGCGTTTCTTTTTTAAAATGGCAAGGGCCTCTTCCTCGTAGTTAGGGGCAATCACTCCGTCGGATACTTCAGGAGCGATAAGCCTGGCCGTAGCCACATCGCACACATCAGAAAGGGCAATCCAATCCCCAAAAGAGGACATCCGGTCTGCCCCACGGGCCCTGGCATAAGCACAGGCCAGGGGTGATAGCCGGCTGCCAGGCTTAATGGAGTAAATTTGCTCAAGCACTTCATTCAATGGCAAGCCAATGGCTGCCCCTGCCGGGCTTACATGCTTAAAGGAGGCCGCAGCCGGATAGCCTGTAGCCTCTTTCAATTCCTTTACCAGCTGCCAACCGTTTAAAGCATCTAAAAAGTTAATATAGCCGGGTTTACCGTTTAAAACCACTAAGGGCAGCTCCCCTTGTTTCATCAAAATTTTTGCCGGCTTTTGGTTGGGATTACAGCCATATTTTAATTCTATTTCGCCCATGTTCACTGTTCCTTTCCTTGATGCTTGTTTATAATGGTGGTTTGAATCACCCCGGTTTGCTTATGAATAAATTGAACCGCTAAGGAAACTTTGTTGTCCTTATCTAGGCTTTGCCAAAGGCTGTTTGAAAAGGTTTTGATATCTCCTTCAAAGCAAAGGGCTACCGGTTCCCCTTGAAATGAAACCAAACGCCCCTGCTGTTCTTTATCGTACGTGTGGATTAAGTGCCCGCCTCCCAGCGCAGCGCCTTGATAGGAATAGATCATCCGCCTTAGCTGGCTTTCATCCCCTTCATGGGCTTTTAAAATTGAAAGGTAGTAACGGTGCTGCTGATCGCTGCCTGTAACAAGGCCGCTGATGCGAGGGGTATAGTGGGGCGAATCCGGTTCGAAGGTTCGTTTTTCAAGGGCATCCAACAAATTACCCCCTGCTAAAAGGGTATTGTAAATGGTTTCGGTCTGATCCCCGTTGGATACAATCACCATGTTTTTTAAGATTTTAATGGGTGAATAAATAATTAAGGAGGGGTCTGTCATTTTGCTTGGGTCAAAGGCCTGGGTTTTTATACCGCCATTTTCTTCCTGAACAAAAACCCTGTTGCGGCTGTTTTCGCTGCGCCCCATAATAAAGTAAGCAATAACCATGTTCTCCCCATCTTGGCTTTGGCCTATAAAAATCCCCCGGCCTGGGTATACCTTGCCGGATACATACTGGTTTAAAGTCATATTATGGTTTTTGAGTGTCATGTTTTTGCTCCTTTACTAATCCAAATTTCTTTACAACATGCTTGAGCCCCTTGGGGCAGCAGTACCCACTCCGCCTGCTCCATAACTCGTTTTTGAAGGGTTTGAGGAGTATCGCCAGGTATAACTTCCACCGCTTTTTGGGCAATAATTTCTCCTCCATCGGGTATTTCGTTTACATAATGAACCGTAGCCCCGGTTACTTTTACCCCGTAGTGGAGGGCCTGCTCATGCACTTTACGGCCATAATAGCCCTTGCCGCAAAAAGAAGGGATGAGACTTGGGTGCACATTGATGATGCCCTTAGGGTATTTTTGAATTATCAAAGGCGATAGAATATTTAAATAACCCGCCAGAATAATAAATTCAATTTGATGCTCTTCAAGGGCATCGAGCAGGGCCTGATCAAATTCATCCTGACTGGAATAGGCTTTTTTTTCGATTACTAGGGTGGGTATATTTTCTTTCTCGCCTCTTTTAATGGCATAGGCTTTGGGATTTGAGGCGATAACCAGGCTTAGATCCACATGGGGCATCTTTCCCCTGCGCTTTTCATCAATCAAGGCCTGAAGGTTGGAACCGCCACCAGAAACGAACACCGCCGTTTTAATCAAAGAATAACCTCCCCGTTGCCGGAAATGATTTCGCCTAATACATAGGCTTCTTCCCCCAGGCTATGCAAAAAGTCTACCGCCGTGCGGGCCTGATTGGCAGCCATTACCAGCCCCATACCCACACCCATATTAAAGGTGTTAAACATGTCTTTTTCGCTGATATTGCCGACTTTTTGAATTAAAGGGAAGATCGGCGGCGTTTGAAGCGCCTGCCGGTCTATCTTTAAGCTGGTTCCCTCAGGCAAAATACGGGGGAAGTTTTCGTAAAAACCGCCGCCGGTCACGTGCACAACCCCTCTTACTTCTGTTTTTTCCATTAAGGCCAACAAAGGTTTTACATATATTTTAGTGGGAGTCAGCAGTTCTTCTCCCAAGCTATGGCCCAGCTCTTCCTGATATTTATTCAAAGACTGCTGGTCTGTAATTTGAAACACCTTTCGTAAAAGCGAAAAACCGTTAGAGTGAACACCGGATGAAGGCAGGGCCACCACCACATCGCCAGGCATAATTCTGCTGCCGTCAATAAGCTTACCCCGGTCTACCATACCTACGGAAAAACCGGCTAAATCGTATTCTCCTACAGGGTAAAATCCAGGCATTTCAGCAGTTTCACCGCCAATTAAAGCACAGCCTGCCTGCTGGCAGCCGCTGGCAATGCCGGCCACAATCTGCTCCACCTGGGCAGGCACATTTTTTCCTAAAGCCAGGTAGTCTAAAAAGAACATGGGGCTAGCCCCGGCGCAAATGATGTCGTTTACACACATGGCCACACAGTCAATGCCAATGGTGTTGTGCCTGTTCATAATAAAAGCCAGCTTTAGCTTGGTGCCCACCCCGTCGGTGCCGGAAACCAGCACAGGTTCTTTTATATTGCTAAGGTTTGGCATAAATAAGCCCCCAAAGCCCCCCACTTCGCCCATAACTCCCGGAATGACCGTTTTGGCAATGTGCTGTTTAATCAGTTTAACTGCTTCATACCCCGCTGTAATATCTACGCCTGCATCTTTATAGCTTTGGCTTTCACTTTTCATGTTTTTTCTCCTTTTACTGTTGATGATGAGCCTTACTGCTGGTGATGGGACCCTTTTTACTAAGACAGTTCTTTTTCGTACTTGGATGCCCGTTTTTCTTCCGTTGGCTTAAGGGGGTAGTTCCCCGTAAAGCAGGCATCACAAAAACCGCAGTTGGCGTTTTCAGCCAGCATACCCACGGCGTCGGTGCTTAAAAAGCCCAAGGAGTCCACTCCGATCATTTGGCGCATTTCTTCTATAGTGTGGTTATAAGCCAGCAAGTGCTCGGCAGAGTCAACATCCGTACCATAATAGCAAGGGTGAAGAAACGGCGGTGAAGACAGGCGCAGGTGTACTTCTTTGGCCCCAGCCTCTTTAAGCAGGGCCACAATAACTTTACTGGTGTTGCCCCTTACAATCGAGTCGTCTACCAAAACCACCCGCTTATCCTTTACCGTTGCGGCAACTACATTTAATTTAATACGAATGGCATCTTGGCGCTGGCCGGGCTGAATAAAGGTTCGCCCGATATAGCGGTTTTTTACAAAGCCCTGGCCATACTGTATGCCGCTTTGACGAGCATAGCCAATGGCTGCATCTAACCCCGAATCGGGCACCCCCACAACCACATCGGCTTGCACTGGGTGTTCAAGGGCTAAAAAGGCCCCTGCCCGAAGGCGTGCCCCATGTACGCTGGCCCCTTCAATAACTGAGTCGGGCCGGGCAAAATAAATAAACTCAAAAGAACACAGGGTGCTTTTTTTCTTGGCCTTGGTTTGAATGCTGGTAATCCCCTCTTGACTGACAACCACAATTTCCCCAGGTTTAATATCTCGAACAAAGGAAGCTCCTGCCGCATCCAAGGCACAGCTTTCGCTGGCAACAACGTAACCGTCTTCTGTTTGCCCAAGGCAAAGGGGCCTAAAGCCGTAAGGATCCCTTGCAGCAATAAGCTTTTGAGCGCTCATCATCACCAGGGAGTAGGCTCCTTCCAGCACTGCCATGGCTTTTTCTACCGCCTCTTCTATGGTGGCGCTATCAAGCCGTTCTTTCGTAATGGTGTAGGCAATCACTTCCACTGCCGTTGTTGAATGAAAAATCCCTCCCGCCAGTTCAAATTTTTCTTTCAACTTTTCCGTATTGGTAATATTACCGTTATAGCATAAAGCCATGTTGCCCTTTAAATGGTTTACCACCATCGGCTGGGCATTGCTTTGACTAATGGTTTTTCGTGATCCGTAGCGGCAGTGGGCAATGGCTAATTTTCCTTCTGGCAGGCTTTGAAGTCGCTCTTTGGTGAACACATCGTTTACCAGCCCCACATCCTTATGGCCTGTAATCACCCCTTGGTGGTTTACTGCCAAGCCGCAGCTTTCCTGTCCCCGGTGCTGCAAAGCATACATTGCATAATAAGCAGAGGAAAGAACCTCACCCTTTTGGCTGAAAATGCCAAAAACACCGCACTCTTCATGTACCTTCGATTCAAAACACATCTCTTTTTTCTCCTACCTGTTGCTTTGGTTCCTTTTCATTCTATTGAGCTTACAATGCGGTCAATTTTTCTTGTAGCTTCCTGTTTTTTTCCCTCACCCCAAGGACCATATTCTCTTTTTCTTTTTCTAAAAGGGCCGCCAAAGCCTCATCCTCCAAAGCCAGTATTTGGGCTGCCAAAATCGCCGCATTTTGAGCCCCATCAATGGCAACGGTAGCCACAGGAATACCTGCTGGCATTTGTACGGTGGATAGAAGGGCGTCTAGCCCGTCTAAGGTTGATGATTTAACGGGAATACCAATAACCGGCAAGGTCGTGTTTGCCGCAATGGCCCCCGCCAAGTGGGCTGCTTTACCGGCAGCGGCAATAATAACCCCTATGCCATTAGTCTTTGCCTGTATCGAAAAATCATGGGCTTCTTTTGGAGTTCGATGAGCAGACATAATATGTACTTCATAGGAAATACCGAAAGCTTTAAGCTGTTCAATCCCTTTATTCACTACAGGTAAATCGCTGTCGCTCCCCATTACAATGGCTACTTTTTTCATCTTCTATTACTCCTTTACCAATAAAAAAACGGCACAATAAAATGCCGTTTTCATCAATAAGCCTCTGAAAAAGGATAAGAAAAGAGCTGAGCGCTTGATTTTTTTGACCGCAGTTCATCTTTTCTCCTCCTTTCCGAACTTAATTACTATGTTAGTATTTATTGAGCACATTGTCAACTGTTTTATCGAATAATATCTAAAATTATTTTATTAATGTTCGTGTTTCTCTCTCTTCTTCTTTCTTTTTCTTTTTTCTAAAATATATATTATTTTATTGCAATGGTTTTTCCCTTGTACTATGATAGATAATGGCCTTCAAAATAAATAAGATGAATAGAGAGATGCAAGATATGAGTCAAAAAATCCTTCTGGCCGGTCACCGGGGCAACTGCACCCATGGGCCGGAAAACACCATGGCGGCCTTTGAACAGGCCTTATCCTATGGTGTAGATATGATTGAAACCGACATCCATATGTCTAAAGACGGAACCCTGTTTTTAATTCACGACCCTACCTTAGATCGAACCACCAACGGTACAGGTTTCACCCACGAAACTACCTGGACTCAACTAAAATCATTGGATGCGGGCAGCTGGTATTCCCCCGAATATGCAGGCGCCACCCTGCCTTTGCTGGATGAATTTTTAACCTTTATGCAAAAATATCCTAACTTGTGGGTAAACTGGGAGTTAAAAGACTATCCTGAAAATACAGGCCTTGCTTTTGCCAGAGCTTGTGCTCAACGCTTAATTGCCAAGCTGGAGGAATACAATGTGATGGACCGCAGCATTCTTAACTCCTTTTCGGCCCCTGTTTTAGAATATGCCGACCAACTAGCTTGCCACCGTTTACCCATCCACGGCCAGGGCATTGCCCCCACTTCCCGAATGAAAGGGCAAGTTGCCCGCAGCCCACAAAGTTATTGGACTTGGGCCTGCTTATACGGCCAGAATCAGCCTCTTGCCGACCAGAATAATTTTAACAGCTGTAAAGCCCTTGGCATCCGCCCCTGTGTTTGCATTGCCGATGAGGAAGAATTGTATCTACAGGCCCTCGACCGAGGATGCGAAATGTTTACCAGCAATGATCCTAAAAAAGCCGCTGGCATTTTAAAAAAGCTCGGAGTGCGGTAAATTGCATATCTTGTGCCGAGTTCTGCTACAAGGTTGCTGGTATCGGCCATGATAAAAAAGGTATACAGGCTCGTTTTCTTGTTTTAAGAGAACAAGCCTGTATACCTTTTTTGTTTAAACAATACCTAAACTATACTAGCGAGAGAATAGCTCCTTTTTCTTTTAAAATATTGCGCACCTGTTCTGCCTCTATGCGGGCAATGGCGATATTTTCTTCTGCCGCCAGAGCCGCACATATACCGGCTCCTTCACCAATAGCCATGCAAGTGGGCATAACCCGCTGGGAGCCTAGGGCTTCCGAATCCATAGATATACAACGACCTGAAAACATCAGACCCTCTATTTCACTACTGATGGTTGCTCCTAAGGGAATACCATAAGGATTTTTTATCTTTTTTAAAATAGTCCCCTTCCCTTCACCATTATGAATATCCACCTTATACCCACCAAGGGCAATGGTGTCACCCGGGGTTTCTCCATCCAACACTTGCTGACCTGTTAGGGTTTTAATACCCCTAAAGCGCCTGCTTTCCCTAATGCCAATGGCAGGGCTGATACTGTCAAGCATCACCTTTTCAAAGCCGGGCACATAAGTTTTAAATAAATCAATAATTTGAGGAATTTGCAAATGTCCTTCCATCTCACCCTGAGTCAAGCTTAAAATGTCGCTGCCGTCACAGCCAGGTACCCGAACGGTGTTTATAAAAATTTTTCCCGGAACAGTGGAATTAATATAGATAATGTTCTCACGTAAAATGGATACGTCTGTTTTTTGCCGTAGCTCGTCCAAGTAAGCCTGCATGCCAACAAAAACATAGCTGCGTGTGTTGCGCCACAGGGAGGTATCATAGCCCGAATCAATTTCCACACTGTCAAGCTGCTTCATGTTTATAGGATTTTTCTCTAAAAAGTCAAAAAAACGTTCTTCTTCAAAACCTGTAAGGGAAAACATAACCGTAGGCGGCTGTACAACACCGCAATTATCTTGCCCTTTTTCATAACTAGCGCCACAAAGAGCCCCCAGGTCGCCGTCGCCTGTAGCATCAATAAATACTTTGGCTTCAAGGGTAATTTCGGTTCCTTTACCCATAAAGGTTACTTGTTTCAAGCGTCCCTCTTCAACATGAGCACCGGTTAATTCGCTGTGGAGCAACAACTCTACCCCCGTCTCCTTACATTTTCGAAAGAGCATTAACTTAAACATTTCCGGGTGCACCAAAGTAATGGAGTTATGCATCGGGCAGCGAACATGACCATAGGAATGGCCAGCTGTCATCATTTCATCAATAAACTCTTGGGCAATGCCGCCAATTATTTGCCGGCCTTCCTGATCTAGGTATCCCAATAAGGGCAAGCCCATAACTAAGTTTCCGCCAAGATGGCCGTTCCGGTCTGCCAAAATTACCTTTGCACCTTGGCGGGCAGCTGCTAAGGCTGCCGGAATACCGCCGGGACCTGCACCAATTACAGCCACATCACACTTTAAACGAACTGGTTTTTCCATTTTTTTCTCCTTTATTATACCTATCCTATCATATATAAAAAAACATAATAATTCACCTGATCTTATAATTAGCTGTAGGCTCTAACCTCAAAAATGGTTATGTCTTTCGCGCCATTGGTTGTTAAACACTGAATCTCTACCTGGTCACAAACAGTTTTTTCAAACTGAATAACATTTAGGCGTTGATGGTTATTGCGAATTTCAACTCTTTTTACTTCCCTGTCGCCTTTTTTCAAAACAATGTCGTAGTTTTTTACCAGCTCCGCCGGAACCCCTTTGCGTTGCTGGATTTGTCTGTTCGGGCTCATCGTAACCCGAATAGGATAATTAAAATCCGAATGGAAGGTCAGACGCAGCTCCCTTAATGATTCGACTTTATCAAAAGCCATTATGAGACTTTCACCCTTAGCACTTATGCCATTTGAAACCCATCCATTCCACTCATCCCCTAAGCGACGGGAAATGCCATTTACTACCTTTTGAGGCAACCCACCCTCTTTAAAGGAGGTAGCTATAAAGGAAGCGGTTCTGGCCAAATCCAGTGGATCTTCATTAGCATAGCCTGGAAGGAAGCCATCATCTTTTAAGATCAGCTGTTGCAACTCTTTTATATAAGGTGCTAATTCCCGAGGAGTGCAACTATACTTGGTGCATAAAGCCGCTGCTGTGCCCACTGCCTGGCCCCCTACTGCGCAGCAACCAATAATACGAGTACTGGCCAAGGCCAGTTTGCTGGTGCTGATGTTGCGGCCGGCCATCATCAGATTTTTAATGTTTTTAGAATAATAGCTACGATAAGGAATAGTATATACTCCCGTATAAAAATTGCAGTCCGAAGGCAACTTGTCAAAATCCAGCAGTCCATTCGCTGCATGAAGGTCTACGCACCAGCCACCATAAGCTACAGCATCATCAAAAATACGGTGATCTAAAATATCGTTTTCAGTTAAAATATAATCCCCTTCTAGCCGGCGACTCTCCCTCATACCGGGCAAGGCTCCTACCCATTCTAGCTGATAGTTTTCGGCCCCATGATGGTGGACGTTTTCGGTATTGTTTTTAATATGATCCCAAATACCATAAGCATAGGCCATTAAGTCATCCCGTATTTTTTCATAGTCGGGTATAATGTCATCTCCATCACCCATCAGCTCTAACCACCAATAGCCATAATCAATGCAAGCGCTACTGGTCATGGATGTGCGGCGATATTCTTCTGGATCGGGAGACTCACTTACATCAATATGGTCGCGCATTTCAACACAGTGAATACGCTTGGCTAGCTGTTCTTCCGTTAAATGCTTGGCAAAGGATGGAGGCGTAAAGGACACAGGATGCCCCATGTCTACCGCCTTCATCAAAATGGTATTTCCCATTCGCTCGTTGTTCGCTTTATCCGGAGCATGGGGCTCCTGAAATTCGCTTTTTGCTTCGCTGCCCTGACGGTACACCGCTCCAGCATAGTAACCCAAAGTTCCGTTGCCTGTGCAGTCTATAAAAAGGGGCGCTGTAAAACGGTAACGCATCTCCGTTGTTTCTTGGACACATAAAATCCCTATAATGCTGTCTTGTTTTGTTTGGCAGTCATACATACAAGTATTATAATACACAGTAAGATTTTTTTCGTTGTAGGCCGCTTCAAAAAGAATCATGTCCCAAATGGAGTAACTGTAGTTTTCATTTCTGCTTTTGTTTTCCAACATCAATTCATAAAGGAGCCCCCCTTCTGCATAATCTGCCTGCTTGAGGCTTTGATCCGCCCCTGAAATATGGATTCTAATTTCACTGGATGCGTTTCCTCCCAGTACAGGTCTAGCATGAACCAGGGCTGTTTTAGCCCCATGGCGGGCAGAGGAGATAGCAGCACATACCCCGGCCATGCCACCGCCAACCACTACCACATCATAATTATGTTCTTCGTATCTCTCTTCAATGCGTTTCATAATCTTTTTCTTTTCTCCTTTTTTATTTGGCCAAATCCATTAAGTATTCGCCAACCTGATAGCAATATTTTGCGCTGATGTCCTTTAAGGCATCGGGCATATTTTCATTGAGACGAATTTCATATATAAAATCCCCTTCATAACCGCTTTGATAAAGGGCCTTCATAACCTGTTCCCACTGGATATCGCCTAAAAAGGGCATCATATGTAAGTCCTGCTGTGCGTAGTTATCATCAATATGTAAAGCTTTTATTCGTTTACCCAGGTGCATAATGGCACTAACTTGGTCATCATGCATTCTGTGGGCATGACCAACGTCCCAGCAAATACCCACCAAAGGGTGATTATAAGCATCCATCAGTCCTTCCAACTCCTGTGCGGTTGTGCCAAAACGGCGACGTCCCTCTTGATCACGCATGTTTTCAAAGGCAACACCCACGTTTAATTTAAGAGCTAGATCAATTTCCTTTTCAAAAGTCTGCTGGTTAAAGGCAATGTTTTCCTCTAGTCTATACTCAAGGGCACCTACAGCCGTCACCGGGTGCAGTACTGTCCATTTTACGCCCAAAAGGCTGCAAATCTCAATGGCTCTTAAGGCCATTTTATTAAAAAAGTCCTTCTCTTCCTGAGATTTGAAACCCCCTTCCCGGCCTACCCTATACGGCGAATGGGCTTGAGAAAATTCTACTCCCAATTTTTGTGCATGGGTTAATATTAAGTCAACCTGATTTCGCCAGTCCTCCCCATGAAGCTCCGTTTTTTTGCGGGGTAGAGCACACATGTTAAAATCAAGCACCGTAAACCCGGCTTGCCTACACCGAGTCATAGACTCAATATAAGATATATGTTTGTCACTTCCCCGCTGATCTCTAAAAAGGGAAGTCATGGTTCCAAGCCGCATTATTTTTACACCTCATTTTTGTTTTTATAGATTGGGGAACCTCCCTAAAAACATAGCGGGAAGTTCCCCAAGATAATTTAAAGTAATGTGATTTGTTATACAGGCTTTTTTATTGATTTTGGTCGTACCAATCTTGCAAAAGCTCTGTTGCCTGTTGGTCAATATTGGTAATGGTATCCTCTTTAGATTGACCCTGGGCAAAAGCCACCAACTCGTTAGCCACCATAGAGTCCATTTCGTTCAGACCCGGTACCCATGGCTCTAAATAATCAGGATAAGCCTCGGAGTTTTCAGCAACGGTTTTTAAAATTTCCCATTGGGGGTTGGCTTCAAACAGTTCTTTTACCTGGGGCAAATCATAAGCCAGCTTATTTACAGGGTAATAGCCTGTTCCCATCATCCATTTAGCAGAAACTTCTGGAGTAGACAAATACTTAATAAAGTCCCAAGCTCCATCAGAGGTGCCTTTGCCATTATCAAACATATACAAGCCTGATCCTCCAAGACCAGTGCCGGTGGTGCTGTTTTCATCTACCCGGCAAAGTTCAGCAACACCAAATTCGAAACCAGCCTCTTCAGCATTTTTGATCATATTGGCAAGGCCCGAAGAAGAGGCGGCAATGATTGAGTACAGGCCCGATGTGAAACCTGCATTTGGGCTCATGTCGTCTGGTTCAACCCCACCTGTAGCAAGAACCTTAGCCCATTCATCCATAAAATGCTCCAAAGTGCCTTCTTTTGTCATGGTAATTTCGGTAGGAGTGCCGTTATGTCCGTTCATTTTGTCAAAGGCATACAATCCCTCTCCCTGCATGGGAATCAGAGAGCCCAGTAGGAAGAAACGCATTCTTACCCCAAAACCAAAGCGGTCTATCCGGTCTCCTTCCCGTACGGTCAGTTTATCCACAGCCTCTGCCAGTTCTGCAAAGGTTCTTGGAAAAACCTCAGGATCCAAGCCTACTTCTTTAAAGTGATCTTTATTGTAATACATAATAACTGAAGAGTTTGCAAGGGGAAAACCCAGCAGTTTGCCTTCGTAGGAGGCATACTGAAGAGATGCCTTTGAAATGTTCTCTACATCAAGGCCCTGAGGGTCTTTGTCAAGCATTTGATAAATGGGGATCAAGTACTCATTGTCCTTCATCTCAAAGCAACCTCGGGCACCCAACTGATATAAATCGGGCAATTCCACATTACTGCCTGTAGAAGTGATGGCAGTTAGTTTTACTGAAGATTCTTGGTAGGCACCAGCAAAAAGGGGCTCTACTTCCCAGCCATTTTCAGCTCCCTGGGTGGCATTATAGTCTGCTACGATCTCTTCGATAACCGCAGCCGCATTACCACTCATAGCATGCCAAAACAACACCTTTTGTGGCCCTTGGGCAAGGGTGGCAGGTGCCCCAACAAGGGAGAGAAGCAGGCAGATACTTAAAATCAGGGACATTCTTTTTTTCATGGTTAATCCTCCTTTTATTTAATAGGCTTTTATCCGCCTATTATTTTTCACTTAACCTTTTACAGCGCCAGAAGAAATACCTTGTACAATGCTTCGCTGAGAAATGGCAAAAATTACAACTGCCGGGAAGATAGACAGGGTTACTGCCGCAAAAACTGGGCCTTTTACAGGCGCATCCGGGTTTGATAATAAAGAAATTCCTACCTGTACGGTGCGCATGGTGTCCTTGTTGGTAACCAGAAGAGGCCACAAGTATGCATTCCAAACATGGATGAAGGAAGAGATACCAAGGGAAGTAAACACAGGTATAGATATTGGAATGCAGATATTCAGGTAGAATTTCAAATCGGAGCAACCATCTAAAAAAGCTGCTTCCCGCAAGGAAGTAGATACGGTTTTGAAGTTTTGCCTAAGCATAAATACCTGGGTAGCAGAAACAAAATAGACCGCCATAATGCCAAGATAAGTATCAATAAGACCTAAGCTGTTAATGGTTAAGTAGTTAGATATTAAAAGAGCTTCGGCGGGAATCATCATGGTGCCAATAACATAAAAAAATAAAAAATTTTTCCCCTTAAAGTCCATAAACGCAAAAGCGTAGGCTGACATAGATGAAATAACTAACCTAACCAAGGTAACTACCACGGCAATAAATAGAGAATTAACCATATACCTTGGCACCATAGAGTGAAAGATGACATTTTTAAAATTTTCTAAATATAAAAAAGAATCGGGTAAAAGCTGAGGCGGATAGGCATCAATAGCACCATCAGTTTTAAAGGCACTTAAAACTCCATGAAAAATCGGAAAAACAATAAATAAGCCTATGGCAAAGGCCAACACTATATGTAGGGCTGTTTTGATATTTTTACTTCTCATTCGTACACAACCCCCTTTTTTTCGTACATAAAGTTTGCCAAAAGAAACACGAAAGTAATGATAAAGGC
>CAYFQH010000022.1:24637-33308 GCA_964345215.1 uncultured Oscillospiraceae bacterium | reverse complement strand
AAAGATAGGATGATTCCTATCTTTTTTATTTCTTTTTTACGGGCTACGCTTTTTTATTCAGTTTTTCCCGATACCCTGCCAGTTCTCCCTTGTTGCCGTGTACAAAGTGCCCTGGCTCTATTTCGACAAACCGGGGCCCGTCTACCGCATAATCATGGCAGGCCGGGTCGTATATTTCAAGTTTTTTATCTTTTTCAAGGGCCGGGTTCGGTTGGGGAATGGCCGATAAGAGGGCTCTGGTATAGGGGTGCAGGGGGTTTTCAAACAGCTTTTCCGTTTCGCCCATTTCAACCAGTATTCCCTTATGGATAACAGCAATGCGGCTGCAGATAAAGCGCATCACCGATAAATCGTGAGAAATAAACAAATAGGTAAGGCCACGCTGGCGCTGGAGCTTTGCCAAAAGGTTTAATACCTGGGCCCGGATAGATACATCCAGGGCCGATATGGGCTCGTCGGCAATGATAAATTCCGGGTTCATGACAAGGGCCCTGGCAATGCCGATACGCTGGCGCTGGCCCCCAGAAAACTCATGGGGGAAGCGGCTTGCGAACTCGGGCAAAAGGCCTACATCCTCCAGCGCTTTATTTACCTTTTTACGTATTTCCTCCTTGGTATAGCCCTTGGCATAAATTCCCTCGGCAACAATGTATTCTATTTTTGCCCGCTCGTTTAGCGAGGCCATAGGGTCTTGAAAGATCATTTGGATCTTTTGGGTTACTTCCTGATCAGCCTGTTTTGAAAGCCTGCCTGTAATGGGCTGTCCCTGATAGCGTATTTGCCCACTCTTTGCCGGATGTACCCTTACAATACTGCGGCCAATGGTGGTTTTACCCGAGCCCGACTCCCCTACCAGGCCAAAGGTTTCCCCCTTATAAATAGTAAAGGATACCCCTTTTACCGCCTCAAAAGCTTTTTTACCCTTGCCGAAGGCAACATGAAGATTTTCAATTTCAACCAAGGGCTCGTTTTTATTCACCCTTAGCGGCGGGTGATCATTCAGTAGCTTACCCATTGACCTTCCCCCCCAAACTTCTTAATTTTTGTATGCTGGCAGGCGGGGTAATATAAGGGGCCCGTTCATCCAGCAGCCAGGTTTTGGCCCGGTGGGTTGGGCTTATCACAAAGTAAGGAGGTTGAGTCAGGTGATCAATCGTTAGGCTATAGGGATTTCTGGGAGCAAAGGCATCCCCCTGAATGGTTGCAAACAGGTTTGGCGGAGTTCCTTTAATGGAGTAAAGTTCCTCTCCTTTTTGTGTAAGCTGGGGCAAAGAAGAGAGCAGAGCCCAGGTGTAGGGGTGCTTCGGGTCATAAAACACCTCGTGAGATAGGCCGATTTCAATAATATCCCCTGCATACATTACCGCCACCCGCTCGGCAATGTTGGCCACCACCCCTAAATCGTGGGTGATGAATAAAATGGTTAGCTGGTATTTTTCCTTAATTTTTTTAAGCAACTGCAGTATTTGGGCCTGGATGGTTACATCAAGGGCGGTGGTGGGCTCGTCGCATATTAATATTTTAGGCCGGCAGGCAATGGCAATGGCGATGACAATTCGCTGGCGCATGCCCCCGGAAAGCTCATGAGGGTACTGGCGATAGCAGCGGCTTGGGTCGGTAATTTGTACATCATCCAATATTTTGATAACCTGCTGTTTAATTTGAGCCCCCGTTAGCCGGGTATGCAGTTTCAAAGCCTCACCAATTTGAGTTCCTACCCGTTTTAAAGGGTTTAAGCTGGTCATTGGGTCCTGGGGCACCATGCAAATTTCACAGCCTCTGATGCCCCGCCACTGTTTTTCTTGCTGCAGTTTAACAAGATCAATATATTCCCGGCCATCCCCGTCTTTTTCAAGCAAGTGTTTAGGCAGTTGGCTGGTTTGGGTACCGTAGTATTTAATTGAACCCCCGTCAACAAAGCCATTTTGATCTAACAGGCCAATAAAGTTTTTATTTAAAACCGACTTTCCGCTGCCCGATTCACCTACAATGGCCAGGCTTTCGCCCGGATATACATCTAAATCAATGCCCCGGATGGCGTGGAGCACCTTTCCCCTTAAATGAAATTTTACATGAAGCCCTTCTACTTTTAGAATGGGTTGATTTTCATTCATTCTCTTCTCCCCTTTCTTACCGATGATTTTTGGGATCTGCCGCATCAGCAAAGGCGTTTCCAATAACGTAGAAGGATACGGTTACAATGGATAAAATCAGCGTCGGATAAATCAGCTGGTAGCGTAAATTCGGGCTTAGCATCAGCTGGCGGCCGGCGTTGATTAAGGCACCCAGGCTTGGAATGGTGGCGGGTAGGCCAAGACCCACATAGGTAATAAATACTTCACTGCCAATAGCAGCAGGCACAGCCAAGGCCATGCGCAGCATAATAACCGATACCAGGTAGGGCAGCAGATTACGCATAATAATGCGCCAGGGGGAGGTTCCCAAGCATCTGGAGGCAATGTTATAATCCCTGTCGCGAATGATTAAAATTTGGTTGCGCACAAAACGGGCCATGCCAATCCATCCGGTAAGGCACATGGCAAAAATCATTGTGCTCATGCCCGGGCGCAAAATCAGGGATACGAGAATAAGCACAATGGTGGAAGGAATATTATCCACTACGTTATAAATTTCGGTAAACAAAAAGTCCAGCTTGCGAATATATCCCCAAAGAACCCCTACTAAAATACCTACAAAGGCCTCTATAATGGCTACACTAAAGCCAATAGTTAAGGAGGTACGGGTACCGGCCCATACCCTTGCCCACAAATCCTGGCCAATGGAATTGGTCCCCATCCAAAAGGTAGCCCCCGGGGCCACGTTACGGTAAGGCAGCCCTGTTGCCGGATCGTTATTAGAAACAAAGGGATCAAACTGGTTAGGCAAATAAGGCTGTATAAAGGTAAAGAGTAAAATGGCTACAATTAAAATAAGTAAAAACATAGCCACCTTGTTTTTGCTAAAGGCATACAGGGTAGAGCGCCAGTAGGAATAGTTGCTGCTGGCAGTTTTTTCCCCTTCTTTTTCATCATAGGGGGCCAAGGCAAAAAGCTCTTGTGGAGTATAGTTCTTCAGCTGATCCTCCGTGGCTTTTAAAATCCCTTCCTCGGCTTTTACTACATGGGGGTTTTTAAACAGTGGCATTAGCGCTGCCCCCCTTTCTTATCCAGGCTGATTCTGGGGTCCAGGATAACCATCATTAGGTCCCCCAGCAACAGGCCAATAATGCCTACACAGGCGTATAAAAGCACAATACCCTGAATCATGGCATTGTCCTGGTTGGCAATAACGTTCACCAGCAGCCCCCCCATCCCAGGAATGGCGTAGAGGGACTCGATATAAATTGAGCCGATAACCGTATTTAAAAAGGATGTGGGTATATACTGAGCCATGGGCACAAAGGCATTTTTAAACACATGGGAAAACATGGTTTTGCTTTCCGACACCCCTTTGATTTTAGCCAGCATCACATAATCCTTTTGGCTTTCATCTACCATATAGCGGCGAATCCACATGGCATAATAGGCAATGTTGCCAAGAGACATGGAAAAAACCGGTAAAATCCAGGATTTAAAAGAATTGGGGTCAAAGAGCATTTTTACATGGAGCAGCTCTGTACCGTATAGCTGAATAAATAAATAATACACTGCCGCAGGCACCGCTTGAATCAGCACCACAAAGCCCGTACCCAGATGATCAAAAAATTTGCCCTTGCCCTTGGCCATTAAAACGCCCATGGGCAGGCCCACAACCATGGCAAGCAAAATAGAGAGTCCGCCCAATTTTATAGAAATGGGAATTTTAGGGACCAAAATTTCCGCTACGGGTACGTTGTTGCGGTATACCCGGGAGGTGCCCAAATCCCCTTTTGAAATTAAGTTTTTAAAAAATTCAAACAGCTGTTGGGGCATGGGTTTATCAAGGCCCATCAGCGTAATGCCGTTATCAATTTGCTCTTTTGACATTTTGTCAAAGTTTGGAAAGTACCCTTCAATGGGCATTAAGCGCACCAAAATAAAAACAATGGTAAGTATAATTGCCAGCGTAACAACAGACCGTAACAGTCTTTTTGTTAAGTACTTGATCATCGTGCCTAAACTCCTTTAACATTGGCTTTTACCCCGATTAAACAAACAACCACCAGGGCGCCAAATGATTGACGCCCTGGTGCCATAACCACTGAGCATAATGCTGTGTATATTGACTTTGTTGCCGCTAATCCTGGGCTGCTTCAAAGGCCCTTTTATACTCTTCGTATTCCCCGGGGGTTACAAAGTGATCCTGTACATGCTGCCACTTCATCCGCTCAAGGCCGATGCTGCAAATACCAAAGGAGGCAAACTGCCCTTCAAAGGGGTTGATTTTGGATGCCTGGTATTCTGGGGGCGTGATGTAATAAGGAATAACAATAGCATTTTCAATCAAAAGGGCTTCGGCTTGGGCAAAAAGCTCATAGCGTTTTTTCATATCCATGACTTCGGCTTTCGCCTCTTCTGTTTTTTCATAGTAGGCTTCAACAATGTCACGGGTTTGAACAAAATCCTCACTGGTTAGCAGAAGATCCATTTTGTTGTAGCTGTTGCCAACAATAACCCCTTCTTCTTCCCTTTTCTTCAGCGGATCGGTAAAAGTTTCCGGATCCTGATAGTCAGCGCCCCAGTTTACTCGCATAAAAGAATATTTACCGGCAGTACGGGTGTCGGAAAGGAAGTTTTCTTTTGGGGCACCGAAAAGGGAAATTTCAATAAAATCGGTTCCCAGCATACTTTCCAGCTGCTGTTTAACCAAAACACTCTCATTCTCCCAGTCTTTCATATCTACCCGGTAAGCCAGCACCATTTTAACCGGGAAGGTCACTCCTTGAGTAGTGAGCTCTTCCATGGCCTTGGCCTTATACGCCAAGGCTTTGGCCTTGCTGGCCTCTTCATCTTCTCTGTTATAAAAGTGCTGGTTTATATTTTCAAAGGCGGGCAGCTGGGCAAAGTCCGTTCCCTCCACCTGGGTAAAACCTCCGGGGGTAATGGAGTGCTGAATCACGCTTTTAGGATTGTCCGGATCCAAGGCGTACATGGCATAAAGCCGGTCAAAGCCGCTCATAATGGCATGGCGGAAGTTGGTGTTGTTTACGGCTTTGCGCCAGTTATCCGGCTCAAATTCCTGCTCGTATTGAGGGTCAAAATTAAAAGCGTAAAAGTAGGAGTAGGCTCCGGAAGGGCGGTTTTTTGAAATATATTCTCCGTAGGTTGCTTTCCAGTCGTCTAAAATTTCGTTGTTGATAGTAGCAAAATCCACTTCACCCCGCAGGGCCATGATGGGGGCCAGGGTCAGGGCCTCGGGGCTGTAGGTGCGAACCACTTCATCAATATAAACCCGGTCCGCATCCCAGTTATTTAGGTTTTTAGTATACACATGCCGCCCCTGGGGTTCAAACTCCGTTAGGATGTAGGCGCCGCAGTAGTATAGTTTGCTGTTATCCGATGCACCAAACGCTTCGCCCAGTTCTTCAAGCAAGGGGCCATAGGCAGGCATAAAGCACACATAGGTCAGTGCGCTTAAAAAGTAGGGTACAGGTTTTTCAAGGGTATATTCCAAGGTATAATCATCAAGGGCTTTTATGCCCACCTCAGAAAAATCAATCGGCTCTACCGGTTCTTCCCCTTCGGCAGGAGCGGCCATTTTGCCCTTATAGTAGTGTTGGGCATTTTTAATAATGTACACCTGGCTAACAATGGTGTTTTCATAAGCCGGGTTTAATACATACTCCATGGCGGATACAAAGTCGTGGGCGGTAACCTCCGCCTTTTCATTGCCCTGGTGGTCGTACCATTTTTGCCCTTGGCGCAGGGTAAAAGTCCACACCAGGCCGTCTTCGCTGGTTTTCCATTCTGTGGCCAGACCGGGGATGATGTTGCCAAAGTTATCGTACTCAACCAGCGTATCAATCACATTGGCTGGAATGGTTTGCTCCCACTGGGCCGAGGCTTTTAAATAGTTTAGGGTGCTCACTTCCGAGGCGTATAAGCGGTTATAAGTTACCTTCTCGGCTGCCAGCGCTGGTGCTGCTGCCAGGGTACACAATAAAACCAAACAACTTAGCCAGGCGATGTATTTTTTCATTTATGGCTCCTCCTTTTTGATCTGTTTATGTGTGATGGATGTTTTTAGCATACTCTACTTGGTTTTTTACTGTCAATAGTTATTTGCAACAAAGAAGGGTTGGTTTTGCATTTTCGCTGTTTTTTAGCCCTTTTTTACCTGTAAAAGGCATATCTTGATTTTTACTTATTCGTTTTAACGGCCTGGATAAAGGCTTTGAAAATTTTTTGGGAAGGTTCGTCTCCGGACATTTTTTCAGGGTGCCACTGAACCCCTAAAAAGAAGGGATGATCCTCTTTTTCAATGGCCTCCACTAACCCACAGGGGGCCCAAGCCACAGCTTTAATTCCCTCGCCCAGCCTTTTAAACCCCTGGTGGTGTATGCTGTTTACCCGAAGGGCATCTACCCCCAAAATGGTATGAAGCAGGCTTCCCTCTTTTACTTCAACGCCGTGTACCGGGTGGCTGTAAGGGGCCTGGGGCCTGTGGTTTAAAGGCTTTAATCCCTTGTAGCCGCTGGGCAAATCCTGGTACAGGCTGCCGTCAAAGGCCACGTTCATCACCTGGGCCCCCCGGCAAATGGCCAGCACGGGTTTGTTTGCTTTACCCACCAGGCCCATAAAAGGCATTTCCATTTTATCCCTGATGGGCGAAATTTCTCCGCAGTGTTGATCCGGCTCTTCATCAAAGTAAGCGGGGTCAATGTCCCCCCCACCAGTAAAAATAAAACCATCGCACAAGTTTATCAGTTGGTTCATCTCTTCTTTTTTTATTTCAAGGGGCAGCAAAAGAGGAATCCCTCCATGGTTTAGCACCGCCTTTTGATAACAGTCGTTTATTACACTTTCGTCTTGATGGTGGCCTGCCGTCAAGCCAATGATTGGTTTCATTATAAAATCCCTCTTTTCTATAAAACAATTGTACTTTTATTGTTTCTAGAAAAAAGGGCTGTTTTCCTCCTTGAGGAAGGATTATGTTTCCGCCAGGGATTTTTCAAGTTTGCGCTTTACCCGCTGGAGGGCATTGTCAATGCTTTTTACGTGCCGGTTCAGCTCCCCGGCAATCTCCTGGTAGCTTTTGCCGTCTAAATAGGCGGCCAGCACCTGTTGTTCTAAGGGGGAGAGGACCTCTTCCATCTTATCCTGGATGTGTACAAAGTCCTCCTGGCTGATAAGTAAATCCTCCGGGTTGGTGTTCTTCCCTTCCATAATTACATCTAAAAGGGTTCGGTCCGACTCGTCGTCAAACAGGGGCTTATTTAAAGATACGTAGCTGTTTAGGGGGATATGTTTTTGCCGGGTGGCCGTTTTAATAGCGGTAATAATTTGCCTGGTAATGCAAAGTTCAGCAAAGGCCCTAAAGGAGGTGAGCTTTTCCGGGTTAAAATCCCGCACGGCCTTAAACAAGCCAATCATTCCCTCCTGCACAATATCCTCATGGTCGGCCCCTACTAAAAAGTAGCTGCGGGCCTTGATGCGCACAAAGTTTTTATACTTGTTCAGCAAATATTCAAGGGCCAGGCCATCGCCTTTTTGGGCAAGAACAGCCACCTGCTCGTCAGGCAGCTGTTGGTAATCCCCTGGGTTTTCAAACCCGTTATTTGGTTGAGGACTGTTTTTGTTTTCACTCATTACAACCCCTCCTCCAATCGTTGGCCGTGGTTTTAGCCTCTGGTTTGGGCGATTTGGTAAAGCAGAATGCCTGCTGCAACCGAAGCGTTCAGGGAGTCGATTTGCCCTTTTACCGGCAGAGAGACCACCTGGTCGCAGGTAGAGAGCACCAGTTTGCCTATCCCCTCTCCCTCAGCCCCAATCACCAGGGCACAGGAACCTTCAAAGTCAACTTTACGGTAATCTTCCCCTTTGCCATCAGAGGCATAAACCCAAATGCCCAGCTTTTGTAAATCTTCAATAGTACGGGTTAAGTTGGTCACCCTGGCCACCTTCATATACTCAATGGCCCCGGCAGAGGCCTTTACGGCCGCAGGGGTCAAGCCAACAGCCCTGCGCTGGGGCACAATAACTCCGTGAGCACCGGCGCATTCAGCGCTTCTGATAATGGCGCCCAGGTTGTGGGGGTCGGTAATACCGTCAAGAAGGACAATAAAGGGTTCTTCTCCCCGCTGTTTGGCCACATCTAAAATATCCTCCACCTGGGCATAGGCAAAGGCCGAAGCCACTGCCACCATCCCCTGGTGGTTGTGAGCCATAGCATCCAGCCTTACTTTTTCAACCATTTGCACAGGAATCTTGGCCTCTTTGGCCATCATCACAATCTCTTTGGCGGAGCCGCTCAGCTCCCCTTTTTGCACCAGCAGTTTTTCTAAATCCCTTTCACTTTTCAAGGCCTCCCGAATGGGATTGCGCCCAGCTAGAAGGATGCTGGACAACTCTTCATCGGCTCCTTGCTCTGGCTGGTAGTTATCCGTTTGCCTTATAGGCTTTTGTTGCTGAAAGTCTTTATAGGAAGGTTTTTTGTTTTCGTCTTTTTTAAAGGGGGCGGGCCTTCTGGTTTCAAAGCTGTCTTCCTTGCTCTTAAAGTTTGTCTGGCGCTTATTGTCAAAGCCGCCTTCTTC
>CAYFQH010000022.1:0-24537 GCA_964345215.1 uncultured Oscillospiraceae bacterium | reverse complement strand
CTGGCGCTTATTGTCAAAGCCGCCTTCTTCCCTTTTTTGATAGGGTCTTGGGCCGCGGGCCTGGTCTTTTTGCTGGTGGTCGCTCCACTGCCCCCTATTGGATGATGAATCTTTTTTCACGTTGCCTCCATAAACCTTTGCTCTATGCCCTGTTTGATTACTTGGTGTCTCTTCCTTTGTTGGGGCCTCAGGCCCAAAGCGCCGAGAACCTTCAGGGGCAACTCCCCGCCCCCTGGCTTGAATCGTTACAAAGCGGTTTGTTTCAATGTTTCCCCTGTAAGGGCTGCGCCCTTTGGCAGACTGACGCCGCCCCTGGCCCCCTTTATTGTTTTGGTTGTACTGGCCTCGTTCGCCGGTCGCACCATCCCGGGCCTGGCTTTTTGCCCTGTTGTTTCTAGGCCCTTTTTCATTAAATGACATCTTCAGTTCTTGTCTCCTTCGTATTGTTCACTTTGTATTGCTGTAAGCAGCTCTTCCCGCTCTTGGCGCACCTGCTTTATTTTTCCGCAGGTTTTTTCCCCTTCAGGGCAAGGCCCTCGCAAACAACCGGGGCCTGCCTGCTTAAATAAAATAGGGGCAACGCGAAGGCAGTGCCTGTGCATTTGGGCTGCCAGCCCTCTTATTTCCCATTGGGCACGGTTACACATGCGCAGGGAGAAAAAGTGCATCAATTCTCTTACATTCATGGTCATAATCAGTTTTGTTTCACAGGCACCAGGCAATACAAAACGGGCATCTTCATTGCTGCCTTCCCCAGTGCCTAATTGTTTTTGCCATTTTTCATACCAGGTTTGCATGGTTGCCATTTGGCTTTCATACTCTAAAACCGCTTCTTCGCCCAAGGCTTTAATGTTTGGCGGAATAATGTAGCCAAAGCCCTCCTTATAAAAAACATAGCGCTGGCTTTGTACGCTAAAACTTGCAATCCGGTGGCGGGTAAGCTGGGCAAGGCATGTTCGACTGATCCCTTCTACCGCAAAGGTAAAGCTGGCATGCTCCATTACCGATTGGTGCCCCATGTCCATCAATTTTTTAATAAAGGCATCCTGATCGGCTTTTTCGATCCGTTTCTGCAAGGTTTTCACGTCTGCGCTGGAGTAGCAGAGCTTTGCCCCCAGGGCTACCAGCTGTTCAATATCCAAGGTGTGCCTAATCAGTTCCACATACATGGTTTTTTCAGCCATTTTATAAAGCCTCCTTGGTTTTTGCATAAGAGAAAAGCTCGTCCAGCCGCTGCCTCTGTCCTGTTAAGTATAAATAACCAAGGAGGGCCTCAAAGCCTGTGGCCTGCTGATAGGCGGCCGGATCTTGGTTTTTGGGGGCCCCATGGCGGGCTTTGGCGTTTCGGCCCCTGTTTACAAGCTCCGCCTCCTTATCGGTTAGCTGGTCTTTTATAGCCATTAACACCTGGGCCTGGGCACCAGCATTGACCCTTTGCGTAGCCTGGACATGCAGCTTATGCACATTATGCCCCGTGGTGATTAAACGAGTGCGCACCAGTAAATCCCAAACCGTATCGCCAATGTAGGCCAGTTGGAGGGGATTCATCATCCATGCGTCCATTTCCCTTGTAACCGGTGTTAATTCCAATCCCGTGTTCCTCCTTTGTCTAGAGCCTTTTTATTATAGCAAATGCCATGGGTTAGGGCAAACATTGTTTTAAATAGCAGCCCATCTATTTATCTCTCACAATTTACTTTTTCAATCAAAAACATTATACTTACTTTATATTAGTATCAAAAATATTTTGATGATGGCTCTAATGCAGCAGGCTGCAGCTAAGTTTTCTCCACAACCTTTAAAAACCAATATGCCATAAGGAGAACCATGATGACCAAACTGCGCTGGTTTCAAGTATTTGCAATTGCCCTAAGTTGCCTTTTTGCTGTGGCTTTGGCTCAGTTTTTAAACCTGCAAAACGCCGTTTCCGCAGGCATCATTGCTATTTTAAGCGTACAGGCCACTAAAAAACGCACCTTAAACCTGGCCTTGGAGCGAGGGATTTTCTTTTTAATCGCCCTTGCCCTTGCCTTTGTTTTTTTTAACTTAATTGGCTACAATCTGTGGGCCTTCTCCCTTTTTGTGCTGGTTTTTGCCTTTGTTTGCTACTGGCAAAAAGGGGTTGGTTCCTTGTCTATTTGCTGTGTGTTAATCTCTCACTTCTTAATCAAAAAAACCATGCACCCCGCCTTTATTCTAAACGAAAGCCTGCTGCTGGTAATCGGCGTTGGTTTTGGTATTTTGTTAAATCTCTTTACTCCCGATTCCGTTTTAACCATCCACAAACAGCAGTACACTATTGAGGAAGAGCTGCGGAGCCTTTTAACCGCCCTTGGGGATTTAATGGAAGGGAAGGAGCATTGTTCGATACTGGAACCCCGTTTTCAAACCTTTGAAAGTATCCTGGCTGTAGCCAAAACAAGAGCAGAAGATTATAGCGAAAATAATCTTCTATCCGCTGCTGGGTCTTATTACATTCTTTACATGCACATGCGTGAAAACCAGTATCAGGTTTTGCTGCGCATGTTTGATCATGCCAAGGATTTAGACCCTTCCTTGCCTCAAATTCCCCTTTTAGCAGCTTTTTTTAGAAAAATTTCTGCCTCCTTTCACGAAAGCAATAACGCCAAAGCCCTTTTGCAAGAACTTGAAACCATTAAAGCCCACTATAAAAACAGCCCCCTTCCCATTACCCGCCGGGAGTTTGAGCAGCGAGCCACCTTGTATCGCATGTTGGTGGAAACAGAGCAGTTTTTACAAATTAAACAGGATTTTGTCCTAAGCCTAACCAAAGAACAGCGCAAAACCTTTTTATTAAATACCGGTCAATCCTAAGGGGTTTTACTTCTTTTAAAAAAACCAAACCAACATACAGCTTTCAAAAATAGTAAGGACCAGCTAAGCAAATATAGCTGGTCCCTTTTTGACCATGTTAAGAAATTTTCTTTCCAGTACAATAAAAAACCACTAGCCCCAAGCAGGAAGTCCAGCCCCCTATACATATATTTTAAATGGGGAAGAGGATCTTTCCTCTTATTTAATAAGGGATGACCGCCACAATCTCATCTTCCATATAGATAAAAAAGTATAGGGCAGATGAGTCGTAGTTGGCTACAAACTCGTCCATGTCGTATGCCCTGTAGGGGTTGTAGGTAGGGCCGTAGTAAAACAGGCAGTTGGCGCTGCAATCGTAAGTATAACTGTCGGCTGCCTTATTAACGTAGGAGGATGCGTTGGTGTTGGGTTGGTAGGTTAGGGTAACCAAATCGGCAGTAATAGAAGTAACATCATTGTCTTTTTTGAGCATGCCGGTAATATAGCCTGCAGATACTCGGGTGCGCCGTTCACTGGGCCGGCGCTGTAAAAAAACGGTATAGGTGGTTTCGCCCTGTATGTTTCCCGCCCCATCCACCGCTTTTACGTTGATGTATACCGTTTGAGGCTTATCAGTCATGTTAATAATTTGAGACTGGCTGCCGGAAGCGACCCCTTGCCCGTTTACGGTAATAATACAGGAGTTGGTTGAGGCAACGGGCGTAAAGCGCACCCTCGACACCCAGCTGGCAACGGTAAGCAGGTAGGTTTCGGTATAAGGATCAAAGGTGTCAGGCAGCATAATGCCTGTATTTTTAATGTTGTGGCTAAGGCCTGCCAACCGTTCAGGGGGGAGATTGTTTTGGCTGTTTTGAGCCAGGGCTACAGGTAGGGCGGTAAAGGTCAGAGCTAAAATGAAGGTGAACATAAGGATTTTTTTCATTTTCATTTCCTCCTTTGTAACAGGAATGGTATCTATTAAGTGACTCTGTCTATATTATACTGTTATAAACGCTGCCTTGGCAATATTTTTACATACGATGACCTTAAAATTTAAAATAAAAAAGCAGAGGGAAATCCCTCCGCTTTTCTGCTTTCTTTTATCAATATAAATTTTAATACAGCCTGATTTCAAAAATTCTGGCCCCCGGGTGCCCATGGGTGTCTTTTACGTATACCACTGCGCTGTCGGCCAAGGTTTCTTCAGGCAAATCAATGATATTTACCCGCTGGTAATTATTCCTTACCTCTTTTTCAAACACGCTGGTACCGCCTTTTTGTAAAACCACCTTGTAATTCTTTACAAGCTCACGGGGCATACCCTCCTCTTGACGGTTACGCACAGTGGCAGTAATTGAAGGCATTATTTCGCGGCTTAAATTAGGGTCAAAGGTCAGGCGAATTTGGTGAAGAGCTTTTTCCTCCTCTAAATCAAGGCGAAGCCAGGCTTCTTCTCCATTTAAAGGGGCTGACTCCCAGCAGTTTTCATCCTTGCCTACCCTACGGGTAACACCGCTGATGACGTTTTTAGCCTCACACCCATTCAAGCTGGAAGAGGCGCTTGCCTTGGCCGTAAGGGCAACATCTGCCGGATCTTGATTTGAAAAGCCGGGAATATAGCAATCCTGTTTTAACAAGGCTTGCTGCAATTCTCCTATATGGTTTAACATTTCTTTGGGTTTTAACCCCTTTGCCACAGCCATAGCCGCCGCCATGCCTGCTGCTTGGCCGCCAACGGCACAGGTGCCCATAACCCGGGTTGAGCCAAAGGCCATTTTTGAGGTGGAGATGTTGCGCCCGGCCATCATTAAATTCTCTACATCTTTTGAATAAAAGCAGCGGTAGGGAATCGTGTAGCTGCCCTCAAAGTTAAAAATACGGCTGGGCCGCTTATCAAAGTCCATAATGCCGCCCCGTACATGCTCGTCCATTGGCCAGCCTCCATAGGCAACAGCATCATCAAACACACGGTTTTCCCGTATGTCCCGCTCGTTTAAAAAGTAATCTCCCTCCAGGCGGCGGCTTTCCCGGTAGCCGGGAATGAAACCCACCCACTCCAAATCGTAATACTGGGCCCCATGGTCCTCTACGTTTTTAATATGATCCCATACGCCGTATACGCATTTGGTCAGCTCGTCGCGTATTTCCTCCCCCTGGGCAACAATGTCGTCATACTGGCCGCCCAGCTCAATCCACCAATAGCCCGAATCTAAATTATAAAACTCAGGCAGGTTTTTATTTTCCCCTGCCACAAATTCTGCAGGTTCCCCCATGTCGGCCAGGGCATGAACCTGGTCGATGTGGGTGCGGTATTTTAAGTCATCTTCTGAAAAGGTATAAGCCCAGTGAGGCTTAATAAACTCCACCGGCCGGTCTCGTTTAACGGCTTGAAACAAAAGGGTATTGCCCATGGTGGTTTGATTAGGCTCATCCGGAGCGTTGGGCTCGTTAAACTCGGCCTTGCCCTCGCTGCCCATGCGAAACTGAGCCCCTGCCAGCACCCCAAGGGTGCCGTGGCCTGTTGCATCAATAAAAATATCGCCCTTAAAGGTAAAAAGGGTTTCGGTAGTGTTTTGGTAGCAGGTAATTTCGTTAATGTTTCCTGCCTGGCTTTGGGCCTTTTCAAGACAGGTGTTCAGGTATAAATCCAAATTTTCTTCAAAGCGGACCTTTTCCCACATAATCATGTCCCAAATGGGAAAGGTATGGTATGGATTGCGCCGCTTGTTCTCTAAAAGCATCTCTAGCAGAATACCGCTTTCCATTAAGTCAGGCTTGCTGTTGTGGCAGTTGGCCCCTACTATGTGCATGCGAATTTCACTACTGGCATTGCCCCCCAGCATGCTGCGGTTTTGAACCAGGGCGGTTTTAGCCCCGCCCCGGGCGGCGGCAATGGCGGCGCACATGCCCGAAAGGCCCCCCCCTACAACAACAACCTGATATTCTTTGGTAATGTGATGAACACTGCTCATGGCGCTTCCTCCAATAACGGTTTATTTAAGGTTTATTTTATGAAACAATTATTTTTTTCCTAGGGCCTGCTGGTCTTCAAAAACCCTGTCAGATAAGAGGTACTGGCCCAAGCTGTGAGAAAAACGGATTAAGTCTGCCTGTACCGCCATAGGGTAGGCAGAGGTTAAGTGGTGTATTTCAAAGGCAAAGTCATGCTGATAATTTATTTCCCGAAGGGCGCTCATCACCTGGGGCCAGGAAATAAGTCCCTGGAAAGGAGCCACATGGTCGTCTTGTTTGCCGTGATTGTCGGCAATGTGGGTGGCTTTTAGCCGGGAGCCGATTTGACGCACACAGTCGGCTGGGTTAAAACCCGATAAAAAAGCATGGCCTGTATCCAAGCAAATACCAATGCCTTCCTCGTTCAGCTCATCAACAAGGCTACATAAAACCGTCATATCTGCAAAGGGAGATGGGTACTTGCCGTGATTGCTCATGTTTTCAATGGCCATGCCCACCTTGTGGGCTTTAAACACAGGGTACCACCTGCGAAAATAGGCAAGATTATACCGGTAGCTTTCATCTGCCAGCACCTGGCCGTTCTCTACAACGCTTACTGGGTGAACCACCATCCATGGCGCACCTAAAATGCCGGCAGCAATAACGCTGCGCCGCATCATTTCCTCGCCGAACTCCCCTCCAGGAATCTCTCCTTTTTGAATGGGCCCATCTACAGAAAAATAAGCATGGGCCTGGGAAAAGGTTACGCCGATGTCATCGGCCAATTTGCGCCAGCTGTGGGCGCTTTCTTCCCAGTTATCTTGAGTCATGGGGGAAAAAGCCTTGTCTTTACGGGACATACCACACAGGTTTGCATCAATATAGCGGTAGCCTCCGCCGGCACAAAGGCTAATGGCATGCTCAAAAGGCTGCATGTAGGGTGCCCTTAAATGAAAGTTTGCAATGTTTGTGGAAGTTGAAAGTCTCATTTTTTATTCTCCTTTAGATTTTTTGAGGGATTAACCTTTTACGGAGCCCGTAACCAGGCCTTTGATAAAAAACTTTTGTCCAAACAAGAATACCATAAAAACGGGTAACACCGACAAACAGCAAGCGGCCATAATCAAGTTGTATTGGGTGCCTTCCTCGCTGATAAACTGGTTTAAAGCCAGGGGCAAGGTACGCAGCCGCCAATTGGATAGAAAGACCAGAGGGTCTAAATAAGCGTTCCACGAATCTAAAAACTGTACCGTGGCCAGAGCCCCTAAGGTAGGCAAAACCACGGGAATCATAATTTTCCACCAGGTATAATACTCCCCGGCCCCGTCAATTTGCGCGCTTTCCCTTAACTCGTTGGGCACCCCCATAAAGGCCTGGCGCATCATAAACACGGCGGACACGGCAATGAGCTTTGGCAAAATAATAGGCAAGTGGGTGTTGGTTAAATTAAGCAGCGAAAAAATGCTAAACCGGGGAATTAAGGTTAGCTGGCTAGGTATCATCATTTGGGACAGGTAGAGCAAAAATAAAAACTTGCTGCCCTTAAATTTTAATTTTGCAAAGGCATAACCGGCAAGGGCTGCTGTGCTTACAGAAATAAAGGTATTGATAACAGAAATTTTAATTGAGTTCCAGTAAGCTAAAAGGAAGTGGTAGTCGGTGGCGGAGCTGTTACCAATATTTAACACCCTAAGATAGTTATCCGGGTACCAGTAGGAAGGAACCCACTGAATGGGAATGGTCATTACATCTTTTTGCTGCTTAAGGGAGGCGGAAACCATCCAGATAAAGGGCACAATCATCAAAAGGGCAAAAAGGCAAATGAAAATAGCCACAGCCCAGCGGAAAACTTTTTTTATAAAAACCTGGTTGTGATGGCGGCGAAGGTCGGGGGTTTGTACGTTCATCTTTCTTCCTCCTTTTCCGGCTAGGCCTTTTTTTCGTTGTGCTTCCACTGAAAAACCGTAATGACAAGCAAAATAACAAACAGTACCACCGCAACAGACGAAGCATAGCCCATACGGTAATAGGAAAAAGCAGTTTTATAAATATAGTAAACCAGGGTATAAGTTGAGCTGCCGGGGCCGCCGCCAGTCATTACGTTTACGGTACCAAAAACCTTAAAGCTTGCAATAATGCCCGTAATGGTTAAAAAGAAGGTGGTGGGAGCCAACTGAGGGACGGTAATACACCTGAACTTTTGAAATCCATTTGCCCCGTCAATGTCGGCAGCCTCATATAAATCTTGGGGTAAAACCTGAATGGCTGCACTGTAAATAAACACCCGGTACCCAAGACTGCTCCAAATGGATACCAGCATTACCGCCGGCAATGCCCAGGTGTAGCTTGCCAAAAATCGTGGCGGATCATGCCAGCCCAGGGTGCGCATAAGCTGGGTAAAGGGGCCGTAACTTGAAAACATCATAATCCAAATGGCCGATGTGGCTACAATGTTACAGATGTTGGGCATATACATGGCAATGCGAATGACGTTGGCCAATTTTTCGCGAACAAAGCGGTCGATGAGGACCGCCAGAAGAATTGCCAGCAAAAGGCCTACAGGTACGGTAACCACCGTATAAACAAGCGTGTTTTTTAGGGATGCGGTAAACCAAGCATCCGACCAAAGGCCCCTAAAGTTATCAAGGCCCACAAAATTCCAATTGCCAAGACCCTTTGCAAAATTCCAGTCGGTCAGGCTGATGTATAGGGAAATCAGCATGGGAATTAGGCTAAAACAAATCATGGCTAATAAGCTTGGAAGGATGAAGGAAAAATTAACCAACTCTTCACGCCTGCGCCTTTGCTGTAAACTCTTCATGGCGGTAAACCTCACTTTTTATGCTTATTTCTTTGCGGCAATGGCATTGTTAATCAGCTGATCGGCCCTGGTTTTTAAATCGGCTAAGGCTGTTTTTGCATCAGCCTGGCCATATAAAACCAGTTCAATCGTTTCGGTTAAGGCGGTGTTAATTTCGCTTTGGGCATATTTGGGCATGTTCATGGCCGTAACGGCTTTTGTTTTTTCGATGTTCATGTAGTTAACAATTGAGTCTATATCCAGCACACCCTCGGCGCCGCTGGTTAAAGCCTGGGCTACTGCAGTGGGGTCAAAGCCCTTCCAAAGGGGAATTCTGCCGCCGCTGGCCAGAGGAGCCATACCGCCTTTGATGTACCAAAGAACAAAGTCCATGGCTTCCTGGGGGTATTTGGTGGAGGCGCTGACACAGATCAGATCTCCGGCACCGTTAATATTATCATGGCGGCCAAAGGCATCCATATAGCTTTCATCCGGCACGGGAGAGGGGATTAAAGCCGTTGTAAAATCATGGGGATACGTTTGGATATCTTTAATAATTCGAATTTGGGAAATGGTGGGGCAGATGGCGGCCTTTCCCTCTAAAAACACCGTGGGAATGGAAAGGTTATCGGCTTTTTCATCAGCCAGGGAAGGAGCAAAACCTCCGTCGGTTGTTTTTTGAATCAGCTCAATGGCCTGAAGGAAACTATCCCGGTCAAAAGCGGAAGTTTCGCAGCTTTCGTCGGCATAAATGCCAAAGGGGGAGTTCATGGCTCCAACAAAGCCCTGGGTCATATCCCAGTTATTGTTAAAGGACCAGTACATGCCATAGGTCTTGTCAAGGCCTTCCCCATGGGTCATTTTTTCAACTGCCTGTAAAAACTCGGCGTAGGTCCAGCCATCATAAGGCAGTTCAATGCCAGCCTGCTCAAACATTTGCACGTTGGCAAACCAATACTGGCTGTTTTCGTATTTGGTGGGCACAGCGTAATATTTGTTGTCGTAAATATACTGTGTTACGGCAGCTTCGCCCAACTCTTCAATAGGGTCAAAGGCAGCGGCCTCCAGGTAAGGGGTCATTTCCAGCAGGAGGTTTGACTCAATCCTAGGGTACAGGCGCCCTGTGCCCCCATAGCCCATAAAAATGTCAATTTCGCCGCCGGCCATTAAGTAGGTATCCAGTTGCAGGTTTCCGTCGCCGTCGTTTACATAGCGCACGTATTCCAGTTCAATGCCCTTGTCTTTAAATTCCTGGTTAAAATTATCTACCAGCTGGGCATAGCCGTATTCAGGCTGTACGCCGCCCCAAAGGCGCAGGGTAATGGGCTCATCAGCCAGGGCTGAGGTTATAAAGCCCAAAGAAGCGCTGGCAAGCATGATTACGGTTAAACAAAGTGACAGTGTTTTTTTCATAGTGATACATCCTTTCGTTTACATATATGACAGTGATGATGCTTATCACTGATCATTTCCTTCATAAATGCGCACCTCAAAAACCCGGGCTTCCTGGGCGCCGTTGGTTTGGTGTACAACCAGGCGCACTTCATCACATAGGGTAGGCTCAAAGGCAGCCCGTACAAGGCGCAAGTGGTTGTTTTTAAAAGATTGGTTTTGAACCGGCTTGTTTTGGTAGTACAGCTGAACATCATAGTCTTTTACCAAGGTTTGGGGAATGCCAGGTACTTGCTGGGCCTGCCGGCGGGAGGAGAGGGTGATTTTTTTCTCTTTTGAAAAGTCTGAGTCAAAAATCATTTGCACGCATTCAACGTAGGCGGGCTGGTGTAGTTTTAGCGAAATCCACTGGCTGCCCTCCCTTATAGGCTGGGAATGCCAGGCACCGGACTCATCCCCCATTTCCCTTGTAAGGCCTTTGCTCACTTGGACAGCCTCAAAGCCTTTTTTTTGACTGGATGCGGTAATGACAGCTTTTCTGGCCAAATCCCTTTCATCTAGGTTCACAAAGCCTGGAATGTAGCAGTCGTCTGCCAGCAAGGTTTGCTGAAGCTGCGTAATATAAGGGGCAAAAGCATGAATGTCTGTAAGGCCGTATTTTGTACATAAGGCTGCTGCTGTACCCACAGCTTGGCCGCCAATGGCGCAGGTGCCCATAACCCGAGTAGAAGCCATGGCCAATTTACTTGCGCCGAGGCTGCGCCCAGCAATGTATAAGTTGCGAATTTCTTTTGCACAGTAAGACCTATAGGGTATGGTATAGCTGCCGGGTACCTCGTATACAAAAGAGGGCATTTGGTCGTGGGCGGACAGGCCGCCAGCCACGTGGTTATCAATATGCCAGCCTCCGTAGGCTACAGCATCCTCAAAAATGCGCCCCGAAAGCAAATCATTTTCGTTTAGCATGTATGCTGCATCCATCCGCCGGCTTTCTCGAACCCCGGGTAGCATGCCTACCCAAACCAGCTCGTAGTTATCGGCTCCATGGTCCCCGTCGTTTTTAATATGGTTCCAAATACCGTATACAGCTTGAACCAACTGGTCGCGAATTTCTTCATATTCTGAAATAATGTCATCACTGGTACCGGGAATTTCAATCCACCAATAACCGTAATCCTGGCAGTAACCGTCAAAGAGCATGCGCAGCTCTTCTGTGGTGGCGTTTTTTGCGATTTCATCAGGAATATCCTGGGTGTGTTTGCGGTATTTCAACTGCTCTTCAGTAAAATGCCTAATATCTGTTGGAGGAATAAAGGTTATGGGGCGGCCCATATTTGCCGCCTTAAACAAGAGGGTGTTGCCCATTCTGTCCTGGTTGGGTACTTTGGGGGCATGCGGCTCGTTAAAGGCATCCTTGCCTTCGCTGCCCGTATGATAACCAGCTCCCACAAAGGCGCCCAAGGTACCGTTGCCTGTACAGTCGGCAAAAATCGGGGCTTGCAGGTGCAGGTGTTTTTCAGTTGTCATTTGATAACAGCTGATAGAGTGAATGAAATCCCCTTCCCTCTGGGCGCTGTACATGGTTGTATTTAAATATAGGCTAAGGTTTTTTGCCTTTTTGGCGGCAGAAAAAAGAACGGCATCCCAGATGGAGTAATTAAACGAATCGTTTACCCGCTTGTTATCCAACATCAACTCGTGGAGGATCCCCCCTTCAGAGAGTTCTGGCTTTTGCATATTGGCTGTTGCGCCGCAAATGTGCATGCGAATTTCACTGCTGGCATTACCGCCTAAGACAGGCCGATCATGAATCAAAGCGGTTTTGGCTCCATGGCGGGCGCTGGCCAGGGCTGCGCACAGGCCGGTTAATCCTCCCCCTACAATCACAACATCATATGTCAGCTGTTCCTCTTTAAAAATCATCCTATTTCACAAGCCCTTCTTTAATTTTTGTTAAATATATCACCACAAAACAAATATGTCAATACATATTTTAAAAATTAAAATATGTGTCTTTTGCTTTTTGGGAAAAAGGATTACGAATCCTGAGAACCAGAGGAAAATTAAGCGTTTTCTGTATTAAAACGGATACAATACGGTATATATTAAAAAATAAAATAAAAACTTCTTTAACAAACTATAGGTTATCATAGCATTGTAAAGAAGCTTATGTCAATACATATATCGATTTTTTTTAACGATCAGAACATATTATTTGCGAATGCGGAGCAAAAACTGGTTCCGGTCGGCAGGATAAAGGCTGTCGCACAGCTCAATAATGCGGTTATCCTTATCCCAGGCAACGGTTTCAATTTTAATAACGTTCGCCTTGGCTTCTTCCCCCAGCAGCCGGGCCTCCCGGTCATCCAGCTGGTAAATGGTAATTTCCTTTTCCATTACATGGCGTTCAAATCCGTTCTTTTTAAGGGTTTCACGCAAGGAGTTCTTTTCCATATCTCGGTTTTGAATCAAAGGCCACAGCTTATCTTGCAGATAAGATGTCGTTAAAACCACAGGTCCTTTATCAAAGGAGTTTTTACCATAGCGCAGGCGGGTTAGTTTAACCACCATAGCATTAGGGGGCAAGTTCATTTTTTCCAGGACGATGGGGGGAGCCTCTATTCTTCTAAATTCCAGCACTTCGGTTATAACCAATATGCCCCGCTGTTTCATTTCCTGCTGAAAGCTTTCGATAAAAACCGTACCGCTTTCAAGGGTACGCCACTCTCTTACAACGGTACCCTTACGCTTTGTGCGGGTTATGTACCCTTCATGTACCAGGTTGGTTAAGGCGGTACGCACGGTTGGGCGGCTTACCCCAAACATTTCGCAAAGCTCCATTTCTTTAGGCAGCAAGTCCCCCGGCTGCCATTTTCCGCTGTTAATTCCATCGCGAATATAATTTTCAACCTTTGAATAGAGCGTTGCCATGCCATCTCCTCCTTTTATATCCTTTTATATTATATCATATTCAAAAAAACCAACAAGAATTTTTTATATGTAATAAAGAAAAAGATCATGGCTTTTTGTTAATCCTGTTAAAAATCTCACTTTTGAAGGATGACGTGGGCAAAAAAGACCCTTTCCCTTTTTTAAACACCGCCTCTGCATCCCTTGTCCTTGGGGATTAAAGGACCTTATGCCTGCTAAACCAGCATAAGGACCGTAGTAGCGGAAGGCCTGGCTCAGGTTTTGTATGTTGGTTTTTTAGCAGGCCGGTAACACAAAAATTCTTCTCTTTTTACCCGACAACAAAAAGTAAAAAATGATTTGCTTTAGCATTTTTAAAAAGCCGTGTATAATAAAGTCAGGCAAATAAAAAAAGCCTGCCCGTGTTAATAAAATGATTTGATTGATAAATGGGGAAGAGAACCCCGGGGAAAAAGAATGAAAAAGACTATTCGCAGGTTCGCTGTTGTTTTGATGGTTGCAGGAATATTTTTACTGGCGGGGGGCCTTGTCAAATGTTTTTTTAAAACTACCCTGGCCCAGCAGGTTGTGATTTCCGTGCCCAGCCAAACAGCCAATGCCAGGGAGCCTGTTATCGTTACCGTGGAAAGGGTACCGGAGGAAGGTGAAATGCCGGCGGGCCTTTTGGGTAGCGAAGGCGGCGAAGCAAGGGCGACCTTACCGGCAAATGCAAGGAGCAATGAACCTGTAAGTATATCGGTAGAGCCAAGGGACCATGAACCTATAAGCATATCCGTAGAGCCAAAAAGCAATGGGCCTGTGACCATAACGGTGGATTCGGCCATTGACCCTTTAAAGCCAATGGTAGCCCTTACCTTTGACGACGGCCCGGGGCCAAGAACAGGCGAAATTTTAAACCTGCTTGAGCATAACGGGGGCAGGGCCACTTTTTTTCTAGTGGGAACCATGGCCAATGCCAATCAAGAGACGGTTGGGCAAATTGCTGCGCTGGGCTGTGAAATAGGTAACCATAGCTGGCAGCACAAAAGCCTTTCGGGCCTTTCTTATCAGAGCATTGTTGAGGATGTGGAAAAAACAAGCCGCCTGATTCAAGAGGTGACCGGCGTAAGGCCTGCTCTGCTCCGGCCCCCTTATGGCAATAAAAAAGGCTCGGTATTACAGGCGGCTAAAGACCTGGATCTATCGGTTATTCTTTGGTCAATTGACACCCTGGACTGGAAAACACGCAGCAGCTGGGCCACTTACGAGGCCATTATGAACCAGGTGAAGGATGGAAGTATTGTTTTGTGCCATGATATTCATAATAGCACAATAGATGCCATGTACCAGGTGATTCCCGCCCTTAAAGAAAGAGGTTATCAGCTGGTTACCGTGTCGGAACTGCTCAAATATAAATATGGCGTTCAAACACCGGGCAAGGTGTATTATCACGGCTATGCCAGCGAAAAATAAAAGGTTTGTATTCGCAAGGCAAAGGCCATGCCCAAGATGATTTAATGGTTTTTTACCTTGATCACATATTTTATCTAAGCATACCGTAATATTGATGTAGCCAGTTGAATTTTCAACATTATTTTACCCCTTGCTCTTTAAAATACCTTTATGACATGCTCCATGATTGAATGAAAAAACATAACCACCCGGTTTAAAATCTTTATATCCAACTTTTTATCCCTTTTCTTGCATCCTCCGGCCCCCTATGGGATAATAGATATTATTACACCAAAGGAGCCTGTTAGCATTTTATGGAAACCATCCGCCTGTCTGTTCGCCAAATGGTCGAATTCTCCATCCGCGGAGAGGACTTAGACTTTACGCCTCCTGCTTTTGCAGCCATGGCTGACGGGGCTCTTGCCCACAGAAGCCGGCAGCAAGCCTACACCCAAGGCTGGGAAAAAGAAGTTTCTCTCGCCTTAACCCTTAAGCGGCAAGAAGCGGTTTTTATCATCAGCGGCAGAATGGATGGTTTTTTTGATGACGCCGCTTGCCCGGTAGTGGATGAAATTAAGCTTTATCAAAAGGGCCCTCTGCCTCAAGAACCCGCCCCTGCTCACCTGGCCCAGGGCCTTTGTTATGGCCATATTCTTTGCAGCTTAAACCATTACCCCAAAATACAGGTCCAGGTAAGCTATGTTGATCCCCAGGGCAACATCCTTGTTCAATTTTCTGATACATATACTTCCCAATTTTTAAAACAGCACTTCGATGCCCTGTTTGAAGCGGTTGCCGCCTGGGAGGAAGAACGGATTCGCCATCAGAAAAAGCGGGATGAAAGCATTTTGAGCCTTACCTTCCCCTTTACTGAATACCGCCTGGGCCAACGGGAAATGTCTGTACAGGTGTATACAGCCATCAAACAAAAAAAACGCCTTTTTGCCTCCCTGCCAACAGGCACGGGCAAATCGGCCGCAGTGCTTTTTCCTGCCATTAAAGCCCTGGCCCAAGGGCTTACTAAACAGCTTTTTTACCTTACCGCCCGAAATACGGGGAAAGAGAGCCCCTTAAAAGTGCTTTCTCTTTTACATACCCAACCCTTTACCTTCCGCTCCCTGGTGCTTACTGCAAGGGAGAAGGCCTGTATACATACCCAGCCCCTGGCCTGTTTTGACTGCCCCTATGCACAGGGCTTTTTTACCCGTCTACCCCAGGCCCTGGAGGCTTTTTTCACCCTCTTTATCTGGTCAGAGGAAGTAGTTCAAAACCTTTGTACAAAGCATCAAATTTGCCCTTTTGAATGCGCCCTTATTTTAAGCGAGGTTGCAGATTTGGTGATTTGTGATTACAACTATGCCTTTGACCCTTCCGTTCAACTGCAGCGGATTTTTGAGCGGCGGACTGCCCTAACCCTTTTGGTAGACGAAGCCCATCACCTGCCGGATCGAGCCCGGGATATGCTCTCAGCCCTTCTTGACGGCAAAGAATTTCGCCACTTTAGAAAAGAAGTGGGAAAGGCTCTGGGCCGGGGGCATCTTTTATACAAGCAGCTTACAGCTCTTTTAAATCTTTTGCAGCAAATGGAAGAAGAGAGGGACCGGGAAACCTTTCTTCAAGCCACCCTGCTTCCTCAGGCCGAACTTCTTTTTGAGGCAGCCCAGCTGGTAGAGGCTCCCCATCAGCAGGCGCTAAACCCCCTGTTTTCTGATATGATGCGCCAAATTTACCGCTTTATTAAAGCCGCCCAGGGTTCCCTAGAAAACTTTTGCCTGCTGTATGAAAAAAAGGGGAAAGAAAGCAGCCTTACCTTATTTGCCACCGACGTGCGGGAGCATCTGGCCGCCATTACACAAAAGCTTCGGGGCAGCATTTACTTTTCTGCCACCCTCAGCCCTTTAATGCCTATGGGAAAGCTTTTAGGTGCTCAAGAGGAAGACGGTTACTTCGCCCTCCCCTCCCCCTTTCCAAAAGAACATCTGCTGGTTTTGCGAAAAAACATCGATACCCGCTACAGCGCCCGCAGCGAAACAGCCGAGGCTGTTGCCAAAACCATTTTGGAGACCTTTTTAGCCCACCCTGGAAAGTACATTGCTTACTTTTCAAGTTTTGCCTACCTGAATTTAATTTACCAGCAGCTGCTGAAGCTGGAGCCAAACTTGCCCTACCTGCAGCAAAGCACAGCCATGAACGAAGAAGCGAGAGAAGAATTTATCAATGCTTTTTTACAAAACTCCGGGCCTTTGCTTGGCCTGTGTGTTTTGGGGGGTATTTTTGCCGAGGGCATCGACCTGCCTGGCAGTGCCTTAATCGGCACCATGATTGTAGGGGTAGGCCTGCCCATGGTCACTATAAAGCAAGAAGCCCTGCGTAAAAGCCTGGGGGCTCACTTGGGCAATGGCTTTGCTTACGCCTACCAGTACCCCGGTATGCAAAAGGTGCTCCAAGCGGCGGGCCGGGTTATTCGCAGTGAGGAGGATTACGGCGTTGTGATTTTGATTGACAGCCGCTATTTTCAGCAAGATTATTTGCGCCTTTGCCCCGAGCATTGGCTTTTTGAAAATAAATCCCTGACAGATTTTTGGAAAACCAAGCCAGCCCACTTACCCTAAAGGCTTCCCCTTTTTAAAGCAAAATTCGAGTTTCAACCTCACCTGTTTCATGTTTGATGTAAAGAATAAAGGAGCATTGTATGAAAAACTTTGAAGACCAAATGGAAATTCGCCGTTTAGAGCCTGAGGATTTAGATCAATACAACGACCTGCTGCGCTATGCCTTTCAGGTTACAGAACGCACCTTGGCCCGCTATGGCTGGGAAAGCGACGATATACGCCAGTCAAAATTTATTGTGCTGGAGCGGGCTACAGTCTTAGGCTGGTTTGAAGGCAAAAAGTTGGCCTCCCAAATTGCCATTTACCCTATTCGCATGAACGTTCATAACGCCGTTTATTCTATTGGCTTTATTACCAGCGTGGCCACCTATCCGGAATATTCGGGCCAAGGGCTTATGAGTTCTTTAATGAAACAAACCCTTTTAGAAATGAAGGAGAACAGCCAAAGCCTGGCTTTGCTCTTTCCCTATTCGGTACCCTTATACCGGCACCGGGGTTGGGAGTTTATATCTGACAAAATGACCTATCAAATTAAAGACTACCAGCTGCCCAAACCTGGGAAGTCACCGGGCTATGTACGGCGTGTAGCCCAAGACCATGAAGATTTATTTCAGCTTCATTCCCTTTTTGCCAACCAAACCCATGGTTGCCTGTTTAGAAACCGGCTGGCATGGGATGAATACTGGCGCTGGGATGAGGATGACACGGCCATTGCCATTTACTACAGCCAAAGCGATGAGCCCCTGGGTTATATGGTGTACTTGCTTAAAAACGATGTGATGCACATTAAAGAAATGATTTACATGAACATGGAATCCTGGAAGGGCTTGTGGAACTATATTGGTGCCCACGGCTCTATGGTTACAGAGGTTCGAGGAAACAATTACTTTAGCGAACCTACAGCCTTTTGGCTGGAAGACAGCGACATCATCGAGCAAATGCGCCCTTATATTATGGGCCGCATTATTGACCTGCCCTTGTTTATCAGCCAGTATAACTTTACTAACGTCACCAGCCCCCTATCCCTTTGTATGGCCATTAACGACCCCCTGCTGCCTTGGAACGAGGGGATTTTCACCCTTTACCTAAGCCCCGGTGAGGAGCCCAGAATCGTAAAGGAGGGCACCCAGCCCCAGCTTGAACTTTCCATTGGCACCCTTACCTGCATTTTGCTTGGCTATAAACGGGCAAAAAAACTATATGACCGGGAGCAGATGAAGGGTGACCAGCAAGCCGTGTTGCTGTTAGACCAATTGGTTCCCCAAGAAAAAGCTTATATTTCCGATTATATCTAGGCAACATCACACAGGTCTGGCACAATGAAGGGATGGTTTTTTTCACATAAAACAGCGGCAACAATTCTTGCAGCAGCAATATGACCCCTGTATTTTTCGCAAAAGTATCTTCCTCCTTCATCATCCCTCCTTTTGTTGGGTATTGCTTTTAGAAAAATGCCATAACCCTTAAAGGTAAAAAACGAAACCCAATCCATATATATGGATTGGGTTTTACTCCTCTTTTTGCCCCTCCTCCGTCTCTTCGTCATGTTTTTTTTGCATTTCTTTTAAAAGAGTTCCAAAGGTCAGGGTGTTTTTACCGTAACGGCTGCGAAGGGAGTCCATGGCTTTTTCAAGCTTTTCTTGTTTTTCATTTTGTATTTTTTCCTGCTGAAAAAAACTGAGTTGCTCTATTTCCTCCCCCTCTTTTACCAAGTTGGTTACCGTAACGGTAAAAAGCCGAACCGGTGCCTGAGGCTTCCAGCTTTTTTCGAGCAGCTCTACTGCCGCCTCATAAATATCCTTTGTAGAGTGGGTAAGCCGAGGCAGAGGCATTTGCCTTGAAATAACTTTAAACTGGGGGTTTTTAATCTGCAACGATATGGTTCCCCCCTTTAGTCCCTGGCTGCGCAGGCGGCTACCCACCGTGTCGCATAGTTTTAAAATACCTGCCCGCATTTGCTCAAAACCTATCAAATCCTTTGCAAAAGTCATGCCATTGCCTACGCTTTTTACGTCCTCCGGATCCCAGCTTAAGCGCACGGGATCATTTTCCCGGCCTGTGGCCTGGACATAAAGGGCGCTGCCCCCCTTGCCCAAAATAGCTTCCAACGTTCCCTCTCCTGCGGCCACAGCTTCCCCTACGGTTTTAATTCCCTGCTCCCGCAAGGCCCTTCCTGTATTTTTTCCCACAAACAAAAGGGTTTCAATGGGTTTAGGGTACAGTATTTGCTTATAGTTCTCCCGGGTAAGCAAAGTGGTACCGTCGGGCTTTTTCATATCTGAGGCCAACTTGGCAAAGGTTTTGTTAAAAGAAACCCCAACAGAGATGGTCAGCCCCAGTTCCTCCCGCACCCGGCGGCGCAGTTCGTCCGCAATGTCTTTTCCGCTGCCAAACAAATCAAGGCTCGCCGTTACATCCAACCAAGATTCGTCAATTGAAAAAGCTTCTACCTGGTCGGTATACTGTTGGTATATTTTGTTAATTCGCTTGGAATAAATATGGTACTGGTCGTGCTGAGGGGGCACCAAAACCAAGTTGGGGCATTTGCGTTTCGCCTGCCAAATGGGCTCTGCCGTAACCACGCCGCAGGCCTTGGCCAGGTCATTTTTGGCCAGCACAATGCCATGCCTGCCCTTAGGGTCGCCACAAACTGCTGTAGGCACCTGCTTCAACTCAGGCCTGAAGATCGATTCAACAGACGCAAAATAATTATTACAATCGCAGTGTAAAATAACCCGATCCATCCTGCCCTCCAAAAAACGAACTTATATTCCCATTTATTATACCACGTTTTTTGTTTTGCGTAAAAATATTCCCCTGATTTTAATTTGATATAAAATCAGGGGAGGATCCTTCTTTTTTAGAGCATTCTAAATTATGTAAATGTATGGATGCTAACTATAAAAAGGGGAATCGCCCTAAAAGTCCGTTCGGTCCGGGTGGTTGGGCTCTGCTCCATAGTTTTTTATGGTGTTTAAAACGTGCATTTCATCATCTGTTAAGGTAAAATCAAAAACTTGGGTGTTTTCAACAATTCTTGCTGGGGTTACGGATTTCGGCAAGGGCAGGAAGCCCCGCTGGAGGCTCCACCGAAGGCATACTTGGGCAGGAGTTTTGCCGTGGTTTTCGGCAATTTTTAAAATTTCCGGGGCACCTAAAACCTCTCCCCGGCCAATGGGGCTGTATCCTTCCAACAAAATTCCTTCTTTTTGGCAAAAATCAATGGTTTTTTGGTCAAAAGAACCGGGATAGATGCGAATTTGGTTTACCATTGGGTCAATGGTGGCATTTTGAAGAAGCACTTCCAGGTGGTGGGGCATGTAGTTACTTACCCCGATGGCCCTTACTTTGCCGTTTTGGTACAGTTTTTCCATGGCAGACCAAGTCTCTTTGGTGCTTTCCTCAAAGCGGTTGCGCACATAGGGGGGATTGGGCCAGTGAACCAGGTATAAATCCAAAGTATCAAGCCCCAGTTTTTCCATTGAGCTTTCAAAGGCGGCCAGGGCCTTGCCGTAGGAGTGGGAGTCGTTCCATAGTTTTGTCGTAATAAACAGCTCGCTTCGTGCGATGCCGCTGTTTTTAATGGCTTTTCCAATGGATGCCTCGTTACCGTAGGCGGCAGCTGTATCAATATGGCGGTAGCCTGCCTCAAAGGCATGCATCACCGCATCATAAGCGGTGGAACCTTCGGCCGCCTGCCAGGTTCCAAAGGCAAGTTTTGGTATGGTTACACCGTTTTTTAAGGTATAAGTGCTTTTCATATTTTCCATTTTTTTACCCTCCTTTTGGGTTGTTTATGGTTGTAAGGCTACCTTTGCTTCAAGGCCTAAGGGCAAAGGCTCCTCATAGGTAAAATCAATTTTAACCTGGTATTCCTTTTCACCGGTTTCGGTGGCACTGGCTCCAGCAAGGGCTGCAACTGTGCCATGGATAGGTTTAAGATTTGGGTAAGCATCAAAGGTAATGGTTACCGGGCTGCTTACCCTTACTTGATTATAATCATTTTCGCCAACAGATGCAACGATTTGAAGCTGACTTTCATCAACTATGGTGGCCAGCAGCTGATCCGCGGAAACAAGGCTACCCGGGGCAGCCGCCAAAGAGGTGATAATGCCTGTTAAGGGGGATGTAATTTCATTGGTATCGGGGCTTTGGTGATTGGTGCCGGGGGCCAGGGTTTCAAAAAGCAGATCTCCCTTTTGAACTTTTTGCCCTTCTTTTACATGCACCCCAACCAAAACCCCGCTGCCCTCAAGGGGCACCAAATTCGTAGGAACAACAATGCCATAGCCAAGGCGGCTTTTGCTGTCATGGTCATCTTTTCTATAAATCCCTACCCGCTCGTTTACATCAAGGCTATTGCCTTCCTCTTTCACCTCAACGGTAAAATCTGCCCCCTCTGTTGCGGTTACAAGGCCTACCCCCATGCGGTTTTTATCGTTTGTGCTTAAAAGGTATACCTCCTGGCCGGGAAGAACAACTTTATTTTCTTTTTCATTATAGGCCTGGGCGGTGGTAGATTGCACCGTAAAGGGCTGGCTTGGTTCAATATATAGGCACGCTCCATAGCGTTCTGTTACCGAGGTGATGTTCTGACCTATTTCAAGGTGAAGGCCCCGAACTGTGCCATCCCAAGGAGAAAAGGTCTTTTGGGTGGCAAGGGTAAATAAAACCTGCCCTTCCTCCACCCGGTCCCCCAGGGAAAGGTTGTTATCCTCTAACATGCCACCGGCTGGAGCAAACAGAGAAAGGGTCTGTTTTGGGGCAACCTCTCCGTATATTTCAATAGCTTTTTCTTCTTGGCCAAAGGCGGCGGCACCCATAACGGCTGTAAGTACAAAGGCCAATAGGCTGGCGAGAATTTTTTTTATGTTCATTTCAATCGATCCTTCCATCTTCTTCGTTCAGAAGGTTTGGGGTTCTCCGGTAAAAAATGATTTGCCCAAAACTTCATTTCAAATGGGGAACTACCAACCAAAGTATACCATTGTTTTATGAACAAACCATTAAAGGCAAGGGGTAAATCAAAAACAAAATACAGGCTTTGATATCAAAGCCTGTATTTTGTTTGTAACCGTCAAAAGTGTTTGTTATCTCGTTTTTTCAAAAGAAGCCTCCTCTTCTTCCCACTGTATTGCCACATAGCGGGTATTCAAAAAGCTGTCTTCCCTTGGTTCCAGTATAGAAAACACTTTCTCCTCAGGGCTGTATAATGCCCTTGAAATAACCGTAGTGCCTGTAGCATCTTTTTTATGGCTTTCTACAATAACATAGGCCGTATCCTCAGGCGGAACCATTTTCTCCGGCACTTGATTTGGGGCGAATTCCTGCTTTCGCATCACTTGACTTTCCTCATCCATAGATAGAAAAACCACTTTTTCAGGCCGATAGCTAACATGGAAGTTCATCTTTACAGAACCAAAATAGCTTTTTTCTTTTTCCCCGTCTTTCATCACACCTTCCCCTGTAAAGCTGTTGCTATAAAAGCTCCCTTCATTTTGGGTGTTTTCCGGTGTAACCATCCATCCCCCTTGGCTGGGCGAAGCATAAACTTGCCCATCGGCTGTTTGGTTAACGGGGTTAAGATATAAAACAATGTCCTTTTTAATGGGAGTTATACAAATGGTTCCCTCTAACTCCTGGCTGTATTTTTCATCCTCAATGGTGGTATTAACTCTCACATCGTGAACAGCGGGATCTCCGATGGTTGTAGTATAAGGAGCCCTTCTCTCTGTCATTTCCCCATCCTGCTCTTCTTCAACCGGCATAAAATCAATCGGCATAAAAAATTTTATACCCTTCATCCCCGGAAAATGGTAGTCTCCCGCTTTGTAGGTTTCACCTGTTATTTCGTCTACATGGGTTTGGCTGTTCTTTTGAGCATAGAACCTAATCGCCTGTTTATCTTTCTTTTCTAAAAGAACGGCTTCTCCGTTCATAAAGGTAACTTTATCTTGTGCAAAGGTTTCATGACTAAGCTCTTCCAGAGGCTGTGCTGTAATAAAAACACCAATCAGCCTGTCTTTTAAAGCATTCTCCTGTCTATCTTCCCTGGCCAGTTGCAGCTTGTTAAGGCGGTTATCAGCAGTAAACAGATTGCTGTTAATAGGGTTTTACGTCTCATTTTCCTCTTCCTCCAAATTTCCATCAAATTTAAGCAGATCGCCTACATCGCAATGTAAGTACCAACAAATTTTATTCACTGTTGAAAAACGAACCCCTTTTGCCTTGCCGCTGCGTAGAATAGACAGATTGGCTTCCGTAATCCCTACCAGGGCACACAGTTCCTTGGCCGTCATTTTCCGTTTTTTTAATATTTCATCTAAATAAACTTGTATTGCCATCGTAAACCTCTATATAAATTGATCCATCTCCTCTTTTAGCTGCTTGTTTCCTTTAAAATAGCGGGCTAAAAGCAAGACAGCCAACAAAAAGAGGAGGGCATAGAAAGGAACTTGAACCAAGGTGTTTAAAATCATAATTGTATTCATAAAAATCAGCTGAAAAACATTAACGGCAATGGTTGAAAGAATAACAGCAATCAGCGATTTTTTACAAAGATCCAGCAGGTTATCCACTGCAGCCATGGTTTTATTGGCGTAGGGATTTTCTTTTAAGGCCTCCAGGAGGCGAAGGCCACTAAAAATAACCAAAACATTTAGTACATGGGGCAAAGCATTTATGAAATAGTTTAGTACAACCACAACGTAGCTTAAGGGCAGATTATAATTTGGTACTACTGTGGAAAAAAAGCTTACTTCTCCCAAAAGTACGCCATCAAGGTAGCCGGCCTGGGTTATACCATTGTTTTTTAGGGTGCCTATATCTATTAGCAGCCGGGCAAAAAGAAGCCCAAAGGCCATAAAAACAAATAAGGCCGCCAACAGCCCTAAAAAAACCTCCGTTATTTTTGTGAGCTTGGTTGTCTCAGCCCTGGTTACCAGGCGAAGGAGTTTTAAAACACCATAGCCGATGATAATAGAATAAAGCACGCTGCCCAAAAAGGCCTTCCCCATGGCTCCTGTCAGGACCGACGGGAGAAAAGCAGGGTTGATCATATAATAAAGGGCTACAAACAGTAAAGGGCTTAAAAGCAGCAATAAGCCTTCTTCCCGGTGGCTGGAATTCTTTCTTTTTAGGTAAATAAAAAAGACTAAAGGAGCAAGGCCTATCAAAATATAAAGGCCTATGGCTGCTAAATTGCCCCCCTGGCTATGAAGAGAAAAAAACTTGAGGGCGGCAGCAATTTGCTCAAAGGGAAAGGCAAAAACAGACGTGAACAAGCCTGGGAAAGAAGGGGAAATCAAGCAAAAAAGAATACAAATTACCCCTTCTAGCAGGAGCAGGCCGATCAGCCCTTTTTCTTTGTTTTTCATGGGCACCTCCAATTAAATTATTGTTATTCAATAATTTAATTTTACTGTATCGGAAAAATTATCGTTTGTCAATAATTATTTTTATCATGGCTGTATTGACAGAAAAGACTTTCCCCAGTATACTAAAACATGCTAATTTAATGTAAGCGATCGTGGCGGAACTGGCATACGCGCACGTTTGAGGGGCGTGTCCGAGAGGGTACGGGTTCGATTCCCGTCGATCGCACCA
>CAYFQH010000021.1:0-33545 GCA_964345215.1 uncultured Oscillospiraceae bacterium | reverse complement strand
TTAAATGATAAAGTTGACAGAATTTGTAGATTGCAAGATTAATTGTCCCGGTGATTCAAGGTAACTAAAGGTCCTATTAAGTTCATTCCTGCAGACAAGAAAAAAGATTTTTTTGCCTGTTTTATGCTATGATGAAGAGGAAAGAAGAATGTTGTAAAGGGGGAGATAGGATGGCCTACCAATTGCTGCTGGCAGATGCGGACGGAACCCTGTTTGACTTTGACCATACGGAGGATCAAGCTTTAAGGGCAACTTTTGAGACCTTTAATATTGATGATACCCAGGAAAACCGGGATTTATACCAAAAAATAAACAAAAAACTGTGGGAAGACTATGAAAAAGGGCAAGTAACTCAAAGGGATATAGAAGATACCCGTTTTGAACAGCTGTACAAGGCTCTTATGGGCAAGGCCGGCTTTGGCATTGAAATTGAAGCACACTATGTTTTGCATTTGGCCAAGGGAAACAGGCTGTTAACGGGGGCCCGGGCTTTTATAAACGAAGTGAGCCAAATTATGCCCGTAGAAATTGTGACCAACGGCATTACCTACGTGCAAAAAGAGCGGTTGCGTAGATCAGCTATTGCAGGGCAGATCAGTGGTGTTTGGATCAGCGAAGAAGTGGGGCATGCCAAGCCAAACCCTAAAATGGTAGAGATGGCAATGGATAAGTATAAAATTGATAAAAGCAAGGTGGTGCTTTTGGGAGATAGCCTAAAGGCTGATGTGGGGGCGGCAAATGCCGCGGGGATTGATAGCATTTGGCTTACATCTCAACAGGAAAAAAACCCCAAAGCCACCTACCAGGTAAGCAGCCTTGAGGAGGCAAAAGAAATTCTTTTTAAAAGCTATCGGTAAGCAAAAAGGGCCTGACGGAAAAAAAGCTTTTCAAGGCATTGCCATTGTCATTTAAAACAACATCTGCCTTGTACAGAGCCTGATCAAAGGTAATAGCCCCTACAGCCAACTGAGAAAAGGTTTGAATAGACAGGCTGCAGTCGGCCTTTGCCAGGGCGTTTTTTTCGGCCTTGCCGGCTTGAACTTCCCAAGTTCCCTGGCTGGGGGTAAAGAAGGGATCGGTAATCTCAATGGTAAAAGCAATGTGATTTTGGTTGGCAGCCAAGAGGTTTAGAACCCCTTGGGTATCCACCACCCGGGCCATGGGTTGGCTGCCGTAGCGGGCACTAAGGCGATAGGGTTCGGGTATCAATTCAGCTAAGGGGATGTTCCTTGGCAGGCTAAAAATCCCATGCTCAAACTGGCCTAAAAAGCGGTAAAAAAAGTTGAAGCAGCTATACAGCCCCTTGGGAGATGAAAACGCAAGGGTGTGTACCTGCATATTTTTTTCATTTCCTTCCATGTGAGACGAGAAAAGAACAAAAGCGTTGGCGTCCTCTTCATCCTCACCTAAAAGGTAGGCATAGGTGTTTTCTGTATAGGGATTTTGGGGCAATCGTTTTCTCCACTGGCTGGCGTTGCGAAGGGATGAAAGATTATAAGCAGCATTAAACTGATTATATACTCTTACCAGGTCGCTTAAATCTTCTTTTGCTGTTATTTGCCTGGCCCAGGTATTCTGCTTTACTTTGGGCAGGCTGTCGATGGGCACTTTATATGACAGGGTTTTTGAGGCCAGGGCATAACCAAACTTTTCGTAATAAGGGTGGGAGAAAGGATAGAGGGTGGAAAAAGGAATCCCCTTTTGGTATAAATCCTCTAGGCAAACGGTAAAAAGTTCCCTTACCTTTCCGCCACGGCGAGCTTCAGGCAGGCTTACTACATTGCCTATGCCCCCCATTTTACTGGGCTTACCCTGGTAATGCACATCGTACTCAAAGGCCGCAAGGGCGGCGTGTAAAACATTGTCATCGCTAAAATAGCCCCAATAGCCCTTATGAGGTTCAGCTTCTTTTTTAATTTTCTCCCTGGTCTTCTCCTCATCAAAGGGAAAGTTATAGCAAATGGCACCCAAGCGTGCGTTTTCCAGCATATCTTCTTTTGTAAGGGGGCGTATAGACATCATTTTATCCTCCAGTAGTTTTTTTGTTTTGATTTGCAGAGCTTCAGTTTTCAAACAGGTTAATGTTTTTAAACAGACGATAATGGGATTAATGCACAATTCGCTATACAAACAAAGAATCCTTCTAATTAAAAGATAGGGAAATTCTTGACAAAGGATGCTATCAATGCTATGCTTTATTTGAATCAAATACGTGTTTCTTCGGGGCAGGGCGAAATTCCCTACCGGCGGTATAGCCCGCGACCTGGCATAGCCAGCTGACTTGGTGCAACTCCAAGGCCGACAGTATAGTCTGGATGAGAGAAGAGCAAGGGATTAATCTGTTTTATGTTATGATGCTTTTCTGCCCCTATAGGGGCATATTTTATTGGAGGGAAAGGATCATGACAACAATGGAGAAAAAACGGAGCAAAAAAACTTGGGAAACCCAAACCATCACCCGTATTGCCGTATTAGCCGCCCTATCGGCAGTGCTGTTTATGATTGAAATACCGGTGGTGCTTTTTTACAAGTTGGACTTAAGCAATGTGCCGGTGATGTTGGCCGGCTTTTCCATGGGGCCTTTGGCCGGAGTGATGGTTTTGCTGGTGAAAGACCTACTGGGCCTTTTGCACTCGTCCAGTATGGGGGTTGGAGAACTGGCTGACTTTATTACCGCCTTTTTTATGCTTATTCCCGCTGTGATGATCTATAAAAAAAATAGAACGAAAAAAAGTGCCTTGATAGGCCTTGGGGCAGGCACAGCGTTAATGGTTGTTTCAGGGGTTTTGGTTAATATGTATATTATGATTCCCTTTTACCAAAATGTAATGGGCCTTGAAATTGAGCAAATCATTGCCATGGGCCAAGGGGCTGTTCCCTTTATCACAAACCTGTGGGGTTTTGTACTGACCATTACAGCGCCCTTTAACCTTTTAAAAGGGATTATAATCAGCGCCGTAACCTTTTTGTTGTATAAAAGGCTTGACTTTCTTTTAAAAAGAAAAAGGTAATAAAAAAGGATTTGGCATGAAAAGTTATCAAAGTTTTGGCGAAATGGATACGCAAAGAATAGGTCAAGAAATAGGCCGAAATGCAAAACCCGGCACTGTTATTACCCTTACAGGAGATTTGGGTGCCGGAAAAAGTGTTTTTGCCCGGGGGGTTGCAAAGGGTCTTGGCATTAAGGGCCCCATTCCAAGCCCCACCTTTACTATTTTACAGGAGTATACCCAGGGAAGAATACCCCTGTACCATTTTGACTGGTACCGGATTGAGGATGAAGAAGAGCTGTATGAAATTGGTGTTGAGGACTACTTATACGGCCAGGGGCTGTGCTTAATTGAATGGCCTCAAAAGGGTCAAGAGGTTCTGCCGGCAAACTATACCAGTGTAGAAATTAAAAAAGAAAAAGACGAAAACCGGCGCACCATCACCATTATAAAAGCTCAGAACCAAGGGTTAATATAAATCCGTATAAAAAGGAAGATGAGAAGTGTACCTACTGGCACTGGATACCAGCGGCATTGTTGCCGGGGTTGGAATTGTTGAGGACGGAAAAATAGTATATGAGGCCAATGCCATTACCCGTTATACTCATTCGGTAAACATTTTGCCTATGGTGGAAGAAGCCATGGCCAGAACTGGGCTTGATATTTGTCAAATGAATTATTTGGCCACGGTAGTAGGCCCCGGCTCTTTTACAGGGGTGCGTATCGGTGTGTCTACCATTAAAGGTATGGCCCACGGCCTTGGAGTCCCCTGTATTGGGGTAAACGGGCTAGAGGCTCTTGCTTTAAATGGGCAGGGCCAAGAAGGGGTGATTTGCCCCATCATGGATGCAAGGGCAGGCCAGGTGTATGGGGCCGCTTTTGTATTTAAAGAGGGTCGATGTATTCGTATGATGGATGATGGGGCGATGGCTCTTGAAACCTATATTGAAAAAATTGAAGATCTGGGTAGCCAATTCTTTTTTATAGGGGATGGGGTGAGGCCGAATCAGGAAAGAATTTTCCAGGGCTTGGGCAAAAGAGCAGTGTTTTCAACAGAAGCGCAGTGGTATAACCGGGCTGCCAACGTAAGTTTGCTGGCTTGGCAAAAAAGGGATGAAGGGGTAGACTACTTAACCCTTGAACCTTATTACCTCAGGGCCCCTCAGGCAGAGCGGCAGCGCCTTGAAAGAGAGAAAGCCCATGAGTAACAGCCTAACCATACGCCGGATGACCTTGGAAGATGTACCCCATGTTCACCAGGTTGAAATCGACAGCTTCGCTATTCCCTGGAGTCAAAAATCCCTGGAGGATGAAGTAACCAAAAACCCCTGTGCCCGATACCTGGTTGGGCTGGTAGAAGGAAAAATTGTTGCCTATGCCGGGGTATGGATTGTTTTGGACGAGGGGCATATTACCAACATTGCGGTCCTAAAAGCATACCGGGGCCGGGGCATAGGGGAGGAGCTGACCAAAAGCCTTTTACAGTACGGGGCCAATCTGGGTGTAGCGTATGTTACATTGGAAGTAAGGGCATCTAACATCCCCGCCCAAAGCCTTTACCAAAAGCTGGGCTTTGTAAAGGCAGGGGTACGTAAAAAGTATTACGAAGATAATCAAGAAGATGCTTTATTAATGGTAAAGGACAAAATGCCCCCCGCTGAAGAAAACTTCCGGGAGGCAGAAACGATAGAAGAATAAATTATTTTCGGCCGGCATGGCTGGCATAATACATATAGTAATTACATTCCAAGCGCCCGTTGTAAAAGCGGCGCTTTTTTGTTGCTCTTTTACCAAAGGCACGCTCAAAATTTGAAAAACTGCTGATAACATTAAAAGCCCAGTCTTCATTGGCTTTTTGTATATCACCCAGGCGCCGGTAAAGATTTTGTACGGCAGCGGCATCCGAAAGCCGTTCTCCATAGGGGGGATTGGTAACCAGGGTGCCGGGCCCTTCGGGCAGAGTAAGGGTAAAAACATCCTGGTACCGGGTTTGAATGCTTCCTTCAAGTTTAGCCTGACGGATATGTTTTTGGCTTAGGCTCAGGGCTTCTTGATCAATGTCGCTGCCCAAAATAGGAGGAAGGTTTTTTGTGTTTTTTACCGCCATGGCCTCTTGGCGTAAAAGGCCTATACCTTGTTCATCAAACAGGGGCCAGCTTTCACAGGCAAACTCCCGATACAGGCCGGGGGCCTGGTTGGCGGCCATCATGGCAGCCTCAATCAAAAGGGTACCGCTGCCGCAACAAGGGTCGTAAAAGGGTTTATCTCCTCGCCAGCCGCTTAAAAAAACCAGGGCGGCAGCCAGGGTTTCCCGCAAGGGTGCCAGGGCATTCCAGGTGCGATACCCTCGCTTGTTTAGGGCCAGGCCGCTTGTATCCATGGTAATACGGGCAATATTTTGAGTAATGGATATTTCAATGGGAAACAGGGAGCCTGTTTCTTCAAACCAGTTTTGTTTATACTTTTCTTTTAACCTTTCCACAATGGCTTTTTTAGTAATGGCCTGGCAGTCGCTTACGCTCATCAGCTGGCTTTTAACACATTTGCCCTTAATGGGAAAGGAAGCGTCTTTTGGCAAAAAATTTTCCCAGGCAATGGCCTTCACCCCTTGAAAAAGTTCTTCAAAAGTTTGAGCCTCCCACTCTTTTAACACAAGCAAAACCCGGTCGGCATAACGCAGCCACAGGTTGGCTTTAAAGGCATCTAGGGGACTGGCATTAAAGCGGGCACCGCCAATTTCGCCCTTAGCATTTAAAATGCCAATCGTTCCTAACTCTTTTGCCACCATGCCTTCAAGGCCGAAGGCGGATGCGGCAATCCACTGAAATTGTTCCATTCATACTCTCCTTAGGGTTAATCATTGTATTATAAAAATTTCTGATATGAATGTCAATCAAGGCCTTAAGGGTAAAAAAGCTTTTCAATCCTTTGTAATCAGTGTACAATGGTATTATAACCCTAGTAAGTTGCAGGAGGTTTAGCATGAAAAAAGTATGTTTAATTGTATTGGATGCTGTTGGAGCAGGTGAACTGCCCGATGCTGATAAATATGGCGATGTGGGCGCCAATACCTTACGAAATGTTATTTTAGGGGCCAATCCTTCTTTGCCCAATATGGCCCAAATGGGCCTTGGCAAAATTGAAACCATTACCTACCCCTATGACGGAGACGTAAAAGGGGGATATGGCCGCTTAAACGAGGTATCGCCAGGAAAGGATACCACAACGGGGCACTGGGAAATGGCGGGAATTACCCTAAAGGAAGCCTTTCCTACTTTCCACCAGGGCTTCCCAAAAGAAGTGATTGACCAATTTGAAGAGCTGATTGGCCGAAAAACCCTTGGCAACTACGCTGCCAGCGGAACCACCATTATTGAGCAGCTGGGAGAGGAACATTTAAAAACAGGCTATCCTATTGTGTACACTTCTGCCGACAGTGTTTTTCAAATTGCCTGCCATGAAGATGTATATTCAATTGAGCAGTTATATAAAATTTGCGAAATTGCCCGAGAACAGGTGCTGGTAGGCCCTTATGCTGTAGGCCGGGTGATTGCCCGCCCCTTTACAGGCAAGGCGGGCAGTTTTACCCGCATGGCCCAGCGGAAGGACTATTCTGTAAAACCCTTTGGCAAAACCATTTTAGATGCCTTAAAAAACAAGGGCTTTGATAGTATTGGTGTTGGTAAAATTGAAGACATCTTTGCCTTTCAAGGCATTACCCAAAGCACCCACTCAGCGGGGAATGTAGCCTGCATTAATACCACTATTGACTATTTGGAAAAGGGATTTAACGGCCTTTTATTTGTAAACTTGGTGGATACAGACATGATTTACGGCCACCGGCGGGATGTCCAAGGTTTTGCCGATACCCTGGCTTATTTTGATAAACGCCTTGAAGAAATAAAAAGCCTTTTGGGGCCAGAGGACTTACTCATTATTACCGGCGACCATGGCTGCGACCCTACCTTTAAGGGCAGTGACCACACCAGGGAATATGCGCCCCTGCTGTGCTGGAGCCCCGGTCTTCAAAAAGAAGTGAACTTGGGAACCCGCAAAAGCTTTGCCGATATTGCCGCCACCATTGGCCAGTACTTTGGGCTGGAGGAACGCTTTGGGGCTGCTTCTTTTTATGATGAATTATTTTAATTTGAGAGGATTTTTAAGATGATGGATAAAATAAAACAGGCAGCCAAGGCTATTGAAAAAACCTGCGGCAGGGCTGATATTGGTATTGTTTTGGGTAGTGGCCTGGGGGATTATGTAAATGCCCTTGAAAATCCCGTATATATGGACTACAGCCAAATTCCAGGTTTCCCCCAGTCAACGGTAAAAGGGCACCAGGGCCGCTGGTACAGCGGCAACCTTTATGGTAAAAAGGTATGTATGATGCAGGGCCGCTTTCATGCTTATGAAGGGTATCCCTTAAGCGAAGTGACCCTGCCCATCCGGGCCATGCAGATGCTGGGGGTAAAAACCCTTATTGTTACCAATGCCGCCGGAGGGGTTAACCTGTCTTTTCAGCCGGGGGATTTAATGCAGATTACCGATTTTATTAACTTGGCTGGGCAAAACCCCTTAACCGGCCCTAATTTAGATGACTTTGGCCCCCGTTTTCCAGACATGACAAGGGCTTATGATCGCCAACTGGGAGAATTGCTCCAATCCGTAGCAAGCCAAAAGGGTATTGCCCTGCAAAAAGGAGTTTACTGCTGGTTTAGCGGCCCTTGTTACGAAAGCCCGGCGGAAATAAAAATGGCGCGAATAATCGGCGGTGATGCGGTAGGGATGTCTACTGTGCCCGAAACCATGGTAGCAAGGCATGGGGGCATGCGGGTGGTTGGTATCAGCTGTATTACAAATATGGCTGCCGGCATTTTAGATACGCCCCTAAGCCACGAGGATGTGGTAGCCGTCAGCGGCAGGGTAAAGGATACTTTTAGAAGCTTAGTCGACGGGCTTATTCAAGCCCTGTAGCAAAAAGATAGGAGAATGAATGGATTGTTGCAATTACAGCCAAATGACCCCGTAACCGTTAAAATAGATGAGCTTGGCAGCTATACCAGGCTCTTTGGCACAAACGACAAGCACCTTGCAGCCATTGAAAATGAAACGGGTACAAAGCTGTTTTTAAAAGATCGGGAATTGGCAATTACTGGTGCAAGCGAAAACACCCAAATTGCAAAGGCGGCCATTGAAAAGCTACTTGAGCTGATTGAAAAAAACGAAACGGTAGACATTAGCCGTATCCATTATGTCATTGCCTTGGCAAAGGAAAACAGGCTGGATGAGCTGACGGATATGCTTAAAGAAGTGGTGGCCGTAACCTATCGGGGGAAAAAAATCAAAGCCAAAACCCTGGGGCAAAGGGAATATGTAAAAAGTATTAAAAACAAGGTGCTCACCTTTGGCATTGGCCCTGCCGGCACAGGAAAAACCTATTTGGCCATGGCCATGGCTGTGGTTGCCCTTAAAAATAAGGAAATTGAGCGAATTGTACTAACCAGGCCTGCAGTGGAAGCCGGAGAGAAGTTGGGCTTTTTACCTGGCGACCTGGCCCAGAAGGTAGACCCTTACTTACGCCCTTTGTTTGATGCCCTGTACGAAATGATGGGAGCTGAGGCCTACCAACGTATGGCTGAAAAGGGCATGATCGAAGTAGCCCCCTTGGCTTATATGCGGGGTAGAACCCTGTCCGACTCTTTTGTTATTCTTGACGAGGCCCAAAACACAACCACGGAGCAGATGAAAATGTTTTTAACCCGCCTTGGCTTTAATACCAAAATGGTCATCACCGGGGATATTACTCAAATGGACTTGCCGCCGGGGAAGAAGTCGGGGTTGATTGAAGCCTTGGATGTATTAAAAAATGTTTCGGGCATTGGCATTGTTCGCCTTACAAAAAGCGACGTGGTCCGCCATGAGTTGGTTCAGTCTATTGTTAATGCTTATGAAAACTACACTGGATCATAAAACGAGTTGCAAAATTAAAGGTGGTTTAAGTGTACAAAAATAGTAATACCCACAAAAAAATGAATTTAAAAAAGCGTTTCGAAAACATGGTGAACAGGCGTAACCTCGAATCCTATGCCATTGCTGTTATTGGCACCCTTTTAATCGGTGTGATGATTTGCTTTGCCATTACTCCCGAGCGCCACGATTTAAAAGTAGGGCAGATTGCCCCTAAAACCATTACGGCTACAAAAGAAGTGGTAGATGAGATTACCACTCAAAAGACCAAAGAGGCCGCGTCGAAAAACGTGGAACCCTCCTACCATCAGGTAGAAGGGGTTAAAGAGCGGGTGATGGAAAACCTGGATAAAACTTTTGATCAAATTTTTTTAGCCCAGGCTTACGGGGCCGACCTGCTTGAGAAAACCGAAGGAAAGAATACCTTTAACGCTGATGAGCTAAGCCAGGCTAAAAAACTATTGCCAGATTTAAGCTTAAGCGATTATCAAATAACCATTTTGCTAAACAGCACAAAAGAAAAAATAAACCTGGCCTATACGGAGACCAGCGTTACCCTTCAATCTTCCTATAACTCCTCCATCCGTGATGATAAATTAAGCGATTCCATTCAAAACATGCAAAGGCTCATTGGTGTAAAGGTTGATACAAACCTTTTGCTTAACGTAGTTACACCGGTTTTACGCCATGTGGTGGAGCCAAACTTTGTTGTTGATGAAAAAAGCACCCAGCAGCTTAAGATTGAGGCCATGGAGGCCGTAGAGCCGGTGGTGTACACCCAGGGGCAAAATATTGTTGTTGCCGGGGAACGGGTGGAACGCAATCAACTGGAGATGCTGCGCAGCCTTGGGCTTTTAACAGATAAGGATGTTAATGTAACTAACTATGTTGGAGCGGTTATTTTAATAGTAATGATTATGGCAATGGGGCTTTTGCTCCTTGAGTTATTAAAGCAGGATGTACTCTTCTCTGCTAAAAAAACTTTGGTTTTTATGCTGGTAATGGTCATTACCGTGGCGGTTACCATTTTATGTATGAGTGTGAACAAAAACATTATTCCCGTTATTATGGGTGGGCTTATGTTGGCCGGCTTGTTTTCAACCCAGGTGGCTGTTACCGGCAATTTGATGCTGGCTTTGATTATCAGCATTATTCCTGCCGGAGGCAATGTTTCCTTCAACACAGAAATTGTGCGGGTTTTGCTTACCTCCATCATTGGCGGCAACATTGCCATTTATATGCTCAAGGCCAAACCCCAACGGCTTATGGTTTTGTTGAGCGGCTTTTGCGGGGCTGTGGCTAGCCTGGTTGTGGTGGTGGGTGTAGGACTAATGACCAACAACGACCTGTCTGCCGCTGCTCAAAGTGGGCTGATATATGCGACTGGGGGTATGGTCGGCACCATTGTTGCCCTAACCCTGCAGCTGTTGTTTGAACTTGTTTTTAATCTGGCTACCCCAAGCAAACTGCTGGAGTTGGCAAACCCCAAGCATCCTCTTTTGCGCAAGTTGATTTTAGAAGCACCGGGTACTTACTATCACTCTATTGTTGTGGCCAACCTGGCTGAGGCTGCAGCCGATGCCATTGGGGCAAACAGTGCGCTTGTACGTACCGGGGCTTACTTTCACGATGTGGGTAAACTGAAGCGGCCTGCCTATTTTAAAGAAAACCAGCTGGGTGAGAACCCCCATGATAAGATGGAACCGTACATGTCTGCCACTATCATTATGGCCCATGGAAGAGATGGACTGGCCATGGCAAAACAATACAGGCTGCCGGAAGAAATTCAAAAGATTATTATTGAACACCATGGCAACACAGCGGTAGGCTATTTTTACAACGAAGCCCTTCGCCAGGCTGAAGGAAAACCAGTAGATATCAATGATTTTCGCTACGACGGGCCTAAACCTTCTACCAGAGAAAGCGCCATTATCATGTTTGCTGACACGGTGGAGGCAGCGGTACGCTCGATGCAGGAACCTACAAAAAAAAAGGTACACCAATTTATTAAAGAGTTAGTCAGCGGAAAAATTGAAGACGGGCAAATGAGCAGGGCCCCCTTAACACTAGGGGATATAGACAAAATGTGCAGCGCCTTTGAAACTGTTTTATCCGGGGTGTACCACGAGCGGATTGAGTACCCCAGCGACTTTATAAAAGAGGCGGCGGCACAATTGCCGGCTCAAAAGAAGGAAGAGCTCCTACACCAGGAAGAAGGCCAAAAGGACAGCGCTGATATAGAAAATAAAAATGATATGAACAATAGAAATGTTGAAAACGATGAAAAAGATCAAAGGGAGAACAGTAAAAATAATAAAAATGATGAAAAAAAGGATAGCCAATCCTAGGAGTGTAGACTTTTTATGAAAATTGAATGGAACATTCAAACCAGCCTGGCAACAAGCCAAATTTATCAGTTGATGCAGCTGGCAGCAGACTGCGCCCTGGTGGCAGAAGGGGTGGCCTTGCCCTGCGGCATGGGTGTGCATATTGTAAATGAAAGAGAAATTCAAAGGCTAAATGGTCTTTATCGGGGCATCAATCTGGCAACGGATGTTTTATCCTTTCCTCAAATCAATTACCCTGAGGGTAAAAAGGCAAATGAAGCAGCTAGAAGCTTGCGGGTCAATTACGATGACAGCCTGAAGGCCGTAATGCTGGGTGACTTGTTTTTTTCAATGCAGCACATCATCAGCCAGGCGGTGGAATACGGACACGCTTTGGAGCGGGAGGCGGCGTACCTGTGTGCCCATGGGGTGTTTCATCTGTTGGGCTATGACCATATAAACGAAAATGAAAAGCAGGAGATGAGAATAATGGAAGAAAAGGCGTTAAACATGATGGGCCTTGGCCGTGAAGAAAAAGAAAAAATAACCGACCAACAGTTGGTTTTGCTGGCTAAGCAGGCCATGGAGCGATCTTATTCCCCTTATTCCAATTACCCGGTTGGCTCTGCCCTTTTAAGTAAAGACGGCAGGGTGTTTTTAGGCTGTAATATCGAAAATGCCTCCTTTGGGCTAAGCAACTGCGGGGAACGAACGGCTGTTTTTAAAGCGGTTAGTGAGGGGGTAACCGAGTTTGAGGCCATTGCCATTGCGTCTAAAAATTCCGCCCCTTGGCCCTGTGGGGCCTGTAGGCAAGTGCTAAACGAGTTTGCCCCGGATATACGGGTGCTGGTAACCTGGGGCGATAACCAGGTAGCTCAAAGCAGTTTGGACACTTTGTTTCCCCATGGTTTTGGGCCCAAAGACCTGGCCTAATGAATAGAATAAACAAGATAGAAAAACAGGAAAGAGTAGATGAGAAAATATGGAAAACGAACAGTTAAAAGGGGATTTCCGCTCGGGTTTTATTGCGATTGTAGGCAGGCCAAATGTAGGCAAATCCACCTTGCTTAACCGCTTTGTAGGTGAAAAAGTGGCCATCGTTTCCGATAGGCCCCAAACCACCCGCAATCGAATTATGGGGATTAAAACAAAAGAGGATTACCAAATGGTTTTTTTAGACACCCCCGGCATGCACACGGCCAGAACCAAGTTGGGTAATTATATGCTCCAGTCGATTAAAGAGGCCATGGATGGCATGGATGTTTTAGTGGTCATGGTCGACAGCGGCGCCGTGGGCAACCATGATCGTACGATTGTAGAAGACATGGGAAAGAAAAAAATTCCCAAAGTATTAGTTTTAAACAAGGTAGATTTGCTGGTAAAAGAAAAACTCTTGGCCCTTATGGATGAGTTTTCCCAAATGGGTTATGATGCCATTATTCCGATCAGCGCTGCCACAGGTGATGGGGTGGATCAGCTTGAAAAAAGCCTTTTATCCTTCTTACCTGCAGGGCCCATGTACTTTCCGGAAGATATGATTACCGATCAACCGGAACGGATGGTGTGTGCAGAGCTTATCCGTGAAAAGGCCATGAAGCACCTCCGGGAAGAAATTCCCCATGGCATTGGGATAGAAATGCTGGCCATGGATAAAAAAAATGATGATTTTATGGAAATTCATGCAACGCTATACTGCGAAAAAGAAAGCCACAAGCGCATTATTATTGGCAAACAAGGGACCATGCTTAAAAAAATCGGCCAGGAGGCCCGATTTGATATTGAGCGGTTTTTAGGTATGCACATCAACCTTCAACTGTGGGTAAAAGTGCGGGAAGATTGGCGCAACCGCAAGGGCGACCTGCGAACCCTGGGTTACGAGCTGTAAAAAGACCACCTGATATTTACGAACATTATTTTAAATAACACTCGAAATATTCGCATTTATGTGGTAAGATGGGAAAAGTAAATATTGAGGTGATCTGATGGAAAAAATCCGAAGAAATGAACGGATCGCGGCAACAATGCAGATTCTTTCAAGCAATCCAAACAAACTTTTTACCTTGTCACACTTTTGTGATCTGTTTGGGGCAGCCAAGTCTACCATGAGCGAAGACATTGATATTTTGCAGCGGGTGCTGGAAAATTTTGAACTTGGTAAGTTGGAGACCCTTGCGGGGGCAGCAGGCGGGGTTCGCTTTAGGCCCCTGCTTTCAGCTGAACAGGCTTATAGCTTCATCAGTGACCTTTCTGTAAAGCTAAGTACTCACGACCGGGTATTACCCGGGGGGTTTTTATACCTGTCGGATATTTTATCCATGCCCCAAATTGTTGAAAAAATGGGCATCATCTTGGCCCAGGCCTATTATGATGCCAATCCGGACTTTGTGCTAACCATGGAGACAAAGGGCATACCTGTAGCGTTAATGACTGCAAGGGCCCTGGGTTTGCCCTTGATTATCGCCAGGCGTTCAAGTAAGGTATACGAAGGCTCGGCGGTAAACATTAACTATGTGTCCGGCTCTTCCAGCCGCATTGAAAGCATGTCTCTTGCCAGGCGCTCTATTCAGCCAGGGCAAAAAGCTTTGATAGTAGACGACTTTTTAAAAGCAGGGGGCACTGCCAGGGGCATGATTGACTTAATGAAGGAGTTTGACGTGGATGTGGTGGGCCTTGCCTTTGTGATGTCCACTGCGGAACCTGCGGAAAAACGCATTCACGGGGAGCGCTCGTTGATGATTTTAGAACCCATGGGAGCCGAAGGGGAAGCGGCAAAAGTACGTCCCTCTTCTTGGCTTCACTTAGCAAAATAACCATTTACGAATGAAAAGGAATTAGGTACAATAGAATAGATTGATTAATATGGATTACAAATTTTTTGTAATCCATTCTTCTGGGAGGAATCTGTGAAAATTATTGTGGGATTGGGCAATCCTGGTAAAATGTATGAACATAGCCGCCATAATGTGGGCTTTGATGTGTTGTCTATCGTTTCAGGTAAAACAGGCATTGCCATCAATAAAAGTAAGTTTAAAGCCCTTGTGGGGGAGGGGGTAGTCGGCAGTGAAAAAGTGGTTTTGGCCCTTCCCCAAACCTTTATGAACCTAAGCGGCCAAAGTGTAAGGCAATTGATTGACTGGTATAAAGTGCCCCTTCAAAACCTTCTGGTTGTATATGATGATATTGACCTGCCCCCGGGGAAGGTGCGTATTCGCTCAAAAGGCGGAGCAGGCACCCATAACGGTATGCGCTCTGTTTTAGCCCATTTGGGCAGCGAGGATTTTCCCCGGATTCGGGTAGGGATTGGCAATAAGCCTCCCCAGTGGGAGTTGGCCGACTGGGTACTGGCTCAATACCAAACAAAACAAGAACGGCAGGTGGCCTTTGATGCCTATACCCTGGCAGCTGAGGCGGCCATTGATTTTATAAAAGAAGAAGAAATTGATTTTGTTATGCAAAAGTATAACCATCAATAACCGTAACCCATATTACAGGAGAAAAAGATGAATAAAGGATTATTTTCGGCTTTACAAGGCACCAAGGCTTGGGAGGAGTTGGTGCAGGGGGTAAGGGAAACAGGGGTAATTGCCACCTACGATATGGCCGAAGGCTTTCGGCCCTACCTGGCTGCGGGCTTGTATGAAGCGCTGAAAAAACCAATTATATACGTTGCATCAAACGAGCTACATGCCCAAAGAGCGGTTGACGATATAAGCCAACTGCTGGATGGGCAGGTAGCTTTGTTGCCTGCTCAAAATATCGAGTTTGGCCGGGGGGCTTCCAGTCACGACAGTACCTGGCGCAGACTGGATACCATGGCTCAAATTAGCCAAAACAAGCTAAGTGTATTGTGTGTGGCTCCGGGAGCACTGATCAATAAAATGGTGCCCCAAAAAGATTTCTTTAAAAGCCTTATTACCCTTGAGACCGGGCAGGAATTTTCGCCAAAGGGGCTCATTGAACAGCTGATCAAAAACGGCTATGAACGGGTGGCCATGGTTGAAGGCAAGGGGCAATGTGCCATGCGGGGGGCTATTGTTGACCTGTATCCGCCTAATGAGCCAAGCGGCATTCGCATTGAGTTTTTTGATGATGAAATCGATTCCATCCGGGCTTTTGATGTGTTAAGCCAACGGAGCCTGCAAATGATTAGCGAAGTAACCATTGCCCCGGCAACAGAGGTGGTGCTAACAGGCATAAACCTTAAAAAAGCAGCGGCTCGGATGCGCAGCAGCGTGGAACATTTAGTTGCCCTTGATGAAAAAGATTCTCAAGCCTTTGGTTTGGATGATTTTTTGCCTCCTTTGTCGGCTTATGATGATCAGGAGGATCTTCCTTCTTTTTTTGATGAAACCTCAGTTCGATTGCCCCAGGAGGAACAGGAGGAAGAGGAAAGAATACCTAGGGCAGTGCCCCTGATGGCCTCCCCTGCAAAACGCCTTTACGGGCAGGTCATGGAAGATGCGGATAAAATCGAGGAAGGCTTTCCCTTTCGCAAAATTCAAACCTGGGCTCATATAATCAGAGAAGACAGTCAAACCCTTACGCAATGGATGCCCGAAGCCATTATCATGATCAATCAACCCGACCAGGTAAAAGAGCGGATTGACGGGCACAACCATACCTTTAGCGAAGAGTTCGGTGCCTTTTTAGAGCGCTTTGATGCTGTAGGGGCTCAGGCCGGCCTGTTATGGCAGTATGATGAGGTTGCTGAACGTCTTCAAAATAGAACGGTGGTTACCCTTTCAGACTTTTTGCGGGGCATGGGCCAGTTAAAGCCCAAACAGGTTCTTTCTTTTGAAAGTGCAGGGATTCCCAGTTACCAGTCTAACCTGCGCCGCCTGGCGGAAGACGGGCGAAAATGGAAAGAAAAAGGCTACAGCATTGTGCTGCTGGCCAGCAGCGAAGCCAGGGGAAGGCGCCTGCAAAAAAACTTACAGGAATTAAACTTTCCTGCTCTTTATACGGATAAACTGAGCAACAACCTGATCCTGGGCGAAGCTTTTATACTGCCCATGAACTATAACCGGGGCTTCGTCTGGGACGGAGGCCGCTTTGTACTGGTCAGCGACGGGGACATTTACGGTACCGGTTTTCAAAAACGTAAAAGCAAAAAAAGCGCTGGGGAAAAAATCACCTCTTTTACTCAACTTAAAGAAGGGGACCACGTGGTGCACGAAAACCACGGTATCGGTATTTATCAAGGGGTTACTACCCTTGTAAGCGAAGGAACCAAAAGGGATTACATCCTCATTCAATACCAGGGCAACGATAAGCTTTATGTTCCTGTTGACCAGATGGACAGAATTCAGCGCTTTATTGGCGGGCAAGGTCAAACCCCTAAAATTAATCGTTTAAGCGGGGGGGAATGGCAAAGGCAAAAGGGTAAGGTGAAGGCAAGCATCAAGGCCATGGCCTTTGATTTGGCTGCCCTGTATGCTGCCCGCCAGGCCATACCCGGTTATGCCTTTACAAAGGATACCCCTTGGCAAATGTCCTTTGAGGACAATTTTCCCTACGAATTAACAGCAGATCAGGAGCAGAGCCTGGGGGAAATTAAACAAGATATGCAGACCCCCATTAATATGGACAGGCTTTTATGCGGCGACGTGGGCTACGGCAAAACGGAAGTTGCCCTGAGGGCGGCTTTTAAGGCTGTAATGGACGGAAAGCAAGTGGCTTTGCTGGCGCCTACAACCATTTTGGTTCAACAGCACTTTAACACCATTTTAAAAAGGTTAGAGGGTTTTCCTGTAACCTGCGATTCGTTAAGCCGCTTTAAAACCCCAAAAGAACAAAAACAGGTTTTACAAAAACTGGCCTTGGGAGAGTTGGATATGGTAGTGGGTACCCACCGGTTGTTGGGTAAGGATATACACTTTAAAGACCTTGGCCTTTTAATTATTGATGAAGAGCAGCGTTTTGGGGTAGCCCACAAGGAAATAATAAAAAATTTAAAAAAGAAGGTAGATGTACTGGCCATGTCCGCCACGCCCATTCCAAGAACCCTGCACATGTCCATGATTGGTATTCGTGACATGAGCATTTTAGAAACCCCGCCGGAGGAGCGGCTGCCTGTGCAAACCCATGTGGTTGAGTATAACGATGTGCATGTTCGTGATGTGCTGTTACGGGAGATACAGCGGGGAGGGCAGGTGTATTTTTTATACAACCGGGTTCAATCTATCGAGCGGTTTTACCAGCGAATTAAAAAGCTGGTACCTGAGGCCCGCATTGGTATTGCCCATGGGCAAATGCGCGAAAATGCCTTGGAAGATGTGATGATGGACTTTTATAACGGCAATTACGATGTGCTTCTTAGCACTACTATTATCGAAAGCGGCCTGGATGTGCCAACAGCAAATACCTTGATTGTATACGATGCAGACCGCTTCGGCCTTTCCCAGCTTTACCAGCTCAGGGGCAGGGTAGGCAGGAGCAATAGGCAGGCTTATGCTTATTTTACCGTCAGGGCCGACAAAATGCTTACAGAAACAGCTCAAAAACGCTTAACAGCCATCAGGGAATTTACAGAATTCGGATCCGGCTTTCGTATTGCTATGCGGGATCTGGAGATTCGTGGTGCTGGCAATGTGCTGGGGCCTGAGCAGCATGGCCAACTGTCGGCTGTAGGGTATGATTTGTACGTAAAGTTGATTGAAGAAGCCATGGCCGAATTAAAAGGTGGCTTATTGTTGCCTGAAGAAGTGGAAACCCAAATTGAACTGTCTCTTGATGCTTACCTGCCGGAAGAATATATACAAGATAAACAGCAGCGAATGGAAATTTATAAAAAAATTGCCATGGTTAAAAATAAAGAGGAGAAGGTGGACGTGGAGGATGAGATTACCGACCGCTTTGGGGATATTCCGCCCTCGGTTGAAAATCTTTTAAACGTGGCATACTTAAAAGCCTTGGCCAGAAAGTTAGGGGTCAGCCTGATTTCAAGAAAAAAAGATAACTTGCTGCTGCGCTTTGACGAAAACTATGCTCCCGACCCTCTTAAACTGGTAACAAGCCTTGAAAAAGCAAAAAACAAGCGCTTGAGCCTTGCACCCACTGCACCGCCTAGTCTAGTTTTTAGCGGCAAGGGGGAAGAAACAGAAAGGCTGGTTGTTCAATTTAGTTATGCTTTAGAAGATTTGCTGGACAGGATGAAAGATGAATAATATCATTGTTAAAATTTTATTTTATAGATGCAAATTTAACTCATCTGTGCTATACTAATTGGTAAGGGCTTTTATCAAAAATTATTATTGGAGGGAAAAATATGAGCATGAATTTAGACTATTTAGGTATTATTAACCCTTTGGCTGTCTACCGCAATCTTCCGGTTTCGGAACTGGTGGAAGCTGCTTTAGATAGGGAAGAAGGTGTTTTAAGCAATACAGGTGCTCTTTTAGTAAACACCGGCAAATATACCGGCCGTTCACCGGAGGACCGCTTTATTGTTGACGAGCCCAGCATTCATGATGAAATTGCCTGGGGCAAAGTAAACGTACCCATTTCTCAGGAGAAATTTGAAGCCATCTACAAAAAGGCAACTGCTTACCTGCAGGGCCGGGAAATTTTTGTTTTCGACGGCTTTGCCGGTGCCGATCCCAAATACCGTATTGGCGTGCGTGTTGTAAACGAAATGGCCAGCCAAAACCTATTTATGCACCAACTGCTTTTGCGGCCCACTGAAGAGGATCTTCAAAGCCACAAAGCGGACTTCACGATTATTTCCGTTCCTGGCTTTAAATGTATTCCTGAAGTGGATGGAGTCCATTCAGAAGCGGCGATTTTGGTTTCCTTTGAAAAGAAAATAGTTTTAATTGCTGGTAGCCACTATTCCGGCGAAATGAAAAAGAGTGTTTTTTCTATTATGAATTACCTATTACCCAAACAGGACGTGTTTTCCATGCACTGCTCGGCCAACGTTGGTGAAGAAGGTGATTCGGCTCTCTTCTTCGGCCTTAGCGGTACAGGCAAAACAACCCTGTCTGCCGATCCTAACCGCTACTTAATCGGTGATGACGAGCACGGCTGGTCCGATAACGGCATCTTCAACATTGAAGGGGGCTGCTATGCAAAGTGTATTAATCTTTCTAAAGAGCACGAACCTGAAATTTATGATGCCATTCGCTTTGGCGCCCTGGTTGAAAACGTGGTTTACGATCCTGATACCCGTGAACTGGACTTTGATGACGACAGCCTCACCGAAAACACCCGCGTAGGCTATCCTATCGAATTTATTTCAAATGCTAAAATTCCCGGTGTAGGGGAGCATCCTAAAACCGTTATTTTCTTAACCGCTGATGCTTTTGGGGTTTTACCTCCCGTATCCAAGTTAACAAAAGAAGCGGCCATGTACCATTATGTAAGCGGTTATACCGCTAAATTAGCCGGTACCGAACGAGGGATTACTGAGCCCCAGGCCACCTTCTCTACCTGCTTTGGTGCACCTTTCCTGCCCTTGCCTGCATCCCGCTATGCCGAGCTTTTAGGCAAGCGCATTGATAGCTACGGTGCCAATGTGTACCTGGTAAACACCGGCTGGACCGGCGGTGCCTATGGTAAGGGCGGCAACCGGATAAAGCTGCCCTTAACCCGGGCTATGGTTACAGCCTGTTTAAATGGCGAACTGGAAAAGAGTGAGTTTGAGTTGGACCCCATCTTTAATGTTCTGGTACCCAAAACTTGCCCCGGTGTACCTGACGAAGTGCTTCAGCCTAAAGAAACCTGGACAGATAAGGCAGCTTATGATGTGGCTGCAAAGAACCTGGCAGGGCTTTTCCGCAAGAACTTTGAAAAGTATACCAACATGCCCCAGGACGTGATCGACGCAGGTCCCAAAGCCTGATTGGTTTAGTTTGATACACAATGTAGAGGAGCTCTCTTACATCCAAGAGAGCTCCTTTTATGTTCGTTGACAGGGGCTGGGGAATAACCGTATAATAAATACAGGAATATTAGCCTAGGAGGATGTATGAACTATCAAGTGCTATACCGGCAGCTTCGCCCTAACACCTTCAGCGATATGGTAGGGCAGGAAACGGTTATAAAAACCTTAAAAAATCAAATTATTACCGCAAAAATTCCCCATGCCTATTTGTTCTGCGGCAGCCGGGGTACAGGCAAAACCAGTGCGGCCAAAATATTGGCAAAGGCAGTAAACTGTTTAAGCCCTGTTGGTGGAGACCCTTGCGGCCAGTGTAAGAACTGTGTGGAGCTGGCAGCTGAAACCAGTTTGGATATTATAGAAATGGACGCAGCCAGCAACAATGGGGTAGATGAGATTAGGGATTTGCGCGAGCAGGTAAAATATCCTCCCCAGGTTGGCAGGTATAAGGTTTATATTATAGACGAAGTGCACATGCTCACCATGGCAGCCTTCAATGCCCTTTTAAAAACCCTTGAAGAGCCGCCAGAGCATGCAATTTTTATCTTGGCTACCACAGAGCCCCAAAAACTGCCGGCAACCATTATCTCCCGTTGTCAGCGTTTTGAGTTTAAGCGGATTTCTGCTGGGCATATTGCCCAATATCTAACAAAAGTGTTGGAGGATATGGGCAGGCAGTTTACCCCCAAGGCCCTAAACCGTATTGCCAGGTCAGCAGAGGGAGGTCTTCGTGATGCCTTGGGCATTTTAGATATGTGCCTTGGCACAGGAGAAGTTGTTGACGAGAGCCTGGTACAGCAAATTTTAGGCACTTCCGATACGGCCTTTATGTTTGCCTTTGCCAAAAGCATATTGGACCAAAAAACCAATCAGGCTCTTCAGCTGGTGGATCAACTGCTGCGAGATGGAAAAGAGGCCCAGGTATTTGCAAAGGATGCAAGTTATCATTTCAGAGCCCTGCTGCTGGCAAAAACTGCCGAAAAGGAAATAGCGGATATCCTTGAAATTACAAAAGAAGATGCGCAAGAGTATGCCCGACAGGCAAATAAAGTATCCGTTGAGCGGCTTTTATACATAACCGATATTTTTATGGAAATCGAAAGCCAGCTCCGCTATGCCAGCAGCGGGAGAATTTTGCTTGAAACGGCAACCATCAAGGCGGCCCTTTCAAAGGAAACACATTTTTCTGCCACGGTAGAAGGGCGGATTGCGGCCCTTGAAGACTTGTGCAGTCAGCTTACAAAGGGTGAAATTGTCATAGCCCAAAGCAGGGAGAATGGGCCGAGAGAACCCTTTAACCCATCCGCTGTGACAATCGCTTCGCCTCCACCTTCTCCATTGTCATTGGGTCAAGGGGAGGCTTTGGAGGCACAGGAGGCCCAGGCCCCAGCGACCACAGGCAAAAGTGGGCACAGCTCAAGTCCTGCAAGCCAACAGCTAAAATCAAAAGAAAAAAACAGTACAACAGCAGACCTTAACAACCCTGGGGACATATGGAAACAAGTAATGCGGCAGCTGCAAAAGACCCAGGCAGGTATTTTTGGCCAATTACGTGAAGGCACTTTTTCCGGCATCAAAAGCAATAGGGTGCAGATAACCTTTGACCAAGGCAATGTATTTATGGTCAATTACTTAAATAATGAAAGCCGTAAAAAAGCGATTATGGAATGTATACAGCAGGTAAGCGGCCAAGACTTGGGTTTTGAGGCCGCCGTTAAACAAGAGAAGGAAGCAAGCAAGCAGAAGGAAGGCTCTTTACTGGAAGGTTTGTTTCAAGATTTTGGCAGGGAAAACATACAGATTGACGAGAATGACTAAAAGCCGTGAAAAAACAATAAAAAGCAGACCGAACTTTGGTCTGCTTTTTATATAAGGGCCTTTTATTCTTCCTTTTGGTGGGCCCGCAGGAGTTCATCCCGTACGTAGCCTGCCAAAATATCAACAATACGGGCATTTTTACCTCCATGGGCAACAATCACATCGGCTTTGTTTACGTAATTGCGAATGTACTTATCATACATGGGCTTAACCGTGTTTAAGTACTGGGCTGATATGCCCTCAATTTCCCGGCCACGCTCTAATATATCCCGCTGAATGCGCCGCAGCAGGCAAATATCCGGCTCTACACTCATATATAGGCGTAAATACATTTTGTCTACAAGGCGTTGGTCGTAAAAAACGTGAATGCCTTCTAAAATTAACACACCGGTGGGGTAGAGCAACTCTTTGGTGTCTGCTCGGCGGTGCAGGCTATAATCATACCCCTTTTTTTGAATGGGGCGCCCTTTTAAAAGCCGGTCCATATCTGCAAGGAGCAGGTCATGATCAAAAATACTGGGCTTATCGTAGTTAAGCAGGGTTCGCTTTTCAAAAGAAAGGTGGGGGTGGTCTAAATAATAGGCATCTTGATTGATAATACTACACTGGGGACCAATACTTTTACAAAGTTCCTGGGCTAAGGTTGATTTTCCGCTGCCGCTGGCACCACAAATTCCAATAAAAAGCATGTGATTAATCGCTCCCGTATCATTCATTTCTATTACACAATACAATAGCGGCTAAAGGGGTGTCAAGGGCGAAAGAAGAATTGTTTGCAAAAGGGGCCAAAGTTTTTTATAATGGTAGAGGTAAGAAAAAAGGAAAGCAGGGAAAGCTGAGTGAGGGATAAAAACAAATTTAAAAACGAGCTTCTACTTTCTCCACTGGTTATGATATTATACGGGGGGCTATACGCTATCTTCTTTGGATTGTTTGGCTCCTTGCACTTTCAAATGCGCAACTTTAGCCGTACCTCCGGTGTAACCTTACTAACCTTTACTGTTATGCTGGTGGTTATGGTTTCGGTTTACGGCGGATATGACATCGGCAAAAGAAAGAGCAAACCGGTGATTTCATCCCTTTTGCTGGCAACCTATATAACTGATCTGGTCACCTACATCATATTCCAAATCATGAATGTCAACCCAAATTTTTACGACCATTTTGTCTTTTTTGGCCGGGATTTTTTATATTTGCTTTTAATCATGGCGTTGCAGTTTTTACTAATTGTATTTATGGTTCGCTTTGGCAACCATGTTTATTTTATGCTCAATCCCCCTGAGAAGTCTTGCATTATCACTTCTACCCAAGAAATGGCTGACCACATGCTTGAAAAGATAGGCACCTTAAAACTGCAGTACGCTGTTGAAAGCATTTACCATTACCAGTATTCAAGGGTGAAAAGGGAAATTAGAAGGCACGACACTGTTTTTTTTGGGGATGTGCCCAGCACCGAACGGGCATCTCTTTTGGAGTACTGCTATAAAAATCAAAAAAATGTTTATTTTGCCGCACAGTTGGATGATGTAATGATCAGCCATGGCAGCCAGGTGGTGCTGGATGATATGTCTTTTATTTTTATGCAGCGCTGGGAAATGAGCATTTTTCAGCGGGTGCTCAAGCGGCTTATGGATATTGTGCTAAGCGTAATATGCCTTGTTGTTGCTTCGCCAATCATGGGGGTGATTGCCCTGGCCATTTTACTGGACGATGGTGCTCCGGTTATTTTTTCGCAAAAACGCCTTACTCAAAATGGCAGCATTTTTAAAATATACAAGTTTCGCACCATGACAAAGGAGGCCTCCTTTGGCAACGGCAAAAGGCCCAAGTCTGTTGTGGAAGGGGATGACAGAATCACAAAGGTGGGGGCTTTTTTACGCAAACACCGGCTGGATGAACTGCCTCAATTGTTTAATATTTTAAAAGGAGATATGAGCTTTGTAGGGCCTAGGCCGGAAATGATTGAAAATGTGGTCAGTTATACAAAGGATTTACCTTCCTTTAACTATCGCTATAAGGTAAAAGCCGGACTTACAGGCTATGCACAAATCGAAGGCAAGTATAACACAACCCCCCAAGATAAGCTGATGCTGGACATGATGTATATACAAAACTATTCTTTTTTTATGGATTTAAAAATTTTAATGCGTACCCTTATGGTCTTTTTTAGAAAAGACAGCGCAGCCGCCTTTATAAGGGAAAAGAATGGCGATGACTGTCTTAAAATGATTCGGGATTAACCAAAAAAGGGCGGGAACTTTATCATAGTAAAGTTTCCGCCCTTTTAAAAACATTCTGTGTTGTTACTTTAAAGCATCTTTAAATTTTTGATAAAAAGATTTGACCTGGAAGTAGGACACAATGTCGCTGATGCCTGCAAACAAAAAGGCAACACCAATAAAAATGGTGGCCAGGTTTGTAAGGATAATGGGAAAAATAATCAGCATAAGACCGATGACAGCTAAAATTAGTGCGAAGATCAGCAGGTACTTCCAGTTGCTTGCGTTATACCGCTTCATTGAAAGGGCATACTGTAGTTTGATAAAACCGTTTACCATAATGGTTATGCCAAAGGCAAAGGGGATAAAGGCATCGGGAAAATCTGGGCGTAAAAACAAAAAAACACCCAATAGAGATGAGGAAAGGCCGCTGACCAGATTAAACTCAAAAAAGTTGCTGGAGGTTTTGTCTTTAAAAAAGCGAATGATGTGAAAAACACCGTATAGCAAAAGGCACAGACCCAGCAAAACAAAAATAAAGCGCCGGGACTGCTCGGGCCAAAAGCATAAAATCAGGCCAAATAAAATATACAAAACCGCAGTAATGATAAAATTTTTCTTTCCTTGGGCCAGGTTCATGGTAGTTCCTCCTTTTAAATAATATTACACTCACTTTATTCGATAAAAAGCAGTTTAATTCCTTTAATGGTATTTTAAATGATTTTTGAACATTTTGTAAAGATAAAAGGATGTAAACAGTCAAGGTTTTAAAGAAAATATCTTTGTGGTATAATATATGTTAGCGAAACTGTATTCGCATGCAAAACTGTTTTTCAAGGAGGTTATTATGAAAAAACCGCCTCTTCATAATCAACCGGAGTATGACGCCTATCAGAACCATGATTACAATGATCAAAATCAGGATTTTATCTATGATGATCAGCAGATAGACCCACAGATGTCGCCGGATTTTATTAGGGATGATTACCAGCAAATAGAAGAGTATCCTCAGCCCACCTATAGTGACCCAAATTACCAGGATGACTATGGCTACCAAAGCTTGGATGACCAACAAGAGGATGAGGAGATTGAAGATACAACGCAAAACTATAAAAAAAGCATTTTTAAGCCCCGGTTAAAAAAACCAAACTTTGTTATATCGGTTTTGGTTAATGTGGTACGGGTTTTTGTGTTGCTTGTTGTTTTAGTAGGCCTGGCAGGAATTGGCGCCGTACTTGGGGTTGCCAAAGCCTATGTTGAAACAGCCCCCACCCTGGATTTGGGAATGCTTGGAGATCAGGACCAAACCTCTTTTATTTACGATGCCCAAGGAAATTTGATTACAGAATATAAAGGCATTGAAAACAGAAGGATGGTTTCCATCGCTTCGATGCCTGACTATTTGCAAAAGGCCTTTGTTGCCGTGGAAGATGCCCGGTTTTATACCCATACCGGAGTTGATATTAAGCGTATTGGCGGGGCTTTTTTGGCCAACCTGTCTACAGGCAGCCAACAAGGGGGATCCACCATTACCCAGCAGCTAATCAAACAAACCGTACTCAGCAGTGAAGTGAGCTATAAGCGTAAAATTCAAGAGGCTTATTTAGCTATGCAGCTTGAAAAACAGTATTCAAAAGATCAAATACTGGAATATTATTTAAATACCATTTACTTGGGCGAAAACTATTACGGGGTTCAAGTGGCAGCCGAAGGTTATTTTGGCAAATCAAACCTGGGGGAGCTTACTTTGCGGGAATGTGCTATTATGGCAGGAGCTACCACAAACCCATATTATTATAACCCAAGACGGAATTTGCACCAGCGTTCGGCTGAAAATGTAGATTACCATGCCATTACAAACAACCGTACCGACTACGTGCTGCATGCCATGTATGAAAACCAGTTTATTACCTGGCAGCAGTATCAGGATGCTTTAAACCCTCAAACAGCCCTTGTGCTTGAAAAAGACCCAAGCCAAGGCTCGGGCATGTATGAATATGCCCATTACGTTGAGTACGCGGTCCAAGATGTGGTGAATACCTTTTTAAAAATAGAAGGCCTTGAAAACACCAGTGAAAACCGCTATAAAATGGAAAACAAATTGCGGACCGGAGGTTACCATGTTAGGCTGGCCATTGATACCCAGGCCCAAAATATTTTGGAAGAAACGGTAGAAAATTGGAAAAACTACCCAAGGCTCAGGGATCCGGGAGATGACGTGTACCGATCTAAAAATGCCGACGGCACCTATACTGAAATTATTCAACCCCAGGTGGCGGCTGTGATATTAGATTACCGTACCGGGGAAATTAAGGCCATGGTGGGGGGCCGAACCAAGCCAACCCAGCGCAAAACTTTGAACCGCGCTACAGATATTCGTATGCCCGTTGGCTCTACCATTAAACCCATTGGCGTGTACGCACCGGCTATTGATATAGGCGCCTCTCCTGCCAGCATTGTGTTTAATATGCCTATTCCCATTCCCGGCTGGCAAAGCGAAAAGGGTTATCCTCAAAACTACGGGGGAGGGGGCTACGTAGGGGCACAAACCCTGCGCCAGGCTTTGACGAAAAGCCATAACACGGCTACTGCCCAGGCGTTGATGACCATGGTGGGGGTAGATCGGTCTGTAAACTATTTAAAATTATTGGGAGTTGATCCTTCCCATATTGATGAAACTCCCTTTGGTGTTTCCTTAGGGTCCAGCGGCATTTCGCCCCTGGAAATGACCGTAGCCTTTGGGGTGCTAGCCAATGGAGGAGAGTACCAGCAGCCCATTTCCTTTTTAGGCATTTCCGATAATGGAGGCAATGTGGTTTACGATACTCATGCCAACCAGGAAACCCGCCGGGTCTTTAAACCTTCAACGGCCTGGCTGACTATTGATATTATGAAGGATGTTGTTGCCAGCGGTACTGGGCGAACGGCAAAATTTTCGGGCCAGACCATTGCTGGTAAAACAGGGACCAACTCTGATCAAAAAGGTGTGTCCTTTGTAGGTGTTACAGGCTATTATGCAAGCTATGTTTGGATAGGACATGATAATTACAAGCCCTTATCCTCTAAATCAACGGGCAACAACTCGGTAGCCCCCTTATGGAAAGAGTTTATGAGTAGAATCCATACGGAGAAGAATCTGCCCAATCAAGATATTTTGGCAGGCCAGCCGGAAGAATATAACTTGGTTAAAAAAACGACCTGCGGGGTCAGTGGCCAGTTGGTTACCGAGGCCTGTTATCACGATCAAATGGGTTACTCACCTCAAACTGACTATTGGCCTGCAGATAGTGTACCTACAGTAAAGTGCCAAATGCACCGCTTTTTAACCGTGTGCACCGAATCGGGCAAACAGGCTACAGAATACTGCCCCGCCATCTCCCAGGGAAATCGAGGGGTTGTATTTATTCCTCAGGGGCATCCTTTGTACAACTCTATTGATCAACACGGCGATGTTCTTCGTAAATACCTGGGCGAATTTGCCACGGTACGAAATACCAGCGAGCTGGTTTTCTGTGATATTCATGGCCCCTACACCCACCAGGGCGGCGGAGATGACGGATATGTACAGCAAAACTTTATTCCTGACGCCATGCTGCTGATTGAGCGGGCCCAGGGAATTTTGGCCGGACTGGAACTAGGCAGTGACGTGTATAATAACCTGCAAGGAGCGATTATTAACTTACAAAACGTAATTAATCAAGAATCACCCAGTGCCGTGGCTGTTACCGAGGCAATGGGTAACCTGACTAATTACATGGCCCAAGCCCAGTAAAGGCAGCAGATCTGCTAAAAAATACCCAACGTAAAAGGATGGATAAAACTTGATGGGCAAACCCGAAAAGGTATTTAAGAATAGGAGATGGAACAGAATGATTAAAAAAATAGCTGCATTGGCTTTAACGGTGATATTAAGTCTTGGTTTTCTAGGGGGAGCCGTTGCCCAGCAAGAGCCATCCAATACGGATGTAGGCGGGGTAACCAAGGAGGAGGTGCTGGCTTGGGTGGAGGAAATAAAAGCCGCAGTTCAAAACGAAACCCTGCTGAATAACCCCCAAGACGAGGCACCCCAAGAGGCGGAAAGCTACCCATATCGTTATCCTATGGCAACTTTATATTACAATACCCCTACTTTAACCAATGAAAGCCAGTTGATTTCTATTCAGGTAACAAATGAAGAAACAAAACTGCCTAGGGGAATGACCATTGCTGCTTCGATTAATGATTTACTGGCAGCCTTTGCTAATGAAAACGAGCAACTGCATGGCAATAAAAACTTTGCCATTCTATACTCTAACGAAAACATGCCCCAAGAGTTTATGTGGGGTTGGGTTTTGCGCAGTGGCCAGGAGATATATGGTGTAGAGTATACAGCAAATGAAAAAAATGATCAGGGAAACTATAGCTATAGCGGCTTCTACTTTGAAATTTCCGATGGCTTTATATCTAGTGTTACAGCGTTTGGATTAAATAACGAAGCAACCTTGCAAGAGGTTGAAAGCAACATAAAAATGGTAGGTGAAGTAGAAGTGGATCAATCCTACTTTGCCTACCCAACCAGCACCATTGGAACGGATTTACAGCCTTTTAACCGGGAAGACATGATGTTTGGCGGTGTGGATTATATTGGTATGGAACCGGAAACAGCTATTAAAGTTTTTGGGCAGCCCACCTTTGATGATTATATGGAAGACGGCCAGGAATGGATGCGCACCCTTCAATGGGAAGGGATGGAAATTGTCTTCTCTTATGACATGAACAAAAACTTTGTAGGGGTAGACACCATTAACATCGACGGTGCCCAAGAAGGGCCGCGAGGGGTTAAAATTGGCGACAGCCTCTCCAGCGTCATCAAGCGCTTTAAATTTGGTGAGGGCGAGTATGATGGCCAGGTGGATCACCTCTACGGTAAAGAAGACAGCGGCGAGTATGGCCAGGCGGAATATGGAACCGACGGAGATGCGGTCATCCGCTATGTAACAACCATTACCGAAGGGGAAAACCATCAGCAAGTGATGTTCTATTTGATTTTCTTTCAAGATGCCTTAACTGAAATTTTACTGTCCAGTATTTAACCAAAGGAATAGGAGAGGTAAAAATTGAAAATTGATCTAACCTGCCCTATTGAACTATGGCAGTATCAATTGCCTACCAAGGACTACCCCGCTTGCGTTTTTTTAATGTACAATCTTTCAAGTAAAAAGGTTGTTAGCATACAGGTAACTTTAATCTCTTATAACGATGAAAACGAGCAGGTAAGCCGGCTGGTGGAGCGGGTGCAGGATTTAAGCGGAGAGCCTCAGCAATCCTTTGAAGTCATCATTGGTGTAGACCCGGCCATTTCAGATTTTGAAATGGAGTTGGTTGTAGAGAAGGTGTGGTTTGACGACGGCACCATCTGGCGAAGGAACAATCACCAACTAACGGAATATACCCCCAATATGCTGCCAAACGGCAGGCAGCTGGAGATGCTGCGCTTTGTAGCTGGGGCTGATGCTGTGGGCTTTCCTGACGACCAGGGGCCTGTATGGCTGTGTGTATGTGGCAGGGCTAATGCTGCTCACGAGCAAATATGCAGACGGTGCCTGCGGGATAAAACCATGATGTTTGCTCAGTTTAACCAGCAGGCAATTCAAATACAAATGGAAAAAAGAGAAAGTGAGCTGGAAGAAATTGCCAAAGCTGCCAGGGAGGAGGCTTCCAGCCGCCAGTTGCAGCGAGAACAGCGAAGGATTGAAAAACAAAAGAAACGGAAGAAGGCCTTTACTATTGCCTTGTCAACGGGTTTTGCCATTGTTTTGGGCGGCAGCATTTATTTTTATGGCATTCCTTTCTTCCGCTATAAACAGGCTGAGGGAAACTTGAATGAAGGGCAGTTCGATCAGGCTATTGAGCGTTTTGTTGCTCTGGGCGATTTTATGAACGCCAAGGATATGGTTCTGGAATCAAAGTACCAACAGGGGCTATATAACCTTTCTGTAAATACCATGCCTGCTTTGGACGAGGCCATTCGGATTTTTGACGGTCTTGGCGAGTATGAAGATGCAGCGATTAAAAGCTTCGATGCGAAATACGCCAAAGGAGAAAAACTCTTTGACCAAAAAGAGTATACTCTGGCGGCCCAGCAGTTTGAAAGCATCGGAAGCTATGGCGATGCAAACTATAAACGAAACCAGGCTAAATTTGAACAAGGAAAGGTGCTCTTTGACCAAACTGAGTATGAGCAGGCTTATGAACTATTTGATACCTTGGGGGATTATCCTCAGGCAGCTAAATACGCCGATGACAGCCTGTACAAGTACGCCCTTTTATTGGTAGACGAGGGGCGAACAGATTTAGCCATTGAAAAGCTTGAATCCTTAGAGGATGATCCAAAGGCAAAAAACACCCTGGTTAAGGCTTATTACCAAAAGGCACAAGAGCTTGAAGAGGCGGAAAATTATACGGAAGCAGGGCACTACTACGCCCTTTGCGGTGATTATAGCGATGCAAAGCTTGGGGTTTATCGGTGTATTTACCAACCGGCTGTTAACTTAATGGAAGATGGAAAGTATGAAGAAGCCATTGCCTTATTCGATACCATTCTTACCTATGAAGATGCCCAGGAAAAGATAACCCAGGCTCATTATCAAATTGCCCTGCGAAGCTATGAAGAAGACAATTTCAAACAAGCTTACGAACAGCTTTTAGACCTTGGCCCCTACGAAGATGCCCAGGAAAGAGCTGATGACTCCCTCTATGCCTATATTCTTCAGCTAAAAGAAGAGAATAACGACAGTGAAGTATTGATACAGCTTGAAAAACTTACAGGCCATGAAGCAGAAAAGGAGCAGCTGACCAACGAGATACGGTATAAGCAAGCTTTGGCCCTTTTTGATCAGGAAAATTATACCCAGGCCATTGGCGAGTTTATGGAAATTGTACCTTATGAGGATAGTGAAGCCAAAATCACCCAGGCTAAAATTGCTTTGGGAGACAAGGCCTTTGATGAAAAAAACTACGATGCAGCCTTAAAAGAGTACCAAAGTTTGGATGATGAAAGCTTGGTAGCAGGAAAAATTTTAGAAATTCAGTATGCCCTGGCTCAGGATAAAATTGCCGAAAAGGATTATGAAGAAGCGATTAAATTACTTGAAGAACTGAAAAATTATCAAAATGCCCCAACCGTGCTGAAGGAAACGCAATATGCTTATGGGAAGTCCTTGATTGATGGCAATTATTATCAAAGTGCGGCGGATGTTTTTCAAGCCTTGGGAAATTACCAGGATGCAAAGGAACTTTATCAAAAATGCTACTATAGCCTGGCAATTGGTGCTAAGCGTGAAGGAAACTTGGTTGAGGCGGGAGAGTTGTTTTTAAAGGCCGGCGACTACGAGGATGCGCAAGAACAGAGCAAAAAAGCTTATGATGACTATTATGCCGATCGGCTGGAAAAGGCCCAGGGCCTTATGCAAGAAAAAAATTATCAGGGAGCGATTGAAGTTCTTGATGTGCTGGATTTGGACGCGGTACCAAGAAGTTACCGGGAAATTTTGCAAATATATAATGATGCCAACTATACCCTGGCAAACCAGCTATACAACGATGGCAAACCCTATGAGGCCTTACCCTATTATAAAAACATTCCCGATTATAAAGACGTTTCAACGGTTAAGCTGGAGCGAAATGCCTATGTTATTATTGGCAAATGGCTAAGCGAGTCGGGCATTACCATGACCTTTAATGACGATGGAACCTGTGTAATTGATGGGATTGAAGGCTACTACCGAGTGCAGCAATACAGTATGCACACGGGGAAAACGCCGGATAAAATGTCCCTGACTCACAAGGTAACTCGCCTGGTAGGCGATAGCCTGACCCTGCGGCTGATTGAAAACGATCAGGACGTGGTGTATAAATTAACACGGCAAAAAGAGCAGTAAAATATTACAAAGTGGCCCCAGAAGAAAAGCTGATTTTACTGGCTGCAAAAGCATTAAAAGAAGAAAAGCGTTTATTTTCTTCTTTTTTTGTATCAAAATACTTTGGCTTCATTAAAGTTTTGAGTACATTTTATTATTTATAGCCATCTGTATTCCTTTGTGCTATGCTTAATAGTGATGATATGGCTAAAGGGGTATTGCAGGACAAAAAAGCCTGATACTCCAAGCTAAAGAGTAACTTATATTAAAAACAATACAATCAGGAGGATAAGATAAATGAAAGACCCTAGAATGGTTGAACTGGCAAAAAACCTGGTTACCTATTCCTGCGGCGTTAAACCGGGTGAACGAGTACTCATTGAGTGTACGGGCCTTCAAAGTGAGTTTGTGGCAGAAATTGTAAATCAAGTTTATGCTGTAGGGGGGCAGCCCCTGGTGCAGCTGAAAGACCCGCTGATTGAAAGGGCTTTGGGCAGGAACTATGAAAAAGAACAGCTCGATTTTATGGCAGAAGTGGATAGCCTGAAAATGAGAGGTTGCCAGGCATATATTGGTATTCGGGCTGGGGATAACAGCAGTGAGCAAGCAGACGTATCAAAGGAAAAACTCTCCTTATACAGCCAGCATTATGGCCAGGTAGTACATTCCAACATACGGGTGCCCCATACAAAGTGGGTGGTGTTGCGCTATCCCACCCCTTCTATGGCCCAGCAGGCATCGATGAGCACTCCGGCCTTTGAGGACTTTTATTTTAATGTATGCAATTTAGATTATATGCAAATGAGCAAGGCCATGGATGCTCTGGCTGAAAAAATGGAGAAGACAGACCAGGTGCGAATTACAGGGCCCGGTACAGATTTAATTTTTTCCATTAAAGGCCAGCGGGCGATTAAGTGTGATGGAAAGGTGAATATTCCCGATGGAGAAGTGTTTACAGCACCTATCCGTAACTCAGTTAAAGGTACCTTAACCTATAATACCCCAAGCTTGTACCAAGGTACCACCTTTGAAAATGTTTCTTTTACCTTTGAAGAAGGAAAGATCGTCAACGCCAATGCAAATAACCAAGAAGCTCTTGATCATATTTTGAATACAGATGAAGGGGCCCGGTACATCGGCGAATTTGCCATTGGGGTCAATCCTTTTATTTTAACCCCTATGAAAGATACTCTTTTTGACGAAAAGATTGCCGGTTCCTTCCATTTTACCCCCGGAAATTGCTACGATGAGGCACCCAACGGCAATAAAAGCGCCATCCACTGGGATTTGGTATGTATTCAGCGCAAGGATTATGGTGGGGGAAAAATGTATTTTGACGGCGAATTGATTCGGGAAGATGGATTGTTTATTCCCCAAGAACTTCAAAAATTAAATCCGGAGGCTTTTACGAAATAATCGAAAAATGGGCCGATATATTTGCCAAT
>CAYFQH010000020.1:8991-34749 GCA_964345215.1 uncultured Oscillospiraceae bacterium | reverse complement strand
AGGTTTTGTTACAATTTTCAGTGTATTTTATATAAATGATGTTTATGCTACAATAGATTTTAAGGCTGAGCGGTTTCACCTGCCGGCTTTTTCTATGATAGCACTTGTTGCACTTTGGATGAAGACCAGCGTTTTCTTTCAGCACCTGGTCTTTGGCAGGTTCTTTATATTTGTTTCAAACTATTTAAAAAAGGTGAGAAAGAATGCTTTTTAAAAGGGGTCGAAAAACTGCTTCAAATTTAAACAGGCGCAGCAAAAAAAATTCTTATGCCAGCAGACCTTGGTCTTTGCCTGTTAATGGGTATGATGGATATGAAGGCAACAGCCGTAATTTTTCCCTTGATGAAAAGCCTTTTTTAAATGAAGGGGCTGCTCAAAATCAAAGGTCGTCTAACGAAAAAAACACCCAAGGGCATTTTTCTTTTGCAAGTGGATATTACCCTCAAATCAAAGGGCCGGTGCAGGGGAAGAAAAATCATAAAAAGTGGCGTTCTTTTTTGCGGCTGTTCGTTTTTTTGGCAACCGTTGTGTGTGTATTGATGGGGGCTTCATACTTTGTAAACAATGCTAAAATAAAGCCATATCGACAAGTTTTTTACCCTAACATTAACTTAAGGCATTGACCTATCCGGCAAATCCTTTGAAGAGGGAAAACAGTTGGTTTTAAAAAAGGTCAATCAATATTATAATGAGTATGTATGCCACATTTATTACAAAGAGGGCAGCGATGAAAAAACAAACGTTCAAAAAATAATGGGTAGTGATTTAGACATTACATTTCAAACCCGAGCAATTGAGGATAAGCTGCTGGAAGCTTGGAATCTTGGGCGGCAGGGCAGCGTTTTTGCCCGTAAAAAAGCTTTTGATTCTCTATTGGCGGAGCCGCTTGTTTTATCAAGCTTGCCGATATTGGTAGATATGAATATAAACCATTTAAACAAGGTGCTTCGGCAGGTGAGCAAGGCTGTTTACAAAGCCCCTGTTGATACAAGGGTACAACTTGGGGAGGGCACCCTATCTTACACTCAAGAGAAGAAGGGACAAGCCCTTGATGAAGAACAGCTTAAAAGCGATATTATAACGGGCCTTGGCCTGATGGCAGAAAGTTCTTTTAATGCCCAAGAGTATTTGGCCTATACAAACCCGGCTGTTACAAAAGAGCAGCTGAGGGAAAAGCATCAACTGCTTGGAAGTTATTCAACACAAATTTATATGATGACCAGGGATGAGAACAGCCAGTATATTTCAAAAAACCGACTGTCCAATATAAGTTTGTCTCTTGCGGCGATTACCAAAGAAGTGCCAGCGGGAGGGGAATTTAGTTTTAACCGTTCTACCGGCTACCGTACAGAAGAAAAGGGTTACAAACCGGCAACAGAATATGTGCGTGGCGAAATGAGCCTGGGTATAGGCGGAGGTGTTTGCCAGGCCAGTTCTACCTTGTATCAGGCGGCGGAGCAAGCAGGCCTTAAGATAACAGAGCGCCATACCCATGGAGGAGAACTGGGCTACATCGAAGCCGGAAAAGATGCTACAGTAAACTATATTCGAGGGCACGAAAAAGATTTTTCATTTAAAAACACAACAGGTCAAAGCATTTTTATTGTAGGAACTGTTCAAAGGGGCATGGGGCGTCATTATATTTGCAAGGTTGATATTTATGGTACGCCTCCAAACCCATCATAAACAAGAAGTTATAATGACAGCAGTACCCTTTTGTAAAAAAATTATTGTTAAAGACTATACCAGGTCTTTAAATTTAGGCATAAACCCGCATTGCCTGCTTTTTTAGAGGGTTTGTTAACAAAAGCAGGTTTGACAATAACAAATAACATCAGTTAAACTACCTGATATACTCTCTAAACCACTTCATATATCCATGGGGTTAGGTTTTCTGATTAAATATACCTGTTTCGTACAAGGCCTTGTATGTTAAAAGCAGAATTGGGGTGAAGAGGATGCAGCTGGTTATTGATATTGTGTTGACTGTTGCCGTTCTGCTTTTTTTAGTTTTGCTTATCTATCGATTTTTCAAAAATTATAAAATGGAAAAAGACGATACCGGCCAAAGCTTAGAAGATAAAGACGGCGGGATAGAAATTAGCCGCAAAACCCTTGCAAAAGTTTTTGTATGGGGGTTGGGCATACGGGTAGCAGTGTATCTGCTTGGTTACGTTTTTTTTATTCTTTTATACCAAACAAGCAATCAAAACGTCTTATCGATATTTCAGCGCTGGGATGCCAACCACTATATCAATTTAATCAACAACGGCTATGCCAATACCATTGAAAACGGCCAGCATCTTTTTTTAGTTTTTTTCCCTTTGTTTGTATGGGTTGTTCGCCCCTTTGCTCTCATCATTGGCAATACACTGGTTGCAGGCTCCATTCTATCCAGCCTGTGTTTTGCTTGGGGCTGCTGCTGGCTATACAAATTAGCGGCTTATTTACATGGTGTAAAAACAGCAAAATTTGCAGTAATCGCCATATCCGTCTTTCCTTTTTCTTTTTTCTTTGGGGCCAGCATGACAGAAGGCTTGTTTTTTTTAACAACCACGGCCTCTATCTACCATGCTGTACGCCATCATTGGGGGCGTTTTGCGTTTTGGGGCATTTTATCAGCCCTTACCAGAATGACCGGGGTTTTAGTTATTATACCTGCTTTTATAGAATTTTTGGAACAGACAAAATTGCTGAACAAACACAATAGAAAAAATTTTAACGTCAAAACCGGGGTGAAAAGCCTTTTTTTGATCATTGCTCCGGTAATTGGTACTGGTATTTATTTGCTTTTAAATTACGTTGTAGACGGGAATGCCTTTGCTTTTTCGGGCCACCAGGCCCACTGGCATCAGGGGCCCATGTGGATTTCAAGGGTACTACAGTATGTTTTTGACTACCTTAAACTTAACTATAATAACCCGTACGGCATTTCTGTATGGTACCCTACTCTAATTTTATTTGTGTGCGTTTTCGCTATTATGGTAGCAGCTTATAAAAAAAATTATCCTAAATTAAGCCTGTTGTTTTATGGTTTTTTTTATTTTTTGGCTAATTATTCCCTATCCTGGCTCTTAAGCGCCGGAAGGTACATGTCGTGTGGTTTTGTATATTTTATTTTTTTAGGCTTTTTGCTCAAAAAACATGAGAATGTAAAAATTGCCGTTCTATTGGTAGAAACCATGCTATTGTGTGTTTATCTAGTAGGTTTTATATTAGGGAATCAGATTATGTAAAAATAAATATTCATTAAGGCTAACTCACTAGCAGCAAGAAAAATTAATGAAGTTTTTTTGTTGGGCCCTTAACCACGTGAAGTGAGGAGGGCCTTTGAAAATGCTTATACATTTCATTGGGTGTATGGCCTTTGTTCACCCATAAGCGGGTGTTGTTATGCATAGCAACAAGGCATTGTACAAGTGCGTTTAATTCGTCAAAGTCTTCAAAAACACCAAAAGCATCTTCAATTGTATCAAGAATTTCTTCAGTAGCCCTTTCATTAGAAAGCATCATTGCAATTTCATCCATCAAATCTTGAGCATCTGAAGAAGATAAGCTTAAACTAGTCATTAAAAAGCCCTCCAATTTTGCGCTTTCAGGGGTTTTTTCCCAGTACATAAAATTTGCGTATTTAATAAAGGCCTTTCGGTTTGGAATATAGCGGTGTTTTTCATTCACATCGGCAAGCAGATCAGGGACCGATTGAAAATAATCTTCTTTAAAAACTGGATGTACCAAATAATCCTTCCAAAAACAAAATTCTTCATTTTTAAAATGGGCTAAAGAAAGCTGATTCATTTGCGCAACAGAAGTTTGATATGAATTTTGCTTGTTGAAAATCTCAATAAATTCATTGATAGAAATAATACCATATAGATTAACCGCTGCAACAATGTATTCTTTCAGTAAAGCTAATTTTTTAATGTTTTCCAATCGACCTTCCTCATCTAAAGCACGGTAAGCTTGTTTTATTTCAATTGGCGTAACAAATATAAAATCATCTTTATCATAAAAAACTTGAAGAAAGCCAAAAATCTGTAAAACCAAGCAATCTCCAATCATAACAGCACTGTTCTTAAGTTCTTTTGCTTTTAAAGCCCTTTGAAAAAAAGACCACTGACGATAAGTAAGAAAGGCCAGCTTATCTTTTACTAAATTAGGATCGATTAAAACCAAAGGTAAAACTTCAAGCAGTTCTGCCTTTCGCATTTTTGCTTGTTGAGGTATAGAAGATATACGGGCCATTTCATGTAAATCCTTAGCCGTCTTTTGTTGAAGAATATCAGCCAAATTGTATAGCGCCTTACTTTTGATGCTGTTTTTTACCTGCAGTTGATATAAGGAGTCTGATAGATCAAGGATATTATCTTCATCGTTTGCATCATAGCTATCTTTATTCATAAAATACCTTCTTTTTTATGTTCATCATACCATTCATCAGTAAATTTAAAAAGAGATTTTCAAAATAATATTTTTCTTGTTCAATGTGCGGGTCAATGATAGAATGATTTTGCCCCTTCATAAAAACAGTTTACAAAAGTATAGAGGTGACCATGAAAAAACTTTGGTTTAAGCAAGTGATTCTTTTTTTAACAGGTCAAACGATTACGCTGATGGGTTCTGCTATTGTGCAGTATGCCATTACCTGGCATATTACCCTAACTACCAAAAGCGGGCTAATGCTGACTTATGCCACCCTCTGCGGTTTTTTACCTCAAATTTTAATTTCCCTTTTTGCCGGGGTTTGGGCCGATCGCTTCAACCGTAAAAAACTAATCATTTTGGCAGATGGGCTTATTGCTGTTTTTACGGCCTTGCTGGCAGTACTTTTCGCCATGGGTTACCAGTACATTTGGCTGCTGTTTCTCATTTCAGCCATCCGCTCTATTGGTGCGGGCATCCAAGGCCCAGCAGTGGGTGCCTATTTAACTGAGTTTGTTCCCAAGGAAAAACTGATGAAGGTGAATGGTATTAACGCCAGCATACAGAATATGATGTTTTTATTTGCCCCCGTGGTGGCGGGTGGGATCTATTCATTTTTAGGCCTGGGCCCGGTATTTTTAGTTGATGTTGTTCCTGTTGAAAGACAGCTGGTCATTACAGGGGCCTTGATGGCGGTGATTGCCCTTTTAGCAACCCGGTTCAAGGCCATGCGGGCGGCGGGGGAGCCGATAGCAGGTGAACTGGCCGCTGAAGCAGAGCACCGATTGTAAGACCGGCGCTTTTATAAGCAAATTTATAATGCAGGATGGCCTGGTAAATCGACACTGTGCATTATCTACTTTAAAAATCGTCATTAACAGGATAAGAAGAAAAAAAGATTTAACGAATTTATTTAATGAATTCCTTGCCATGAAAGAGCCTTGAGACGTACGAAGCAAAAAAACAAAAAAAGGATATCTATATATACCCGGAAAGAGAATATATTAGCCTACCCTCAAGGCGAGACCATATACTATAAAGTAGGTAGTGGATTATGAATAAAATCTCCCTAACCTTGCGTAAACACTCCCGGGAGATTCTAAATATTTTCAAATCAAAACTCACAAATATGCTCTGCGAAGGTATAAGCTCCATGATTCAAGCGGCTCAATGCAAAACCAGAAGCCTCCATACTTTCCAAGGATATTCTTCCATGATCTATCTCGTCGCTGCTACAACTACATCTTGCTTGCCCTAATCCATTACAATAATTAGAGTAGAACCAATATTTTTTTGTAGTTGACAAAATGCTTTTTTCCTTCTATAATAGCCAGTGTTGACTAATTTTCAACTGGGTGTAGCGCAGTTTGGTAGCGTGCTTGAATGGGGTTCAAGAGGCCGGGGGTTCAAATCCTCTCACCCAGACCATGAGGAATGTAATCAAGTTTGATTACATTCCTTTAATTTTTTGGCTATTACAGGGTTTTTTTGATATTGTTCAAGCCCTAAGTTCTATAAAAACATTTATATTCCTATCTCAAGCGATAGGAATTTCCTGTATATTCCCATTTTATGTGGTTACTTCTTTCCAAAGCTAGTATCAATAGAAATCTGCAACTAATATAATCTTTTAATTATATCAAAAGAAAAAGAAGAAAGATGCATCTTTTAATTCTTTTTTCTTACATCTTGTTACCGATATTGACATTTATAATTGTTTTTTGCATAGGCATGTGCTATTATTAAACAACGGTTTGTAACGCTCCCGTACACAAAGGCTATTTTTGTACGGGAGCGTTTTGTTTATATGGAGGTATAAAGTGCAGCAGAAAAACATTTGTAAGGTTTTTATAAAATATGTATCACTCAATATTTTGGGGCAGATGGCTTACTCTTGTTATACCTTGGCCGATACCTTTTTTGTTTCGGCAGATATAGGAGCAAACGGGCTAACAGCTCTAAACCTTGCCTTCCCTATGTTTTGTCTGGTCAATGGCATTGGGTTGATGATCGGTATGGGTGGTAGTATAAGATATTCCATTATGAAAAGCCATGAAGAAAATGAATCAGCAGATAAAGTATTTACAACCGCAATTTATATAGCTGTATTCTTTTCTGTCATATTCCTTGTATTGGGTGTTTTTTATTCCGGTCAACTTACATGGCTTCTCGGTAGTGATGAAACGGTGTTTGAAATGACAAACACCTATTTGCGGGTGATGCTTATATTCTCTCCAACTTTTCTCTTTAATCATCTTTTACAATGTTTTGTCAGAAATGATGGCAATCCATCTTTAGCAATGAGAGCGATGGTGATAGGCAGTTTTTCTAATATTGTACTGGACTATATTTTTATTTTCTCTATGGGGATGGGGATCTTTGGCGCAATTTTTGCTACGGGACTTTCTCCAATTATTAGTATGGCGGTCATTTCGCCTTATCTTCTCAGAAAAAAATGCCATTTTCGATTCAGTCTTTCCATTCCAAAATGAAAGAGTATAAGGGAAATTGTCGCAAGCGGTGTGTCCTCCCTCGTTACAGAAGTTACTTCGGGAGTTGTTATGCTACTGTTCAATTTCATTATCCTTGGTCTTGCCGGAAATGTAGGTGTGGCGGCATTTAGTGTTATCACAGTGATCTCTCTGGTGGTGGTTGCAATCTTTACGGGGCTATCCCAAGGTATCCAGCCGATTATCAGTACCAGTTATGGTAAAAGCAATACAAATAATGTGAATAAAATTCTGAAATATGCTTTTGTCACAGCATTAACTTTGTCTGGTGTGATTTATGCGGTTATCTTCTTCGGATCAGATATTTTGATATCAGTCTTTAATCAAGAGGGAAATATACAGCTTCAGAGACTTGCCGGGATTGGTATGAAGCTGTACTTTCTTGCCTGTCCTTTTATTGGATTCAATATTGTAATGTCAACTTATTTCACATCCACTGAACGCCCGCGAGTAGCACAAGTTATATCATTTTCGAGGGGATTCATCATTCTCATCCCAATAACATTTTTGCTAACAAATTTTTTCTATATGACTGGTGTCTTGTGTGCTTATCCTGTGACAGAATGTATCGTTTCTTTGATTGGTTTTGGGGTGTGTTTTTATGCCAAAAATAAGTCCCCTCTAATCTCAAATATCAAGTGGCATTAAAAGCGCCGTAGATTACAAAAACCTACGGCGTAAATTTTTTATTTACTGATTTATAGAGGGATAATTGTCTATTAGCTACCTATAAAACGTTGTTGTAGCGTGTTTTGCTGAAAAGTTCTATATCACCACTCGTACCAGTTTAACCGCCGTAGATGGGGGTTTTTTTTCTTTCAATAAATAAGATGAGTTGATATTTTTCTTAGTATGAAGCATGAATTTCTACTTCATACTAAGAAAAACAAGAAAAAGTTATCATGAATAAAGAGCCTAGCCTACTCTAGAGTCCTTATCAATATTCTACCCAATGTGATATAATAAAGTGAATACTTTTAGGAGGGAAAACAGGGGATGGAAAAGACCAATGCACGTTCGGTTTTGGTATCCATAAAAGGGAATAGCAACCATGATCAGTCAGGGCAGAAAGATGAAATTGCTTTGATGACATCGGGCAGCCTAACGAAAACCCAGGAAGGCTTTGAACTGCGCTATGACGAGGTTGAACCTGATTCTCAAGAAGTGAGCCATACGTTGGTAACAGCAACCCCCGGTAAGGTAGTTATGGAAAAAGTTGGAGACTACCACACAAGTATGGTTTTTGAAAAAGGAAAAAAATACCAAAGCCATTACAATACCCCTTACGGTGCACTGGAAATGAGCATTTACCCGATTATGGTTAAACACACCCTTTCAGAAACCGATGGGGAGATTTTTTTAAAGTATCAATTAAATATTCAGGAAAACTTTATGACCTTGCATGAAATTGAAATTACTTATTTACTTCAGACGGAAGGATAAAGGGCGACTTGTTATGGTTTTTAATATATTTACAGGCTTTAAAAATGAAATAGTTCAAAATCTTTCGGAACTTATAGGCGTTTCAAGCAGGCATATTAAATTTTCGCAAGATAAAGAAGAATTGTATTTTTTTTACCTAAGCAAGGAGATGGCTGATACATTAGCGGTTAAGCAAAGGGATATTTTAAAAGGTTATACCCTTAAACACATTCCTAAGGGGTGCTTTGTCAGCCCGACAAGAGACAGTATTGCCCAAAAAGCACAGCAGCTTAATTTTAAAAATGGCCCCTTTTTACCAAGCAATGTCCCTGCGGGGCTTTTTTTGTACAAGCATCTTCTTCAGCTTTTTGAAATCCATAAAAGTGAAAAATATTTTCCCCCTGAGGATAAACAGATGATTTTTGATTTAGTCAAAGCCATAGGCAAAGGGGAAGATGAATTGGAAAACTGGGGTCAGAACATGGGAAAAACCATTGCATTACGGCTTCGAGAAAAAAAGAAGCTGCCTTATCCCCTGGGCACTTTTTTATATGATCACTTATTACATAACAATGCAGTAAAGGAGGCATAGCAATGATTATTACATACTATGGCCACTCTATGTTTCAAATTGAAATGGCAAATGGAAAAAAAATACTCATCGATCCCTTTGATGCCCATGTGGGTTACCCGGTACCAAAACTGTATCCGGATTATATTAGTGTCAGCCATCAACATGCAGACCATAACAATACAAAGGATTTTGCAATAAATGACAGAGGAGAGGCGGCTAAGGTTTTTGACCGGGCTGGAAGCTATGATATTGAAGAGAAGCTGACCCTAAGGCAGATCCCTACTTATCACGATAATCAAAAGGGCGCCCTTAGGGGCGACAACCTTCTTTCTTTAATTAAGGTTGAAGGGCTGACCTTTCTCCATTTGGGGGATTTGGGAGAAGACCTGGCCCCGGCGCTAATAAAACAAATAGGCCCTGTAGATATTTTATGCTTGCCAGTAGGCGGATACTACACCATTGATGCAGGACAGGCAAAGGCTCTTTTAGATAGGATGAATCCTGCCATCACCATTCCCATGCACTATAAAACACAATACAATGAAGACTTTCCGATTACGCTCATTGAAGATTTTTTATCTTTTTTCCCTCAAAAGGCTGAAAAGCTACCCCTTTTGCGCATAACGAAGGAAGATTTATCCCAGCAGCCTTCGTTGGTTGTTTTAGATGTTTTTGTGCAAAAGTAACCCAACTTGTCTTGACAGAGCAATCAAGTGTTTCTACAATAGATGGGTGATTAATTTATATGCAAAGGGAGAGGGTTAACATGGCTACTAAATTTATATTTGTTACAGGCGGGGTTGTTTCCTCCTTGGGTAAGGGTATTACAGCAGCATCCCTGGGAAGGCTCTTAAAGGCAAGGGGGTTTAAAATCTCCATGCAAAAGTTGGACCCTTACTATAATGTTGACCCCGGATTATTAAGCCCTTTGCAGCATGGAGAATCGTTTATTACCGATGACGGTATTGCGGCCGATCTGGACTTAGGCCACTATGAGCGTTTTGTTGATATTACCCTGCCCGAAGAATCCAGCATTACCACGGGCAAAATTCATAAAAAAATGATGGAAAGGGAACTGCGGGGCGAATACCGGGGGGGTACGGTTCAGGTTATTCCCCATGTTACCAACGAAATTAAATATTCAATCCGCAAGGCGGCAGACAAAATTGGTGCAGATATTGCCATTGTTGAAATTGGCGGTACCGTTGGGGATATGGAATCGGCCCCTTATTTAGAAGCCATTCGTCAAATGCGCTGGGAAGTGGGGGAGAAGGATTGCTGTTATATTCATGTAACCTTACTGCCCTATATTGCCGCTGCCGGAGAAATGAAAACCAAACCCACCCAGCATTCTGTAAAGGAGCTGCGCTCCATCGGTATTGAACCTGATATTATTGTGTGCAGAACGGAAAAGGCCATTACCCAGGAAGCCAAAGATAAAATCGCCCTTTTTTGCAATGTAAAAACCGGTAATGTTGTGCAAAATTTAGATGCGGACATGTTATATGAAGTGCCCTTGATGATGGAAAAGGAAGGCCTTGCCAAAATTGTGTGTAGTGAGTTGGGCATGGAATGTACCCAGGCGGATTTAACTGAATGGGAACAGATGGTACAGCGATATAAAAGCGCTGAAGGGACGGTTAAAATTGCCCTGGTAGGCAAGTATACCGAGCTGCACGATGCATACCTGTCGGTAGTGGAAGCCTTAAACCATGCAGGCATTGCTAACCAGGTGGGTGTAGATATTTCTTGGATCTCTTCCAAAAGCATTACCAATGATAATATAGAAGAGATGTTAAGGGGTTACGATGGCATTATTGTGCCCGGAGGTTATGGTAAACGGGGTGCTGAAGGCATTGTACTAACAGCAAATTATGCAAGAAAGCATCAAACACCTTATTTATCCATTGGATTTGGCATGCAGTTAACGGTGGTAGAAGGAGTTCGTAATTTGTTAGGGGTACCAGGGGCCAACTCCCGGGAGGTAGACGAATCGACCACCTTCCCTGTAACTTTTATTCCTAAAGATCGGATTTCAAGCCACAACACCAGGGCTGCTTCTCGAATTGGTGGCGAAGACATTTTGCTTGCAGAAGGTAAGCTGCAAAAAATATACGACAGCCAGGAAGTGATTAGAGAGCGCCACGGCAACCGCTATGAGATTGACGGAATTTACGTTGATTCTTTATGGGAAAAGGGGCTAAAATGCGTTGGAAAGAGTATAAAAGACGGTTACCCTGAAGCCTTTGAACTTGAAGGGCACCCATTTCATATTTCTGTTATTTATCATCCCGAGTTTCTGTCAAGACCCAACAGGGCTCATCCGTTGTTTAAAAGCTTTATTCATGCTTCTATGAAATAATATAAAAAAAAGAAGAAGCTTACTACAACTTCTTCTTTTTTGGTTCTTTGCTTTTTGCTTAAACATCACTGGGGCTGTACAATTTTTAAAATATCATCCTGCAATGCTAGAATCGCTTCATTTAGCTGGTTTTGAACATCATTGGTTTGTTTTCCTACAAGAACTTGTTCATCAAAACTGTCAAGAAGCCTGTATATTTTTTGGAAAACCTCATCTTCAATGGTTAAATCAGCTTGAATACCATAGACTGAATCGTGCTGCTCCTGTAAAATTTCAATGGCGTAAATGCGTTGGCGTATTTTACCTAAAAGGTTGGAGGTGCCGGAGCCACCAGTACGGGAAAGGCTATTCATTTGGGAGGTGGCTTGCCCAATTTCAAAGATAATCTTTGTATTATAGCTTTCCAAATATTTTTTTTCGTTGGAAGACGCATTTACATATAGTATAATAAAAATGATGGACACGGCCAATAAAATCAAAAGAGCTAAATGAGTAAGCCGTTTTTTCCAAACTTGACTGCCGCCAAGATTGCTTCTAATTTGTTGGGAATAGCGGTACAAGGTCATCCCTCCTAAAAACAATAAGAATCTCTGCCTGATTCATTATACCATAAAAGATTCAAGTGGTAAAGTCGGGCTGATAAGCGGAGAAATAAATGATATTTGTGGATTTTGGATAGGGTATAAATGGGATATAAAGATGAAAAATGGAGAATAAAGGAAGGACGTAGGGCAAATGGCAAATGGATTAGGGCACTTTGGCGAACATGTTTTTTCTGACAGGGTGATGAGAGAAAAGCTTCCAAGCAACATTTATAAAAGGCTGCAAAAATCTATTGAGGAAGATATTCCGCTAGATTTATCAACAGCAGAAGTGATTGCCAGTGTAATGAAAGAGTGGGCCATCGGCCTTGGGGCCACCCATTACACCCACTGGTTTTCGCCTATGACGGGAAAAACGGCAGAAAAGCATGAGGCCTTTATCAGCCCCATGCAAGATGGAAATGCTATTTATGAGTTTTCTGGAAAGGCCTTGATTCAAGGGGAAGCAGATGCCTCTTCTTTTCCTTCAGGGGGGCTACGGGCAACTTTTGAGGCAAGAGGATATACAGCATGGGACTATACCTTTCCCGCCTTTATCCGACAAGATCCAGACGGCATTACAGCCCTTTGCATCCCCACGCTTTTCTGTAGCTTTACAGGGGATGCCCTGGATACCCGTATTCCCTTGGTACGCAGCATCCGGGCCTTGAACAAACAGGCCCTGCGGGTATTACATGCCCTTGGTAAATCAAGTGTAAAAAAAGTGACTCCTAATGTGGGCTTAGAGCAAGAGTATTTTTTAATTGACCGGGAGCATTATAAAAAAAGGCCCGATATACGCTACACAGGCCGCACTTTATTTGGGGCTATGCCCCCAAAGGGGCAGGAGCTTTCGGATCAATATTATGGGGCGTTTCGTCAAAGGGTATCTACTTTTATGGCCGAACTGAACAATGAATTATGGCGCCTGGGTATTCCGGCTAAAACCCAGCATAATGAAGTGGCTCCTGCCCAACACGAGGTGGCCGTTGTATTTGACAATGCAGTTGTTGCCTGCGACCAAAACGAATTGACCATGATGCTGCTTAAAAAAGTGGCTGCCAGAAAAGGCCTGGCTTGCCTTTTACATGAAAAGCCCTTTGATGGCTTTAACGGTTCGGGTAAGCACAACAACTGGTCCCTTATGACCGACGAAGGGGAAAATCTCCTTGATCCGGGGGATAGTGAAAAGGGCTGTTCTTTGCAATTTTTGCTTTTTTTAATGGCTGTTGTTAGTGGTGTAGATGAGCATGCCCAGCTGCTGCGTTTTTCCTGCTGTGGGCTGAGCAACGACCACCGCCTTGGGGGCAACGAAGCACCGCCGCCAATTATTTCTGTTTTTTTAGGCGATGTTCTCTTAGAAAAACTAGCTGAAATTGCCCAGATACCTTTGGAAAAAAAAGTGAATCATTACCCAAGCCAAGATGCCTTAATACCTTTAATGGTTGAAGCTGACGACGCAGATAGAAACAGAACCTCGCCTTTTGCCTTTACAGGAAACAAGTTTGAGTTTAGAATGCCCGGCTCCTCCCAAACAGCAGACACCATTAATACGGTGCTAAATACCATTGTTGCCCAGCAGCTGGATGATATTGCCAGCCGCCTTGAAATCCTAGGAAATAGCGAAAACGCGGTCAAAACCGTTATTAAAGAGCTCTATACCAAACACAGCAGAATTATTTTTAATGGCAATAACTATTCAAAAAATTGGCGCAGCGAGGCCATTGATCGGGGCTTGCCTGTTATTTCCTCCACTGCCGATGCCATTTCAGCAATGATTAGCCAAAGTACACAAAAGCTGATGGCAGAGTACTGCGTACTGTCTAAAAAGGAACTGTACAGCCGGGCCTCGGTACAATGGGAGATTTACATTAAGTCTCTTCGTATTGAGGCAAAAACTATGTTAGATATGCAAAGACGTTATATTTTACCCGGAGTACAAAAATACCAAGGAGAGCTGTTAGACCAGCTTGAAAGGCTTAAGGATTCCGGTTACTCCTTTGAGGTGGTGCAAGAACAGCTGGATAAGTTAGAGCCACTGTTATCCAGCCTTTGGCAGTGTTTAAAGCAGCTTGATAATGTGTTGAGCCGCTTTACCATTGAGGCCACCGACGAAAATGCAAAGCAGTGGAAGGAGGCCGTAACCCCTTTAATGGACGCTACCCGCAATGCATCCGATGCTCTAGAAGTGCTACTGCCTGCAGCTTTTTGGCCCTTCCCAACTTATGAGGATATTTTATATTTTTAATTATTATAAATCATTATGGAGTGAATATGACATTAAAAACCCAGAAAACGATTGAAAATACGTTGGTGCCTCAAACCCTAAATAGTTTTAAAGTAAGGCCTGAACATCGGGTTTACTTGGGGGTTTCAGGCGGCTGCGACTCGATAGCCCTTTTCTGGACTTGGATAGAAATTAGAAGGCAAAAGGACATCCCCTTTTCGGTTATTCATATTGAGCATGGCTTGCGGGGAGAAGAATCAAAAGAAGATGCACGCTTTGTGGAAAACCTTTGCGAAAACAACCAAGTGCCCTTTTATTTGATTCAAGCCAATGTGTATCAGGAAATGAAAGAAAAAAAACTGGGTGGCCTGGAGGAGGCAGCTAGAACCCTTCGTTATAAGGGCTTTAAAAAGATCATGGCCAAGGATAGCCAGCCTCTTTTGTACCTTGCCCACCACCAGGAGGATCAGGCGGAAACGGTGCTCATGAACCTCTTACGGGGCAGCGGACAAAGGGGCCTAAGAGGGATTTTAAAAGTGCGGGTCTGGGGCCAGGCTGCTCTTGTTCGGCCTTTTTTAGGTTTATCAAAGGCTGTTTTAAAACAGGGGCTGATTGAAAAAGGCTATGCCTGGCGGGAAGATAGAACAAATCAGGAGAATATTGGCCTGCGCAACACCCTTCGAAATGATGTTTTGCCAGCTTTGTATCGGCTTTACCCCCAAATGGGCAATGCCCTTGTACGTACCAGCGAAATTCTAGCCGAAGAAGAGTCTTTTTGGGAGGAGCAGATCGAAATATGGTTAACAAAACATGGTCTGTTTTCTAATGAAATCTGCTTTATTGATCAAAAAGCCTTAAAAAAGGAGGCGTCGGTATTTAAGCGCAGAATTTTGAGAGCTTGTTATGAAAAGGCTTTGAACGCTTATAAAACCAATAGTGCCTCAGGGATGAACACGCTAAATTTTGAGCAAACGGATAATTTGGTAGATTTTATTTACCAAGGTTCCGTAAAAAAGCTGAGCTTGCCCAAAAACCTTTATGTGGAAAAAGGCCAACACCGTATTTACTTTTTGAAAGAGGAGACATCGGCTCCTTTATTTGATGTAATGATATTAAAAAGTCCTTTTAGCTATAAGAATATTTTTCTTGGTAGCTGGTGTTTTTCTTTTACTACTATAGGCGACCTTGAGCAGATGACCCTAGGCTCATATGGAGATGACTGGTGTTTTCAAATTTTGAACCTAAAAGGTTATCAACAGCTGCAGCTTAGACCCCGCAGGGAAGGAGATTTTATTTACCCTAAGGGCAGTACCGGTAAAAAAAGCCTTAAAAAATTTATGATTGACCGTAAGATAGACCGCCCTCTGCGTAATTTAATGGTGCTTTTAGCAGATGGAGATGAAATTCTCTGGGTTCCCGGTTATGGTCTTTCACAAAAAGTTCTTGTTACGGATGAGGTAAATCATGGTATACTAATTAAGTATACCTATTCTTATCAGTAATCAATTTTAGCTAGAAGGAGTAGTTGTAATGGATCAATTTCCAACACTAAAAAAAGATATTTTGGAAATACTGGTTACAAGGGCCCAATTAAAAGAAGCTGTAGAAAAACTGGGCAGAACAATCACCCGGGATTTTAAAGGCAAAGACTTGGTAATGATTTGTATTTTAAAAGGCGCAGCCATCTTTTACTCTGATTTAATCAGGCAGATTGATTTGCCCATTCGCACAGAATTTATGGCCATATCCAGCTACGGCAGTGCCACCAAAACATCCGGTGTAGTGCGTATTTTAAAAGATTTGGACCACGATATTGTAGGGCAGCACGTGATTATTGTTGAAGACATTATTGATACGGGCCTGACCCTTTCTTTTTTAAAAAAGAATTTGGAAGACAGGGGTGCTGGGTCAATACACATTGTATCTCTTTTAGATAAGCCTGCCAGACGCAAGGTGGATATTCCCATTGACTACTCTTGTTTTTCTATTCCCGATGCCTTCGTAGTAGGCTACGGCCTGGATTATGATGAAAAGTACCGCAACTTTCCCGAAATTGGTGTTTTACATCCCCGGGTTTACAGTCAAAATGAAAACAGCCCCTGCAGCGACGATTGAAATCCCTTTGGGCTTTTGATACAATAACCGTGGATATCTTTTAAGGAGGATCAAAGCTTGAAAAATTCTTCAAATAAAAACTTTTCAGGTTTTTTGGTTGTAATTGGAATTATTATTTTATTCAGTATCTTTTTTAATAATAGTTTAAATTTGGAACCAAACAAACGCATTGAATATGATACATTATTATCCTATATCAAAAATGATGAGATTGATAGAGTGGCCATTCTCGGCACATCATTGGTAGGCCTTAAAAAAGGCAGCACCATTACCGAAAGGGATTTTCCTGATAAAAAATTCGATTTTGAAACAACGATCAGTTCCAGTGAGGAATTTGTAGAGACCGCCCGCCAGCTTGTAGCCAAAAAAAAGGGAGTAACTGTTGACCAGATTTCAGCAGATGACCTGCCCTTTAAAATACAGTACCGCCAGCAAGTTGCAAGGCCGTGGATTTATGATTATATTCCGCTTTTTATTTCTTTAGGCTTGGTTGCTTTATTGTGGTTCTTCCTTCTTCGCCAACAGGGGGGCGGCAACAATAAAGTAATGTCTTTTGGCAAAAGCAAGGCCAGAATCTCCGATCCTTCTAAAAACAAGGTTACTTTTGCCGATGTGGCCGGGGCGCAGGAAGAAAAAGAAGAATTACAGGAAATGGTTGATTTTTTGCGTAACCCTAAAAATTATATTGAGCTGGGGGCAAGAATACCCAAAGGGGTGCTGCTGGTAGGCCCGCCGGGAACAGGTAAAACCCTGCTGGCCAGGGCTGTAGCGGGAGAAGCCAATGTTCCCTTCTTCACCATTTCCGGATCTGACTTTGTAGAGATGTTTGTGGGTGTAGGTGCCAGCCGGGTGCGGGATCTTTTTGACCAGGCGAAGAAAAACGCTCCTTCTATTGTTTTTATAGACGAAATTGACGCAGTAGGCCGGCACAGAGGCGCGGGCTTAGGCGGCGGCCATGATGAACGGGAACAGACCTTAAACCAGCTGTTGGTTGAAATGGATGGATTTGCTGCCAATGAAGGGGTTATTGTGATGGCAGCCACCAACAGGCGCGATATTTTAGACCCGGCCTTATTAAGACCTGGCCGTTTTGACCGGCAAATTACCGTAAATTACCCAGACTTGCAAGGGCGTGTTGACATTTTAAAAGTTCATGCCCGGGGTAAAAAATTGGCATCCGATATTGACTATGAGAACATTGCCAAGCGAACCCCTTATTCAACGGGTGCAGATTTGGAAAACATTATGAACGAAGCAGCCATTTTAACAGCCCGTAACCGGGAAAAAGAAATAACCCAGCAAATGCTGGTGGATTCTATTGCTAGGGTTCAAATGGGGCCGGAAAAACGGAGCCATAAGGTAAATGAAGATGACCGGAAAACTGTGGCTTACCACGAAACGGGTCATGCCATTGTAGGGCATCTGTTGCCTCATAGCGATGATATTCATTTAATTACCATTGTACCCAGGGGCCAGGCAGCGGGGCACACCCTTTCTCTTCCGTCCCAGGAAAGGGATAATTTAGGAAGAAAAGCCCTTTTGGATATGATTACCATGACCCTGGGCGGCCATGCTGCAGAGCATGTAGCCCTAGATGACATTTACACCGGTTCCACCTCCGACTTAAAGCGGGCTACGGAACTATCCCGACGCATGGTAACAGAATTTGGGATGAGCGAATTGGGGACTATTTACTTGGGCAATGGGCAGGAAGTGTTTGTAGGGATGGATATTGGCCACTCCCGCGAATACTCTGAACAGGTGGCCGCCCAAATTGATAAAGAAGTTAAAGCTTTGCTTGATAGTAGTTATCAGCGGGCCATCACCTTGCTTGAAAAAAATATAGATAAATTACATTTGGTCGCAAATGCCTTGCTAGCGGAAGAAACCCTTTCCCGTGAAGAATTTGTGTTGCTGATGGAGGGGAAGCCCTTGTCAAAAAAGCAAAAACCTGCAAGGGAAGCCGTTGCGGGGGCAAGTGATGAAGACAGCAAAAAAGTAGAAACAGATGAAAAAGAAGAAAAGGCGCCTTTACCTCCCAGTGATGCAAAACTTTCCTTTCCTTCTGATGTTTTTGAGTAAAAGATTTTATTTACATCATTTTCATTTAAAATACAGGAGTTTTTAAATATGCAGTATCCCGGAGGAGCTCCATCCCCTCAACAGAATCCCCCCAATCAAAGCCGGCAAACCAAAAACAGTTATGATCAAAACCAAAGGCCGATGAGAGAGGATGGGAGGCGTTCTAAATATACTAACAGTACTAACCACATGCCTATTTATTTTTCGGTAACGAACAAACAACAAAGGAAAAAAACAAATACAAACGCAAATAAGCGTAAAACAAGGCCGGCTTCTTACAACAAGCGGCAAAGGGCTACTCCAATGCCATATCCCATTTACGGCGGCAATGGGCAGCAAGGCACTGGAGGCAGACCTGTAAAAAAACTGAAAAAGAAAAATGGTTTGTTGCGTTTTGTTATTGCTGCCATTTTTGTAGGGATGGCTGTTTTTGGAATTTATTTTTTAACGACGCTATCTGCACTAAAGCCTTATGACAGTACGTTTTTTCCTAATATTTATGTAAATGGGATCGACCTTGGAGGAAAGACCATGGCTCAAGGGCGGCAGCTGGTATACGATAATGCCCAAAACTTTATCAACAGCTTCTCTTTGCAGTTAACGTATCAAGGCAACGTGTATACAGAAATTACAAGCAATGATTTGAATATTACCTTTGACCAGGCAGAGGTTGATCAGCAGCTTTACCAAGCCTTTTTAATTGGCCATAAGGGTTATTTATTTGAGCGCAAAAAAGTTTTAGACCAATGTATGCAAGAGCCAATCTACTTTACCAGCAGTTCTTTAAGCAAGAACACAAAGGTTATTGACCATGTCCTTGACCAAATGCAGCAAGATTTTTACATTGAGCCAGAAAATGCCATACGGGAGTTTACCCCTGGAACGGGTGATAACTTTACAAGCCAGCAGGAAAAACCGGGGCAGAGCATTGACCCGGTACCGGTACAGGCTGAAATTTTAGAGAAGATTGAAAGAATGGAAAGCGGATTTGTTGTACTGGACAAGCACATTAATCAAATTTTGCCTGAAGTGGCGCTCGACAGCCTGGAAGACAATGTGGTTTTGCGTGCCGTGTACGAAACGCCAATAAACATGCGTACAAAAACCCAGGAGCTAAAAACAAACTCTCAAAACCGTTTGCACAATATCAAATTATCAATTGAAACCATGAATGAAGCTTTAGCGGGCGGTATTCCTAACGGCGGTAAATTCAGCTTTAATGCTGTAGTTGGAAAACGAACGGCAGATGCCGGTTACCAAGAAGCCATTGAATATGTTTATGGTGAACAGGTATGGGGTATAGGAGGAGGTGTTTGTCAAACCAGCACCACCATTTATATGGCGGCCATTCAGGCAGGAATGGATATTACCGAAAGATACCCTCACTCCATTAAGGTGGGTTACCAGCCTGTTAAAGGCAAAGATGCCACCGTGTTTTGGGAATATGACCGGAAGCTGGATTTGGCCTTTGTAAATAACAGCGGCGCACCGATTTATATAATAGGCAAGGTGTTAGACGGAAAAGAAGGGGATAAAATATGCCGTGTTGAGATTTACGGTGCTCCTATGAATGGAATCAGCTATGATATTCGTACTGTGGAAGAACCCATTATGCCCCCAGAAGGCATTAAAGTTATTAAAGATGATAAGCAGCGCTTTGTAACTTATAAGGATGAGGAGCCTCATTTTATTCCCGCTGAAGAAGGGGTAAAAGTGCACCGCTACCTAGTGACGTATGAAAATGGTATTGAAATTGGAATAAGAGATATTGGAAGCGATACATACAAGGCAAAGCAAGCTGTTGAATATGTAGGTACCCAAGAGCGCCCCTTTGACGGATTTTGAAAAATCTATTCCCATATTTTAAATGAGAAGAGAAAAAAGCCTTATATGTAAACCATGATAGGATTAGATAAAAAAGAAAACGGTATTGGTTGCGAAAGAGCGGCTGGTGCCGTTTTTGATAAGCATGCTTTAAACATATTATAATGAAAGCAGTTATCGTTGCTGGTAAGGTAGCAGGTCTTATCAAAAATGACTCATTCTATCATGCCCTGCCTATAGAACTCTTTTGTAGTATTTATCTTTTATAGGTGAGATGCTATAATGAGGTGGTAGAATATTTTGCTGCTATAGCAAGGATAGTAGGGAAGTTACGTGAATCAAAAGAAAATTCGTCAAAGCTCCAACCGGCCAGGTCAGCTAAAAAAGGGCGGTTCCGGGCAACAGACTCGGGGGAACCAAAGCCGCAGCCAGCCCCAAGGCTCTGCCAACAGCAATGTACCTGATTATTATCAAAATGGGTATCAACAAAAGAATGGCTTTGCTCCCAGGCCGGCCAAACAGGCTGCAGATCCAAACTCTGTTAACAAAAGCCCATACCGTAATACATATTATAGCTCAAAAGGCTCTTCACCAGAGCTAAAAACGCCAAAGAATAGAAAGAAAAAAAGAAGTTTGGTTAAATGGATTGTAAGCCTTGTATTAGTTGGGTTTACAGCCTTTGGTATTTATTATGCAACTGTGCTTGCAGCAGTAGCACCCTATGAGAACACCTTTTATCCTAATATATATATAAACGGTATTGACCTGGGGGGTAAAACCTTTGAAGAAGGGCAAAGATTAATTCAAGAAAATGCCCAAAACTACTTTCAAAATTTTTCTCTGCGCCTTATATACCAAGGAGATGAAAAGATAAGCCCCTTTACTCAAGAAATTAGCCCTAATCATTTAAATGTAGTTGTGCAAAATCAGCAACTAGACGAAAGGCTGGAAGAAGCCTGGCTTATTGGGCGGCAAGGCAATGCTTTTGATAAGAAAAAAGTACTGGAAGAAGCCTTTCAAACACCTTCTCACTTTTCGGCTGTTTCAACCAGTACTGATACCTCTTATATTAGCAACTTGCTCTATCAAATGCAGGAAGCCATTCAAAGGGAGCCTGTTGATGCAACGGTTACTTTCACCCCCCAGGCAGCAGAGCCTTTTTACTATACAAATGAGCAGTTAGGCCGTTCGTTAAACCGCCTGCCTCTGGAAGAGGAAATTGTACGCCGAATTGAAAATATACAAAGCGGTGATATTCATATTGAAGACTACATCCGTATTGCCCAACCCCAGGTAACCAGGGCCCAGCTGGAAGAAAAAAGACAATTGCGGGCCAGTTATGAAACCGAAATTTATATGATGACAAGAAGCGAGGATAAAAAGCAAGAATCCATTAACCGAAGGGAAAATATTCGCCTGTCACTTGAAGCCATTAGCATGGAACTGTTACCCGGAAAGACCTTCAGTTTTAACGGGGCTACAGGCCTTCGAGATGCCAGTAAGGGCTATCAGCAGGCTCCTGAATACATTTATGGTGAGTTGATAAGCGATGAAACCACCATTGGCGGCGGTGTTTGTCAAACCAGTTCTACCCTGCACATGGCGGCGGTTCAGGCCGGATTGGAAATAGGGAAGCGCTACTACCATTCAGGGCATGTTAGCTATATGCCTAAGGGAAAGGACGCAACCGTGTATTATATTAGGGGGCACGAGCGAGACTTCACCTTTAAAAACACCAGCGGTGAAAGCATTTATATTGTTGGCAAAAACCTGGACGGACCTGGCAGGCACGCTACTTGCCGCATTGAAATATACGGTGCTTCCATGCAAGGGCATAGTTTCGACATTTACACCGATATTATTGAGATAGAGCCTCCAATGGAAATTACAGAGGAAAAGAATAAAAACCTTTATGTAGGTGAAGAAAAGTTTATAGAGGCGAAAATCGGCTATGAGGTGCTCCGCACCCTGGTTGAATTTGATGCCTTTGGAAACGAAGTAAGCCGTACCCCTTTATCGACTGATTATCACAAACCAAAAGGGGCAGTCCTTCAAATTGGTACCAAGCAGGTTGAGACAACAGAATCATAAAAAGAAGGAGGAATTGATATCAATTTCTCCTTCTTTTTATGGTGATGGTTTTTATTCTTCGTCTTCGAGCAGCATAAGGGTTTCTTCCCAGAGGTGATAAAGATTGCCGATAGTTTCTTTTATTTGTTCATAATTTTTTGAAACCTCAAGGCTTTTTTCAACATCCTTATATAAATCGGTATTGGCCAGCTGTTTTTCAAGGGTTTTCAAGGTTTTTTCCTGGTCTGTGATTTCTTTTTCCAGAGCTTTGCCTCTTTCGCGCAAAGCCTTGATCTCTGCTTTTTGGAGACGGTCTTTCTTACGCTCTTTTAGCAGGGCGGTTTTGGTTTTCCCTTCCTCTTCAAAAGTATCAGGGTTAGCCGTTCTTTCCAAGGCCATCAAGTAATCGTCGTAATTGCCCTGATAAAGGGTTAAATCCTGGTCGTTCATATAGCCAATATGGGTTGCAAAGCGATTTATAAAATACCGGTCATGGGAAATGGCCAAAATGGTGCCCTCATAGCCCTCAAGGGCCAGTTCCAGCATCTCCCGGCTATCCATGTCCAGGTGGTTTGTAGGTTCGTCAAGAAGCAAAAGGTTATCTTCTCTAAGGATTAGCTTAGTAAAAATAACACGGCCCCGCTCTCCGCCGGAAAGGCTGGAAATAGGCTGAAATACGTCATCGCCGGTTAATAAAAAGGAGCCTAGAGTACTGCGAATCTGGGTTTGATCAAGGTTTGGAAATTCATCCCATACCTCTTGAAGCACTGTTTTATTTGGGTGAAGGTGCTCTTGCTTTTGGTCGTAATAGCCAACAGTTACATTGGTGCCAAAGCGGACCTTTCCGCTGTCGGGTTTTACAAGGTTTAAAATGCAGCGGAAAAAAGTGGTTTTGCCAATGCCGTTAGGCCCTAAAATGGCAATGCGCATGCCTCGTTTCACATCCAGGGAAATGTTTGAAAAAAGTTGTTTGCCCTCAAAGGATTTAGACAGGTTTTCAACCTTTAACACATCGTTACCGCTGCGTTTTTTAGCTCTGAAGGAAAAGTGGATTTCCCGTTCATCCTGGGGCCTGTCCAGTTTTTCTATTTTTGCTAGTTGTTTTTCCCGGCTTTCCGCAGCCCGAATAGATTTTTCCCGGTTGAATCTGCGGTAACGGGCAATGATTTCTTTTTGACGTTCAATTTCTTTTTGTTGTGTTTCAAAGGCTTTTAAGCGGCTCTCCATCCGTTGATTTCGTTCAACCAAAAAAGAAGAGTAGGACTTGTTTTCATACGTCTCGCTCTTGCCAAGCAGAATTTCCGTTACATCGGTACAAACCCGGTCTAAAAAGTACCGGTCATGGGAAACAAGCATTACCGTGCCGTTATATTTTTGTAAATAGGCCTCCAGCCAACTGATGGCCTGCAGGTCTAAGTGGTTGGTGGGTTCATCCAGCAAAAGCACAAAGGGCTTCTCAAGCAAAAGGCAGGCTAGGCGCAAGCGGGTTTGTTCACCACCGCTTAAAAGGTTGGCTGGCTGGTCAAACTGCTCTTTAGTAAAGCCAAGCCCTGTTAAAACTCCCGTTAGGTTGCTTTTCCAGGCATAACCGTCGGCCTCTTCAAAGGCTTGGGTTAGCTGATGGTATTTTTCTCCAAGGGAGGCAAGTTCGTCTTCGTTTTGGCTAAGAGAAATATTTACTTCCATTTGCCTAAGGTCTTTTTCAAGCTGTATAATAGGGCTTAAGCTTCTTTTGGCTACTTGGTATACGCTGGTTTCCTCATTAAAAACACCGTGCTGTTCTAAAAAACCAAGGGTGGTTGCTTTGGCCTTGCTGATGATGCCTTCATCGGCACTTTCTTTGCCGGCAATAATTTTAAGCAAGGTGCTTTTGCCCGATCCGTTAACCCCTACAAGGGCCATACGGCGGCCTTGCTGCAGGGATAAAGTTATGTCGTTTAACACTTCTTTTCCACCAAAGACTTTTTTGATTTTTTGCAATGATAAAATAATCATTTCATACTCCTAAAAATTACACATTTCCGTATCATTATAAGAAAACCAAGAAAAAGATGCAAGGTATTTTAAAAGGAGTATTGCCCTAGCGTTAAAAAGTGGGTATAATTACATAGAGGTGAGCACAAATGAAAATCCGCAGCATTATGCTACGGGGTATCGGCCCTTTTCAGGCTAAGCAGTTGCTATACCTGTCCTTTGATGATCAGCGGGTTTTATTACGGGGCCTTAGCGGATCAGGTAAAAGCACCTTACTTCAAATTATTGCCTACTTATGGTGTGCTGGAGGAAAGCAGGCCTTTGACTGGCCCTTTACCTTAAAGGAGCATGATTTTGCCGGTATGGTTTTGCTTGATTACTTAGGAGAAGATTGGTTGATCTACCTTGGCAAATTAACGGATAAAGAAAAGGAGGAAATTAATAAAGAACAGCCTCGTCTTCGCTGGATAAATGTGGGTGAACAAGAGGCTCTTCCGAGGATCGCTGGCAAAGAGGAACCGAATATCCTCCTTTATGAAAACGAGGTTACCAAGTACAAGGCAAGCTCTGATGATCATTGGTTTTTTACCGATGAGGACGTAAGGAAGATGGCCGCTCTTTATGAAAAGAGCGGTGTAGAAGATATTAAAAAGGGTGCGCCACGCCTTAAAAAAATCCTTACAGGCAAACAGCTGCTTTTAACGGGCCAAAACAAGTGGGTTGTTCAGTTAAGGGATATACAGCAGAGTCAACTGCCCTTTGAAAGCTTATCTTTGGGCGAAAAAAATTTGTTTTACCTTTATTTTGGTGTTTTAATTTATTTAAAGCAAAATGGTGTATTATTGTTAGATGAGCCGGCCCTTCATCTTCATCCGGATCAGATTGTCTCTTCCCTTGCGGGCGTTGAGGCCATTTGCAGGGAGCGGAAAGCCCAGCTTATTATTGTTTCCCATAACCAACAAGCATGGCAGCGCTATGATGCCCTGGGGCTTGTAATTGACCTTAGCCCCCAAAGAACTATAGAAGGGAATGGGGATGAGAATGATTAATAACGCAACATCCTCTTCCATTTTTACCAAAGCCCATATACCCGATACCTATATTCAAAAAAACGTGCTGCTGGTGGAAGGGAAAACCGATATTGAGTTTTTAACCATTATGCTTGATAAGCCCCCTTTTCGAGAAGAAAACCTGTTTTTGAACTGGGAAATGATTCAGTGTGGGGGGAAGGACGGGGTTTTGAAGCAACTGCAAAAGCATCCCCATTACCTTGGCATGGTTGACCGAGACGCCTGGGATGAAGAGGAGATTGAAAAAGTTTTTCAAAGCCATCCCAATCTTTTTATACTGCCCAGGTTTTGCATTGAAAATTATATTATTTCTCCAAAAGAATTGGTTACTTCTTTTCCAAAGCTAAAGCCTGAATTTAATGAACTTACAGATGAAATTGCAACGGGTATACGCCACGGTTGCCTGTGGCGGGCTGCAGCCCCTTTGTATCAGGATTTGCTCCACGCCGGCTTTAATCAAGCCCTTTTAAAATACCCCCCTGTAACAGATGGGGAACTGGCCCGCCTGATTTCAAACTGGCAAAA
>CAYFQH010000020.1:0-8891 GCA_964345215.1 uncultured Oscillospiraceae bacterium | reverse complement strand
GGCAAAACTTTTTGGCGCAGCGTGGTTGAACGAAAAATGGAAAAGATTTTTCCGGGAATTAAAAAGGAACAGCTTCGCAAGAAGGTTTTGAGGGAAATAACTATGCCCTTGGATTTAGAGGGCTTTTTGCAGAATATCTTTTATAGCAACCATCACATCAAGGATGAAAAATAGGGTTTCATGTGTTTCACATTTTAATACTTTGAAAGGGGATTACTTGACAATGAAAAAGTTTATCAAGGAGTTTAAGGAGTTTGCCATGCAAGGGAATGTCTTTGACATGGCCGTGGGGGTTATGATTGGGGGTGCCTTTGGCAAAATTGTTTCTTCCCTGGTATCTGATATTTTTATGCCCATCATCGGTATTTTAACTGGCGGAACTAACATTTCCGGTGCCTTTTTTGCTTTGGACGGCAACGCCTATCCTTCTATTGAGGCAGCGGCAGCAGCTGGCGTAGGCACTTTAAACTACGGGGCTTTTCTACAGGCCATTATTGACTTTGTTATTATTGCCTTTTTTATTTTCTTGTTTGTAAAGCTAATGGCAAAGGCCATGCCCAAAAAAGAAGAGGTGCCCGCACCGGCTACAAAAACCTGCCCCTATTGCTTTACGGAAGTAAACCCCAAGGCTACTCGCTGCCCCAACTGCACCAGTGACCTTACAGGCAAATAGCACCAATTATTTGCTCAACACATGTTTAAAAGCCTTGTTGTATATATACAGGGCTTTTTTTTTGCGTATTTTTTTATAGTTTGTTCATTTATACATTTTGATACTTATAAGCTGTTAAATGTTGTTTTAAATAACAGAAAAGCTTTTTTGTATATGATATAATAAACATGTACTATTTTTATAATGAACGATGAGAGGGTTGAATGTGCCAGTGAAAAAAAACTTAAAAAGCTCCGCCGCTGCAAGAAGCTTTATTATAAAATATATAAAAGAGATACTTTATATTTTTGCCGGCATGGTCATTGTTTTAGTCCGGTTGTTCAGCCGGCAAAGCGGGCAGGTTAGATATGGCTTTGCTTTTTACTGGTGGCAGATTGCTTTTTTTGCCGCAGGTTTGTTTTTAGTTTTATTTGGCATCAAAAAAATACAGGTAAAAAAAGCAAGGGAGCAATTTGACATTGCAAAAGCTTTTTATCAATATAAAGATTTTGTTACCTTCGAACAACTGGGTTACTTTTTAAAAATCACGCCCAAAGAAGCGGCTATCCTCCTTGCCCAGTATGAGGATCATGGTTTTTTAAACATCGAAAAAATAGACTGGCAAAAACTGATTCTTTGGCCAAAGGGGAAAAGAGAGGTTCCAATGCTCCCAGAGCCCCAAATGGTTCTTTATCCCAAAAAAGAAAGGGAAGCCCTCCTTCCCTACACCATTGGCCTTTCCTGGGTTTTATATGCCTTGGCGTTTCCCTTATATCGCATGTGGGACTTTGCAGCCGCCCTAATTTTTAGTCTGGTTGTTTTTACATGTGCTTCAGCTTTGTGGAAGGGTAAAAGAGGCTTTGATGAAAAAGACCAAATTCAGGCAAAGGCCACAGGAAACAGCATTATTGATGAATTTACCCAAAAATCGATGACTTTTTTAGCCGAGATGAAGCTCATGGCTCAGAAGCTTCAAAAAACAAAAGCAGGACCAGTTGTTTATGAAACTTTAAGCCTTGCCCAAAAACTTTTTGATATTGTGCAGATGGATGACCAAAAAATACGGAACATCCAACCCTTTATTGATTACTACCTACCTACCACCATGAAAATTTTAAAAGAGTATGAAAAAATATCCGCTCTGCCTCAAGGAGGAAAAAACGTAAGTGAGATGACCGGTAAAATAGAGGAAGTACTGAAAAAACTTAAAAAAGCCTTTGCTGCCGAAATTGACCGGGTGTATGGAGAAAACACCTTGGATATATCAGCTGAAATTACTGTTTTTGACCATATGATTGAAACGGAAATTCTTGACCGGCAGCAATAGAAAGTTTGATTCAATAATAGGAAGTTTGATTGTTGGGAGCAGATGAATGAATAGTACAGCTAAAAATAAAAACCGTGGAAGTGAATTAAGCCCGGTGGGAGAACTTACAATGATACAGGCCGACCCTGAAAAAACAAGGGCCTTGGTAAACCAGTTTGACTCAAATAATATTTTTCATATTCAGCGTTTTGGTACGGGGGCACAAAAAGAAATCTCTCGCTTCTCCGGCATTTTATTGGATGCTATGCAGGAGAATCAGCTGGATAAAATTGGCAGCACCATAAAAGAAACGGCCGATAAAATGGAAGAGGTATACCCTAGTGAAAAAACCAGTTTTTTAAAAAAATTGTTTTCTAAAAAAAAGTACCAGCAGCAGCTTCAAAATCAATTTGTAACCCTTGAGCGAGAGGTGGATCAAATTGCACGGCTGCTGAACCAGTATAAGGTGCTTTTGCTAAAAGATATTGCTCTGCTTGAAGAACTGTACCGTAAAAATGAATTGGGCCTTAAGGAACTTACCAATTATATTGAAGCGGGAGAAGAGATTCTTTTACTGCTTAAATCTTCTTCTGCTAGCGGTGATAAAACACTGATGCCTTCGAACGAAACCAGCCTTTTACAAGGCCAGAGAAAAGAGAGGGCACAGCTATTTTCCCGGCGATTGAATGACTTAAAAACATCGCGGCTTCTGTCCCTCCAAATGGAGCCCCAAATTAAAATAATTCAGCGTAACGACCAAATACTGCTTCAACGCATAGGGGAAACCTTGGAGACCACCTTGCCTTTATGGAAAAACCAAATGAGCCTATCCCTGGGCCTGGCCAACACTCAAAAGGCCGTAGATGCCCAAAAAAACATTTCTAAGCAAGCTGATCAGGCTTTAAAAGGCAACCAAAAAACCGTTAAAAAACAACAGCGCACTTTGGAAAAGACAGCTAAAAAAGATGGTGGCTATCGCCAGGCTGTAGCCCAAAGCAAAATGCAACTACTAGAAACCTTTGAACAGATATTTAAGGAACAAAAGGATTTTGAACAAAGCCGCAAGGATGTTAAAGATATTCTGTTAGCCATAGAAATAGAAGAAGGAAAAGAATAGGTGAGTGCCATGAAGAAAATTAAACAAAACCCTTGGCTATCCACGCTGGTTTTAGTGATTCTGGCCATTATAATTGGCAGTAACTACTCCCTTTATAATCTGCGGGCCATGGCGGTTGATACCTATCAAACCCAACAATGGGGCGGCAGCGGTTTTGCCCAGGAAACGAATGTTTTTAACACAAAGATGCAAAATTACTTAAAAATTGTAAATAAGTACATCCCTGGTAAGGAGAACACAAAACAGGAGCTGACGAACATTTCAAAAAAAATTGGCGACAATCCAACGGATGTAAACAACGTTTCTTTTTTTAAGGGTGACGATTTTTTTAAAAAAGTTCAGGCCTTTAATCAAAGCCAGGCCTTTGCAGAGGCCACCCAACAGGAGAAAAAATATATGCAAAATTTTGTTGAAGAAATTAAAAATTTTGAGTACATGATGAATAACCATCCCTACCAGGCCCAGGCAGAGGCCTTTAACCAAGAAATAAAGAAGTTTCCCGCCAGTGTATTGAAGTTTTTAACCCCTGTTAGGGAACTGCCCGTTTTTTAGGAGGAAATGATGTGACGATTGATATAAAGTATAAAAAAGCAATCCTATCCTTGGTTTTATCCTTTGTGCTTATTTTACTGCCTGTTTTAGGCCATGGAGCTAACTTCCCCAAAAAGGGCGAGCTTCACTACATAACCGACAGCGCCGATGTGATTAGTGATGATGGACACCAGGTTATTGGGCAAAAAGGGAAGAGGTTATGGGAGGACACGGCTTATGATGTGGTGGTGGTCACCGTTGATTTTACAGATGAACTAGAAACCAACCAATATGCCACCCAGCTGTTAAACCAATGGGGTATTGGGGATGCGGAGCTAAACCGGGGCATGCTGCTGCTTTTATCCATAGGGGATGATGATTACTATCTTTCTCAAACCTTAGGCAGCGAAAGCTTTTTTACCCCCGGTGAGCTAAAAGAACTGTTGAATACCTACCTGGAACCGGATTTTGGAAAACAAGACTATGAAAAAGGTGTGCTTAAACTCTATGATGCCCTTGCCAACATAGTAAGAAGCAAGGTACGGGCGCTGTCAGGCCAAGGAACCGCTAAGATGGTACCGGCAACACAATCAGACCAGGGAACTGGCGAGATGGTATCGGCGGCACAAGCAAGCCAGGGGGGAACCCTATCCCAATATGTTGATGACCAGCCTGGGGTTTTATCAGAAAAAACCGTTACTTATATTACAGACAAAAATAACAGCAGGGAACATGGGCGTACCCACATTTATCTGCAGGTGATAAATGGAGAAGCGGGCCTCGATTTAGAAAAGGCTGCCATGGCCGCCTTTAAAGAATATGATTTGTATAAAAGCGATATTTTACTGCTTGTATCCTTAGAAAACGGAGCCTATGCCTATCAAGGGGATGACATTGAATCGGTTATCACAGGGAATGTTCTAACTGATGTCCTTCAGGCAGAACTGTTTAGTGATTATGAAAAGGGCGACTATGACCAGGGAATTTATAAAACAGCACAGCGGTTATTTAAACTAACCAAAAAAATTAACTTAAAATATGTGGCCCCGGGGGCCACAACAGCCGCCCCTACAAAGAATGAACAAAGAGGAATGATGGGATTCGCCATGATTATATTCATTATATTGGGCATCATATTTATCAGTGTTTTAACCGGAAACAGAAGAAAACGGCGGGGTTATTACGGTGGTTCTCCTTACTATGGGCCGCCTAGGCGCACCTTTTTCTTTCCCTTTTTTGGTGGAGGATGGCACCGCAGGCCACCCAAGCGCAACCCGCCGCCGGGCCCCGGCCCTTCTGGCGGCATGCCGCCTTTTGGCGGGGGAGGAAGCTCTTTTTGGGGCGGTTCATCTGGATCCTCCAGCTCATCAAAACCCAGAAATTCTGGAGGCGGTTTTTCAAGAGGTGGCAGAGGCTTTACTTCCAGCGGCTCCTCCCGCGGCTCAGGCGCAGGCCGTTCTTCAGGGGGAGGGCGCAGTTCCGGCGGCGGTTTTTCACGGGGAAGCGGAGCGGGAAGAAAATAATCAATCATTAAAAATACTCCAAAACCCTTTTCAATAAGCTATAAAAAACATATAATATAGGGGCAAAAGCGTTGACATATCATGTTTTGGATGGTATACTGATGCAGTTGCCCCTTTAGGTCTATTTTTTGTGTGCCTTAAAACCAAAGGCAAAAGGAGTGTTATGATGCTAGAGTCCTTACAAAATAGCGAAAAGAAAGTAGTAGGAACCAAACAGCTTTTACGCGCCCTTACAAAAGACCAGGTGACACATGTTTTTGTAGCAGAAGATGCCGATGAGTTTGTGTACCGCAGGGTCAGGGGGGCAGCAGAAGAAGCCCAGGTACCTGTAACGGTGGTTAAAACCATGAAAGAGCTGGGCCAGGCCGCAAAGGTACAAGTGCCTACAGCTGCTGCCGGTATTCTTCGCTAATCATTGCCTATTCGCTTCCGGGGGTTGCGGAAGATGATAGATATTATATCCAGGAGGTGCTTCAATGCCCACGATCAACCAATTGATCCGCAAGGGAAGGAAAAGCATGGACAACAAGTCAACTGCTCCCATTTTGCAGGGTTGTCCACAAAAACGCGGTGTTTGTTTAAACGTAAAAACCACTACACCCAAAAAACCTAACTCTGCCTTGCGCAAGATCGCCAGAATCCGCCTAACCAACCAAGATGAAGGTACTTGCTATATTCCGGGAATTGGTCACAATTTACAGGAACATAGTGTTGTATTGATTCGCGGCGGCCGTGTGCGCGACCTTCCTGGCGTTCGTTATCACATTATCCGTGGCGCTTTAGACACGGCCGGTGTGGCAAAGCGGATGCAGGCTCGCTCAAAATACGGCGCTAAGCGACCCAAGAAGTAAGCATGATTTTTAAAAGCAGATTGTTGAATGCATGTATAGACTATGAATAACAATGGCTCCTATCTTGGAACGAGAAGAGAAACATGTTCTTTATTTCGTTTATACCTGTTCCTTTGGAGATGGCTTGATGCTGACTTGCCTTTTGCAAACATCCGCTTATCATCAATCATCCATTACTAAAACTCAACAAAATGAGGAGGGAAAGACATGCCCCGTCGCGGATTTATACCCAAGCGTGAAGTACTACCAGATCCAGTGTATGGAAATGTTGTAGTTACAAAATTGATAAATCAAATTATGATAGATGGCAAAAAGGGGATTGCCCAAGGCATTTGTTACAATGCCTTTGAAAGCATTGCCGAAAAAACAGGCAAAGATGCAAACGATGTGTTTACAACTGCCCTTGCCAACGTATCTCCCCAGCTGGAGGTTAAAGCCCGCCGTGTAGGTGGTGCGACGTACCAGGTGCCTATAGAAATTAGGCCTGAACGCCGACAAACTTTGGCCCTGCGCTGGATCGTAGACTTTAGCCGCAAACGCGGTGAAAAAACCATGGCACAGCGGTTGGCTGGTGAATTGATGGATGCAGCCAACAACACTGGAAATGCCGTAAAGCGTAAGGAAGAAATGCACCGTATGGCCGAGGCCAATAAGGCATTTGCTCATTATCGCTGGTAATTAAGAGGGTAAAGATTATCACAAAAGCGATAATCTTTCCTTGTTTTAATTTTAACACATATGCTATTTGAGAGGAGAACATACCAACATGCCTAGAAGTCACCCATTGAATATGGTGCGCAACATTGGCATCATGGCTCATATTGATGCGGGTAAAACCACAACAACTGAGCGCATCTTGTTCTACACAGGCCGTGTACATCGCTTGGGGGAAACGCATGAAGGCGCAGCAACCATGGACTGGATGGCCCAAGAGCAAGAAAGAGGTATTACCATTACCTCCGCTGCAACAACCTGCGAATGGAAAAATCATCGAATCAATATTATTGATACCCCCGGCCACGTTGACTTTACGGTTGAAGTTGAGCGTTCTTTACGTGTACTGGATGGTGCTGTTGCGGTATTTGCAGCCAAAGGTGGCGTAGAGCCTCAAAGTGAAACTGTTTGGCGCCAAGCAAATAAGTACAATGTACCTCGCATGGCCTATATTAATAAAATGGACGTGATGGGAGCGGACTTTTTCCATGTCGTTGACATGATGGAAGACCGCCTGCAAGCCAATGCAGTACCAATCCAAATTCCAATTGGCAAAGAAGCCGATTTTCAAGGAATTATTGACCTGGTTACCATGAAAGCAGAAGTTTATTACGACGACATCGGCAAGGATGTGCGTGAAGAAGAAATTCCAGACAATTTAAAGGAATTGGCTAACGAGTACCGTGCTAAATTAATTGAAGCGGTAGCTGAAACTGATGAGAGCCTGATGGAAAAATTCTTTGAGGGCGAGGAGCTATCAATCGAGGAAATTAAAGAGGCTATTCGTAAAACTACGATTGCCTGCAAAATGACCCCGGTTGTATGTGGCACTTCTTATCGAAATAAGGGTGTTCAACCCTTGCTCGATGCCATTACCGATTATATGCCTTCACCGCTGGATATTCCCCCCATTACCGGCACCTTGCCTGACGACCCGGAAGTTGAAGTGGTTCGCCACTCTTCTGATGAAGAACCTTTTTCTGCCTTGGCCTTTAAGATTATGGCGGATCCCTTTGTTGGGAAGCTGGCCTTCTTCCGTGCCTACTCTGGTACTCTTAAAAGCGGTTCCTACGTTTTAAACAGCGTTAAAAACAAAAGGGAGCGTATCGCTCGTATTCTCAGAATGCACGCAAACCATAGAGAAGAAGTAGACACCATTTATGCAGGCGAAATCGCCGCCGCCGTAGGCCTTAAGGACACCGCAACAGGGGATACCCTCTGTGATGAAAAGCAACCGGTTCTCCTTGAATCAATGGAATTCCCTGATCCTGTTATCCGGGTAGCCATTGAGCCTAAAACCAAGGCAGGCCAAGAGAAAATGTCCATAGCACTGGTTCGCTTGGCAGAAGAGGATCCCACCTTCAAAACCTATACCGATCAGGAAACCGGTCAGGTGATTATTGCCGGTATGGGTGAACTGCACTTAGAAATTATTGTTGACCGGCTTTTACGCGAATTTAAGGTAGAAGCCACTGTAGGTAAACCCCAGGTTGCTTACAGAGAGACCATCCGTAAATCTGCTAAGGCAGAGGGGCGCTATATTCGTCAAACCGGTGGCCACGGCCAATTTGGTCATTGCTGGATTGAAATTGCTCCCCAGGAAGCTGGCAAAGGCTACGAGTTTGAAAGCAAAATCGTGGGCGGCGTGATTCCCAAAGAGTATATTGCCCCCATTGATGCAGGTATTCGCGAAGCGGCTGCTTCCGGTATCTTAGGCGGCTTTGAAGTTGTAGACTTTAAGGCAACTGTATATGACGGATCTTACCACGATGTTGACTCATCTGAACTAGCTTACAAAATTGCCGGATCCATGGCTTTTAAAGAGGCGATGAAAAAAGCAGACCCTGTACTGATGGAACCTACCATGAAGGTAGAGGTAATTGTACCCGACCAGTACATGGGCGATGTAATTGGCGATATTAGCAGCCGCCGGGGCCGCGTTGATGGGATGGAAGCCCGTATGGGTGAACAGACCATTCACGCCTATGTGCCCTTAAGCGAAATGTTTGGCTATGCAACGGACCTTCGTTCCAAGACCCAAGGCCGTGGAATGTATTCAATGGAATTTGATCATTATGAAGAAGTTCCACAGAGCATAGCAGAAAAAATTATTGGCAAAAAATAAATTATTACAAACCTTAAAAAGGAGGAACTTTCAATGGGAAAGGCAAAATTTGAAAGAAATAAGCCACACGTA
>CAYFQH010000019.1:0-39584 GCA_964345215.1 uncultured Oscillospiraceae bacterium | reverse complement strand
GACCCCAGAAGAATTGAACAAAAAAGCAAAGGAAAAGGAAAAAACATATACCATTGCCAGCCGCTGTGGTGTATTTGCTAAAAGTGATATTCAACCTTTACTCAATCAGGGAGCAAGGGTGGAAGATATGTGCTCATCTATTTTATTTTCGGTAGTTAACCAAACCATTGCCGGCTTGGCCCAAGGCAGAGCCATTAGCGGCAAGGTTCTCTATTTAGGCGGGCCCCTCACTTTTATGGATGAGCTGCGAAAAGCCTTTGACAAGGTGCTTGGCTTACAAGGGTATCTGCCAGAGCACAGCCTTTATTTTGTTGCCGTGGGGGCCGCTCTATCAGCAGAAGAAGATTATTTAATACTGGATTTGCTCCAAAAAATAAAGAACCATGGAAAAGGCGATGCCTTTGCCCATGGACAGCCCCTTTTTGCGGATGAAGAAGAGTATGAACTGTTTTTGCAGCGCCATCAAAAGGCCGATGTGCCAGTTAAAACCCTGGAAGGATATACCGGCAGAGCCCATCTAGGTATTGATGCCGGTTCCACTACCTGCAAAACAGCTTTAATCAGTGAAGAGGGAGAACTGCTTCACACCACCTATACACCCAGCAGCGGCAACCCCTTAGGGCTTATTAAGGATGTGCTGCTAGACATTTACCATAAAGCCCCTGATATTATTTTTGGCAGTGTTACAACCACCGGCTATGGGGAACTATTGTGTAAAGAAGCCTTTCAAGCTGACTATAGCTTGGTTGAAACCATGGCTCACTTTAGAGCAGCAAAGTTTTTTCTGCCGAATGTTGATTTTATTATCGATATTGGCGGCCAAGATATGAAATGCTTTAAAATTGAAGATGGAGTCATTAGCGATATTTTTTTAAACGAGGCTTGTTCATCGGGTTGCGGCAGTTTTTTACAAACATTTGCACAAGCCTTGGGCTAGGAGGTGGAAGCCTTTGCCAAACTTGGACTTTTTGCTAAAGCCCCTGTTGAACTGGGCAGCCGCTGTACGGTGTTTATGAACTCCAGTGTAAAACAGGCTCAAAAAGACGGTGCTTCCATTGAAAATATTAGCGCGGGGTTGGCCATGAGCGTTGTAAAAAACGCCTTGTATAAGGTAATCAGAGTCTCTTCTGCTGCTGAACTTGGTGAGCATGTAGTTGTTCAAGGGGGAACCTTTTACAACAATGGGGTTTTGCGGGCCTTTGAGCAGGAATTGGGAAGAGAAGTAGTTCGCCCTTCTATTGCTGGGCTTATGGGTGCCTTTGGGGCGGCCTTGTTTGGGCGAAAAAAGGCAGGAGAGATCAAAACAAGCAGCGTTTTAACACAAAAGGCACTCAACACTTTTGGCTTTAAAACAAAAACAACCCATTGCGGTTTGTGTACTAATCATTGTCTTTTAACCATTAACACTTTTTCCTACGGCAACCGCTTCATATCCGGCAACCGTTGCGACCGGCCAGTGAACCAAAAAAAGACCGATTTCTCTTTGGATATTTATGCCTATAAAACAAAATTGCTACGCAGTTACACATCGATTCCAGGTCCAAGGGCCAAAATCGGCATTCCCATGGGGTTGAATTTTTTTGAAACCTTGCCTTTTTGGCATACCTTGTTTACTCACCTGGGCTTTGAAGTTGTATTAAGTCCTCCTTCCAGCCGCAAGTTTTATTTTAAAGGCCAGGGTACCATTCCAAGTGATACGGTGTGCTACCCTGCAAAGTTAATGCATGGCCATATTTATGAACTGAGTCAAATGGAAGGGGTTGATACCATCTTCTATCCCTGCATGAGCTATAATATTGATGAGGGTATAGGTGACCAGCATTTTAACTGCCCCGTTGTGGCCTACTATCCGGAAGTGATTAAGGCTAGCTGCAAGGAATTAGACGGTAAACTGTTTATATATGACTATGTAGGTATTCACCGTCCAAAAGACTTTGTAAAGCGTTTTACAAAAATACTGGCTCAATATTTTTGCGGCATTAGCGAAAGAGATGTTAAAAAAGCGGCAGATGATGCCTATCGGGCCTACGATGACTACTTAAAAAAAGTACGAGTCAAGGGCGAGGAAATTATACAAAAGGCAAGGCAGCAGGGGATGCCTGTGATTGTGCTAGCTGGTAGGCCCTACCACGCCGATGAAGAGATTAACCACGGCATTAACCAGCTGATTGCTAAAAACAGAGTGGCCATTATCAGCGAAGAGTGCGTGAGCCACTATTTACAAAAAGCCCCTACCAGTGTTTTAAACCAGTGGACATACCATGCCCGGCTCTACAGTGCGGCCCGGTATGTTGCCACTCAAAAAGACATGCATTTGGTGCAGCTAGTCAGTTTTGGCTGTGGACTGGACGCAGTTACAACCGATGAGGTCCGTGCCATCCTCCACCGGGGAGGAAAACTGTATGCCCAGATAAAAATTGACGAAATTTCAAATTTAGGCGCCGTAAACATCCGGCTGCGAAGCTTGTTTTCCACCTTAGAGCAACAAGGAGAAGAACAATGGACGCAAAAAAACATTGTATGATAGATAATAGTGTTAACTATCCCAGGTTTACAAAAGAAATGAAGCAGACCCACACCATTTTAATTCCACAAATGGCCCCTTTACATTTTTATATGCTAGAAAAGGTTTTTGAGCAAGAGGGTTACCGTACGCAGCTACTTGAAAACGACGGCCCCCAAGTGATCGAAGAAGGGCTTAAATATGTACATAACGATATTTGCTATCCGGCCTTGCTGGTGGTAGGCCAATTTATTGATGCGCTAAAAAGCGGTACATATGATGTTGATAAAACTGCCTTAATCATTACCCAAACAGGTGGAGGCTGCAGGGCCTCCAACTACATTCATCTTCTTAGAAAAGCCCTTATAAAAGCTGGATTTCCTCAGGTTCCCGTTATCAGCCTCAACTTTTCAGGCCTTGAAACAGGCTCTGCCTTTCAATACACGGTGCCCATGCTTCGCAAAGCACTTGCAACGGTATTTTACGGAGATTTGCTGCTAAATCTTTCAAATCAGCTGGAACCTTATGAAAACAATCCGGGGGAAACCATGGCCTTGGTTCGCCATTGGCAGGATAAGATCATCAACCTGTTTTCACTTAAAAAAGGCTATTCCAAAAAAGAAATAAAAAAAACATTTCATTTAATGGCTAAGGATTTTGCCAATATCCCCATTACCAAAACGTCAAAAGTACAGGCCGGTATTGTAGGCGAAATTTATGTAAAGTTTTCTCCCTTGGGCAACAACCAGCTGGAAGATTTTTTGCTTCGTGAAGGCTGTGAAGTAAATATGCCTGGTCTCATGAGCTTTATACAGTATTGCATTATCAACGGTGTTATCAGCATTAAGTTGTATGGTGGAAGCCTTTTGGCAAAAAGCGCCTTGAAGGCCGTATTAAATTTTATTGAAACCAGAGAGAAGCTCATGTGTGCGGCAATTAAAAAACATGGGGTGTTTAAGACCCTAGTTTTGTTTAAAGAGGTATATGAAGGAGTAAAAGGCTTTATTGGCTATGGGGCAAAAATGGGGGAAGGCTGGTTGCTTACAGCGGAAATGGTGGAACTGGTTAAATCTGGCTGTGAAAACATTGTATGTGCTCAGCCCTTTGGTTGTTTGCCCAACCATGTGGTGGGAAAAGCCATGGTATCAAAAATACGATCGGTTTATCCGCAGGCAAACATTACACCTATTGATTACGATCCGGGGGCTACCAGGGTAAATCAGGAAAACAGGATAAAATTAATGCTGGCCGTTGCAAAAGAAAGACTTGAGACTGGTGATTGATTTTAGAGATCGATTAAAAATATAAGGCAGAATATTGTTACAACCCAAAGCTTATGCTATACTTATTTAATGGGTTTTATTATTGATATTATCTTTTATGATGAGAGAGCGGGGAATCATTAAACATGTCACAGCAGTATACTGCCGATCATATACAAGTATTAGAGGGACTGGATGCCGTTAGAATGCGGCCTGGAATGTACATTGGATCTACCGGCAGCAGAGGCCTGCACCACCTGCTATGGGAAATTGTTGACAATGCCATTGATGAGGCTTCAAACGGCTATGCAACAAGGGTGGATGTCGTTCTTTATAAAGATGGCTCCGCCAGCGTATTTGACGACGGTCGTGGTGTGCCTGTGGATGTGCACCCTACTTTGGGTATTACCGGGGTAGAGTTGATTTATACAAAATTGCACGCCGGAGGCAAGTTTAACAGCGAAAACTATAACTACTCCGGTGGCCTTCACGGCGTAGGAGGCTCGGTTGTAAATGCCCTGTCCAAGTGGATGACCGTTGATGTGTACCGAGATTGGACCCACTATCACATGGGCTTTCATACCGTATACGATGAAAAACAAAAAAAATATCTAGGGGGCCATCCTCAGGGGCCCTTAGAAAAAGTAGGGAATACCCGAAAAAAAGGGACTCTGGTTCGGTTTTTGCCCGATGAAGAAATTTTTGAAGAAACCACCTTCAGCGGCAGTTTAATCTCCCGGCGTTTAAAAGAGTTGGCTTATTTAAATAAAGGTATTATCATCACCTTTACAGATGAGCGAAAAAGCGAAAAAGAAAAAAAAGAATATTGCTACGAAGGCGGTATCAGCGACTATGTACGATATTTAAATAACGATAAAAATGTGGTTCAGCCTGTTCCTATTATACTGGAGGGACGAAGGGATGAGGTTTTTTGTCAGGTGGCCATTCAATATACCGACGGCTATACGGAAAATCTTTTTTCATATGTAAACAACATTCCCACCGGCGAGGGGGGAACTCACGAAACAGGCTTTAGAAGCGCTTACACTAAGGTATTTAACGAATATGCCCGAAAAGTCGGTGCCTTAAAAGAGAAGGATAATAACCTGGGCGGTGAAGACTTTCGCGAGGGCATGACCGCCGTTTTAGTTACCATGGTTAAAAACCCCCAGTTTGAGGGTCAAACCAAGGGCCGTCTAGGCAATACAGAGGTACGTCCTGCTGTTGAGGGCATTATTACCCAAAAATTAACTGAATTTTTAGAAGACCTAAAAAACCAGGATTTAGCTCAAAAAATTGTTGAAAAAGCCATCCGTTCTGCTAAAGTACGGGAAGCCACCCGCAAAGCCCAAAGCCTGGCTAGGGATCGCAATCAGCTGGAAGCCGCTCCCTTGGTGGGCAAGCTGGCCAGCAGCACAGGCAGAAATCCTGTGGAGAATGAACTTTTTATTGTAGAAGGAGACTCTGCCGGCGGCAGTGCAAAGCAAGGGCGAGACAGGCGCTTCCAGGCGATTTTGCCCCTGCGGGGAAAACCCCTTAATGCCGAAAAAAAGCGCCTAGACCAAGTCCTTGGCAACGATGAGTTCCGTAGTATCATTACCGCCCTTGGCACCAGTATTGACGAGGACTTTAAACTGGAAAATTTAAAGTACCATAAGGTCATTATTCTGTCCGATGCCGATCAGGACGGTGCCCACATCCGGGCAATTTTACTCACTTTTTTTTACCGCTATATGAAGGAACTGGTTACTCAGGGCCATGTATATATTGGTATGCCGCCCCTATATAAAGTACAAAAGGGCAGCCGTATAGAATACGTGTACGATGACAAAACCCTGTCAGAAGTAACCAAGGCCTTTGGCAAGGGCTATACCCTTCAGCGCTATAAGGGCCTTGGAGAAATGAACCCAGACCAGCTTTGGTCAACCACGATGGACCCTGAAAAGCGTAAATTGCTACAGGTGACCATTGAGGATGCAGCCGAAGCTGATCGGATTATTACCATCCTCATGGGGGATAAGGTAGAGCCCAGACGGGAATATATAAGTACCCATGCCAACTTTAACAAAGAAGATCACTACCTGCTAACCCAGGAGAACACAAGCACAGTTAAAAAGGATGCGTAAGGATTAATGGCTGACAAAAAAAAGACCAAACAATCAAAAGATGTAAAAGGTGTGCAACAGGGGATTATACAAACCCCTCTTGAAGAGATTATGCACCAATCGATGATTCCCTATGCGGAATATGTTATTTTGGAACGGGCCTTACCACGGGTAGAAGACGGGTTAAAACCTGTGCAGCGCAGAATTTTATATTCCATGTGGGATTTGGGAATGCTTCCCGACAAGCCCCACCGTAAATGTGCCAGAATTGTTGGGGAATGCCTTGGTAAATATCATCCCCATGGAGATACCTCTGTTTATGATGCCTTGGTGCGGATGGCCCAGCCTTTTTCCATGCGGGGTATTTTAGTAGACGGCCACGGTAACTTCGGCTCTATTGATGGGGATACAGCGGCGGCCATGCGTTATACTGAGGCCCGACTGGCTCCCTTATCCATGCGGATGCTTGAGAATATTGAAAAAAACACCGTTTCATTTCATTTGAATTTTGATGATACCTTAAAAGAGCCGGATATGCTCCCGGCCCGCTACCCAAATCTTTTGGTTAACGGGGCAAGCGGCATTGCTGTTGGCATTGCCACCAACATCCCTCCCCATAACTTAACAGAAGTAATTATGGGGGTTATTGCCCAAATTAATAACCCGGAAATTACCACAAGCGAGCTGATGAACTATATTCCCGGACCGGATTTTCCAACAGGAGGGGTGCTGCTGGAAACAGATGAGATTCAAAAAGCCTATGAATCGGGCCGAGGTAGGTTGACACTCCGGGCAAAGGTAGAGATTGAAAAAGGCAGGGCAGGGCGCAGTTTACTTGTTATTTCTGAAATTCCCTACCAAGTGTCAAAGTCTAACATGCTTGAAAAGATACTTAAAATTTCAGAAGAGAAGAAGAATATTTTAGGTGGCATTTACGACATTCGAGACGAAAGTGACCGCAACGGCATTCGGGCGGTAGTGGAGCTTAAAAAAGACGTGGACCCAGAAAAGGTGTTGGCATACCTGTATAAATACTCCGATTTGCAAACCACCTTTGGGGTTAACATGGTGGCCATTGCCCAAGGTAAACCGGTGCAAATGGGCTTAAAAGAAATTATTCACCATTTTATCCGTCACCAAAAAAATGTGGTTACCAGGCGCACCGCGTATGACTTAGATCAATCAAAGGCCAGAGCCCATGTATTGGAAGGGCTGATGGTGGCCGTTGATGCCTTAGACGAAGTCATTGCTTTAATCAGAGGTAGTAAAAACCCAAAGGAAGCCAAAGAGAAGCTGATGGTTACCTTTGATTTAACCGACATACAGGCCCAGGCTATTTTAGACATGCGCTTGCAGCGCTTAACAAACCTTGAAATTTTGGCCTTGCGCAAAGAGTATGAAAGCCTTTTAAAACGCATAGGGGAATTAGAAGCCATTTTAAAGAGCGAAAAAAAGCTGCTGAATGTAATTAAAAAAGAACTTGAAGAAGTTGCTGACGAATTTCCTCAAGAGCGGCTAACTACTATGAAGGATGAAGAGGATGCGCTGTCCATTCCTGAAAGCGAACCCATTTTAATTGAGGAGGCCACCGTGGTTTATACCCATGGGGGGTATGTACGGCGTGTTCACCCCAAAAACTTTGAAAAGTGGTATAAAAACGGCGAGGATGAAAAGGTGAATCTTGATGATTTACCAAAATACGTTTTCCATACCGACACTGCCCATCAACTATTATTTTATACAAATCTTGGCAACTGCTATAATTATTCCGTTTCCCTGCTAAACGAAAGTACTAAACCCAAAGAGCGAGGCCTTTTACTTACCGGAATTTTAGCGGGCCTTGAAGAAAAAGAAAAACTTGTATCTTTATTTGCGGTTCATCCTGATCAAATTGCCGCCCTGCCGCCCTTTGTTTTCTATACGGCAAAGGGAATGGTTAAAAAATCATTGGCAGAAGACTATGCCATTAAGCGGCAAAAGTTTATTGCTACCCAGCTAAAAGGCAAAGATGAATTAATCAATGTGGCCTTTGAAAATCAGGGCGAGGATATATTAATCATTACCCGCCAAGGGCAGTCCATTCGTTTTTTAATGGATACAGTACCCACTACGGGCAGGGCTACCAGCGGAGTGATTGGCATTCAGCTTGAAAAAGGGGATCAAGTTTTGTGGGCAGGTCAAATCGGTAAAGACAAGGAGCTGCTCATTACCAGCGAAAGAGGAAGCATGAAGCGAATTCCCGCCATTGACTTTGAACCCCAGGGGAGAAACGGAAAAGGTGTAAAGGCTTTTACCTTTAATAAAAATGGCGCCAACGGCACCTATCTTGGGGCAGTTCTAAATATAGAAAAGAAACCTTGCAACATTTTGGTTCTGCAAAAAACAAGCCCGCCCACTCTATTAAGCACAGACGAAGTGGTGCTTCAAGGCCGGGCTGAACGAGGGAAACCCTATGTAATGGCACTGATGGAGGATATTGTAACAGAACTTATCCTCCTGGGCCCAAAAACCGAGGCGGAACAAGGCTGATGGATTATAATACCTAAGCTAAAAGCAGATGCTTAGGGATAAAGGAGAGAGCGAAGAAATGAGCAGAGAGAGAAAAACAACGACTCCGTCCCGTTATGTTTCGTTTTTATGGCTTCTAGCTGTCCTTTTGGTTTTTGTTGTATCTTACTTTTTCATTTCAAACAAAATCAACAAAAAGTTGATAGCCATGGCTCGGCAAGAAAGTGAATACCAGGTTCGGATTTTAGAATTAGCAAAAGAAGAAAAAAATTTGCTGGAGCAAATCAGCCTATCTCAAACAGATGCCTTTATTGAAAATGAAGCCAGAACAAAGTATGGTTATTTAAAGCCGGGGGAAATGCGCTTTGAAATACTTAACCCCGAGGCTTTATATGAGGATGATGTAATCTCTCCTCCCCATATGGATGACGAGGACAGGCAACCTTCTCATCAAACGAATAGTGGTGAGGTTGGCTGATGAAAAACTATATCGACGGGGTGGTTGGTATTGGTTCAAACTCCACTCGCATGTCTCTTTGCGTAGCGGGGCATCCCTATAAAATTATTGATAGAGGTTACGCCCTGACCAGGCTTTTTGAGGGACTTGATGATCAAAAGTTCCTTTCTAAAACCAGTATAGATAGAACGGTAACAGCTATTCTACAAATGTATGACCAGGCCCATAGCGACTATCCTATCAATCACTTTTGGATTTTTGCAACCAGTGCCCTTCGCGATGCAAAGAATAAAGATGAAGTCATCAAGCGAGTCTTTGAAGGCACCGGTATTTCCATTCAAATTATTCCCGGTCAAACCGAAGCCTATTATTCCTTTATTGGCGCTGGGGCGGGTATTAGAACACGCTATGGCGTAATTGACATTGGCGGCGGTTCTACAGAGGTTGCAGTAGGCCACGCCAGTAAAAAAATAGTTACAACCAGCTTTCAAATAGGGGCTTTGCGATTGATGAAAGAATTTCCAGATATGAATTTTCATCATGTTGGTGAGCTGTTAAGCCACATCGGCAATGTTTTTGCCAAGCAAAAAAAGCCTGCAGGTATTGATGTAAATCGTTATATCGGCGTAGGAGGAACTTTTACCACTCTGCGTGCCTTATATGTAGGTGATCATTATTTTGATAAGGTCAAAAAACATTTTAGTAAAGAGCAGGTATTTGAACAAATGAAAAATCTTTTTGTGCTGTCACCAGCTCAGCGCGAAAACTATCCGCACATGCCAAAAGGCAGGGGTGATATTACCCCTTACGGACTGGCTATTCTTTACCAAATGATGGAGCACCTGTCCCTTCGATCTGTTGAAGTGGGGCGGGGAGGCAATTTAGACGGCTGGCTGATTACCCACTCGAAACGCAGCTTGTAGCCCTTGCTGTTTTTCATAGATTCAAGTATAATAACTCAAGAAAATTAACCGTTGAAATGGAGCGAATGGACTTATGCGAAAAAAGACCCTATTTATAGCACTGCTACTGGTGTTGGTACTGGCTTTATCCGGATGCAATCTTATAGTAAAAGACCAAAATGTGGATAACGCACTCATCATTTTATCCTATAAGGATAACAACGTTACAAAAAGCGAAGTGCTGAACTTGGCCTATGAGCAAATGTACCAAGAAGCCCAGATGTACATGAACTATGGCATGAATTATGATTTTAGCGACCCTGCAAAATTAAAGGCTGCTGAAGAATATGTGATTGAAAATTATTTTAAACCTAATCTTGTTACCCAAGAGAAGGTAAAGGAATTTGGCCTTGATCAGCTTTCTCAAGAAGAGCAGGACGAGATTCAAGCAAAAGCCAAGGAGACTTTTGAAAGCCAAAAAGAGTTTATTACAACCTTTGAATTTTCAGATACCCAACTAGAAGGGGAAGCTTTAGAGCAAGCCATAAACGATAGGATGACCGAATACGGCTACGATTTTGATTTGTTTGTTGAATCAGAAAAAAACACATTAGTCGGTGAAAAACTTAAAGCCAAAGTCATTGAAGGAATTAGCGTAAGTGATGAGGAAGTAGAAGAGGCTTATGACTTAAAAGTTCAAACCGATAAAGAAAACTATACTGCCAACCCTTCTTCTTTTGCAAGCGCAGTGAATAATGGTACAAAGGTATATTATACTCCTGCCGGCGCCCGCCACATTAAACACATCCTGCGCAGCTATCCCGAAGATGTAAAAAGTGAAATAACTGCTTTAAACAGCAGTGTTGCTGCCGCTGAAGCTGAAATTACAACCATTAATAGCAATATAACTGCCCTTAATGCAAATGAAGAAGCAACTCAGGAAGAAAAAGATACCCTGACTGTTCAACTAAGGGAAAAAGAAGAAGAGCTCAGCCAGCTTCAAAAAGACTTGGAAGATAAAATAGCAAATGCCGCCGCCGCCCTTGACGAAGATGTGCAGAAAGTTTTAGCCAAATTGGAGGAAGGTAAAAGCTTTGACGAAGTTATGGCAGAAGACGGGGAAGACCCGGGCATGAAGCAGGAACCGGCCATGAGTACTGGCTATGCCGTTGTTGAAAACTTTACTTCGTTTGATCCGGCCTTTGTAAAAGGAGCCATGGCTTTAACAAAAATAGGTGATATATCTATGCCTGTTCCAGGGTTAAATGGGGTTCATATTCTAGAATATACCAGCGATATAACCGAAGGAGAAACGGCCTTTGATGATGTAAAGCAAAGCATCTATGATGAACTGCTGACCCAAAAGCAAAACGAATACTACCAGGCAGAGGTTGATGCCTGGGTAGCTGCAGCTGAATTTACCGTAAACATGAAAAACTTAAGCCGCTAGGAATCAAAAATAGTTAAAGGCCGCCACTTGGCGGTCTTTTATCATAAAAAACACAAGGGTTCAGTTCTAGTTGGCGGAAGATGTATTTTATAAGTATAGTACTATATACTGAAAACAAAAACATAAGGATAAAAAATGCTTGTCATTTATGAAAATACACCTCCTTTAAAAACTCAAAGACTTATTTTACGAAAGTTCACCCCCCAGGATAATCAGGCTCTTTTTGAATTGCTTAAAGACCCGCTGGTTAATCGGTTCTTACCCTGGTTCCCTATAAAAACAGTGAAAGAAGCCCAGGCCTTTCTACAAGACAGGTTTATTGATTTTTATACTCAAAAATCAGCTTATCGATATGCCTTATGCCTTAACAGCAATAATAAACCCATTGGTTATATATGGCTAAGCAATACAAATAGCTATAATTTTGGTTACGGGCTGCACAAAACTTATTGGGGTCAGGGAATTATAACCGAAGGAGCCTTGGCCGTGGTGAATAGAATAAAAGCAGCTGGCTATCCCTTTATCACCGCTACCCATGATGTAAATAATCCGGCAAGCGGCAAGGTAATGGAAAAAATAGGCATGACCTACCGCTATTCTTATCAGGAGCAGTGGCAACCCAAAAACCTTAATGTAACTTTTAGAATGTATCAACTAAACTTTAATCAAACAGGCAAAGAAACCTACATGGGATATTGGAACCAATACCCTGAGCATTTTATTGAAGAAGGCCTTTAATCTATTTGTTAATAAACATTCTTGGAAGCATTTATAGGATATTATCTTATCAAACCTTGGCAGGCTTGCAATATTATGCTGTTTTAAAATCTTTGATCGAAAAATAAAATGGCATTCATCGCCCGAGGGCTATGTCATCTGCTTTAATAGGACTATCTGGCTAATCACCGTGTATCAGTATCCCTCCAACACAAAAGAAAATCGGCCGGAATGAATATTCTTCCGAACCGATTTTCTTTTATTTATGACGTTGCTCTCTTTATGTTAGTAGAATTTTCCTCTGTTTTCAGGGCTGTTCTTTTTCAATTGCTGCTTTTTTTGTGTTGATTTTATAAATAATCTGCGGATCAAACTTGGCTTTACGTTCGTAGGTATATAGGCCATTTACCTCCTGCTCCACATCAGTTAACTGAGTATAGCAGAAACCAAAGTGGTTGGGATTATCAAGAAGGGTGGTCGTTAGTTTTTCATAGCGGTCTAAAAACTCTTCTTCGCTTTGGGGGCGGCTGCCGTAGCCCCATCCCTCTTCATCACCGGGTTTCCACCAAATGCCGCCATATTCGCTTACAAAAACCGGCTGCCCTTTTTTATAATGCTGCCTGTCTTCAAACCGGTCATAAATCACTTCCGCATTTGCATTATAGCGCCGGTCAAACTCTGCTGTGTCCTGCTCATAGTCATGTACGTCAAAAATATCTGTTTCAACGTGGTAATTGCCGCTGGTGTCAATACAGGGCCGCGAGGAGTCCATGGCTTTTGTAACCCGGTATACGGTGCTTAAAATCTCGTCTCGCTGGGCCCGTCGGTCATGATCCCAGGTTTCGTTAAAGGGGCACCAGCCAATAATGCTTGGGGCACTGTAATCCCTTTGTACGGCTTCAATCCATTCCTGCAGGAAAGGGGAGAGAGCGGCATAATCGGATAAATCCAAACCCCAGTTAGCCATTTCGCCCCAGCAAAGATAGCCTAAATGATCGGCCCAGTATAAAAAACGGGCTTCAAACACTTTTTCATGGAGGCGGGCACCGTTAAAACCCATGGCTTTTGAAAGCAGAATATCGTTTTTCAGCGCCTCATCAGTGGGCGCGGTATAAATGCCGTCGGGATAAAAGCCCTGGTCTAGAATAAGGCGCTGAAAAACAGGCTTACCGTTTAAAAGAAACTTTATTCCGTCAAAGGAAATGCTTCGCAAGCCAAAATAACTTTCCAGGCGATCCACAGTTGTTCCTTGGTCTTCATCAACAAGGCTTAAAACCAAATCGTACAGGTTGGGTTCATCAACCGACCAAAGGTGGCTGCTGGTTAAAGCCAAAGTTCCTTCAACAAAGCCGTCCACATTGGCTTTTAGGGTTAATTCCCCTGTAGCCTTGCCTTTAAAGCTGCTTTTAATTTTAAGCAGGTGTTTTTTGCCCTGGTGAATTCTGGCCTTAATATGTAGGCTTCCATTATTGGCATCCGGAGTATAGAACACCTGTCCGATGTGGCTGTGATCCATCCACTCAAGCCAAACTGTTTGCCATATACCAGTGGTTCTAGTGTAAAAACAGCCGTAGGAATGATACTTTGTCGACTGTTTACCGCTGGGCTGAATTTTTGAAAGGGTATTATCCTTACAAAAAACCGTAATTAAATTTTCCCCTTCTTTTAGGGCAGGTGTTATATCAAAATGGAAAGAAACATAGCCTCCTTGGTGGATACCCACCTCTGTGCCGTTTACCCATGCCTGGCAAAGGTAATCCGCTGCGCCAAAGTGGAGCAAAACCTTTTTGCCAAGGGCTTCTTTGGGTAGGGTAATGGCCTTTTTGTACCAAACACCGGCAATAAAATCCGTATGGCCAATGCCTGAGAGGCTGCTTTCGGGGCAAAATGGTACCAGGATTTTTTGAGATAATCCGGGAGCTTCAATCAGGCCCCGAACATCGCCGGAACAGCCGTGATCCATTTCAAAATCCCATGTGCCGTTCAGGTTCATCCACTCTTTGCGTACAAATTGGGGGCGGGGGTATTCTGCCCTTGGTAACATGTGTGCTGACATACTGATTCTCCATTCTTAAATTGATATTTTAAAGTTGATTTGCTATCATTAGCTTACTTGACCCAAGTGGAGATGTAAAGGGAATTTCCTACTATTTTTGGTCTTTCATCACCAGCTTCGCACCCTTTTTACACCTTTTATATTTTTAAAACATAGTAGCAGTTGATTGCTGGGCGCTTGATCAAAATCAAGAACCGTAACAGCAACGGCTTCCTTACTTTGGTTTACCATATTATCAATGTTCAGGCCTTCTTTAGAAACAACTGCCGTAATATTTGAAACCATATTGGGTACATTATTGTGAATTATTAATACTCGGTGTTTTTTAAGTGGGCTTAAAAGCACTTGGGGCATGTTTACACTGTTATGGATACTGCCAAATTCCAAGTAATTTTGAATCTCTTTTGCTGCCATACTGGCGCAGTTTTCTTCACTTTGAGGTGTTGAGGCGCCTAAGTGGGGAATGCAGATGATCTTATCTTCTCCAACTAATTCCGCCGATGGAAAATCCGTTGCATAACCGGCTAAATAGCCATCACGAATGCCTTGAATACAGGCTTTGTTATCAACCAGCTCACCCCTGCTGAAATTTAACAAGTAAGCACCTTTTTTCATTTTTTGGATAAAACTTTCATTAACCAGGCCTTGGGTTTCCTTTGTTAAGGGAATGTGCAAGGTCAAATAATCGGCCTGCTCTACAAGCTCTTCCACGCTATTGGAGGGATGCACATTCCGAGATAGTGCCCAAGCATTTTCAAGGGTCATAAACGGGTCAAAACCCAGCACCTTCATGCCAAAGCCCACAGCAGCATTATTAGCGACCAGGGTGCCAATGGCACCGAGGCCAATGATACCAAGCGTTTTTCCTCTTAACTCCGGGCCGGTAAAACGACTTTTTTCCTTTTCAACTGCTTTTGAAAGGGGTAATAGTGGATTATTATATTGCTGTACCCACTGAGCACCGGTAATAATATTGCGGCTTAAAAGCAGCATACCCGCCATGACCAATTCGGCCACCCCGTTTGCATTGGCACCGGGAGTGTTAAACACAACAATGCCTTTATCGGTACATGCCTCAAGGGGAATGTTATTTACACCCGTTCCCGCCCGGGCAATGGCCAGTAAAGAAGGATCAAAAGAGAGGGTGTGCATGTCGGCGCTTCTTACCAAAATGGCATCGGGATGGTTTATATGATCATCTACTGTATAGCGATCTTTAGGCAGGTAATCGTAAATCATATTGGAAATGGGATTGAGTGTTTTAATTTTATACATAAGATACCCCTTCTTTTTATATCTTTATATCCATGTAGGATAGCCTATTTATATTCCCTTTCAAAGGCTTTCATAAAGTCAACAAGGGCTTTGACCCCTTCAACGGGCATGGCGTTATAGATACTTGCCCGCATACCTCCCACCATCCGATGTCCTTTTAAATTAACCAAGCCTTTGGCTGTAGCCGCTTTTATAAACCCTTCATCCTTTTGGATATCACCTGTAACAAAAGTTACGTTCATTCGGCTGCGATGCTCCTTTTGAGCCGTTCCCTTAAAAAGTTTACTTTGATCTAAAAAATCATACAAAAGGCCCGCTTTATATAGGTTTATTTCTTCAATAGCATCTACACCGCCTAAAGCTTTAAGCCATTCAAATGAGAGTTTCGCCATATAAATGCCAAAGGTATTAGGCGTATTATACATGCTTTGGGTCTTTGATTGAATCTGCCAGTCAAGCAGGGTGGGGCAGAGGGGATGGGCCTTACCCAAAAGAGACTTTTTAACAATTAATATGCAAAGTCCGCTTGGTCCGATATTTTTTTGAGCCCCGGCGTACAAAGCACCGTATTGATGGATGTCGATTTTTTCGCTTAGAATATGACTGCTTCCATCAGCCACCAGGGGAATGCCCATGGTTTGGGGCAGAGTTCTGTAACGGGTACCATAAATGGTATTGTTGGTTGTAATATGAATATAGTCGTATGGGGCACCATCGCCTATTGTAACGGCGGGAACATGGGTATAATTATCTTCTCTGCTGCTGGCAAGAATGTGTACCCTGCCGTATTTTTCCCCCTCTTTGGCGGCCAGATAGGCAAAGTTTCCGCTATCTACATAGCCTGCCTGGCCATAACGGTTCATTAGATTTAAAGGCACAGCCGAAAACTGGAGGGTGGCCCCTCCTTGTAAGAAAAGCACCTCGTATTCATCGGATATATTCATTAATTCCCGAAGAAGTAAAATGGCTTGCCCATAAATATCAAGATAGGTCTTGCTTCGATGACTCATCTCCATAACCGACATACCGGTATTTTCATATATAACAAGTTCCTTTTGTGCCCTTTCAAGCACCGGCAGAGGCAAAGCCGAAGGCCCTGGAGAGAAATTAAATACACGTTCCATCTTTTGCACTCCTTTATATCTTTTACTTTAATTGATTTTAATCATAAAGCCATAGTCCCATCTTGCCAGTTTTTTAACCTGTTTTAAATACAAGTTTTGTATTTATTTTGTATTCGTGTGTAATTTTATAAAATGACCAGTCAGAAAAATTTTTTGTGTTTGATTTATTTTGCGTTTTTTTGTACTATAGATACCATGTGAAAGTAAGAATAATGATATAGATTGGAGGATAGTAATGAAACAGCTTTTGCGCTTTATAAAACCTTACTACCCTCTTTTATCCGTAGGTGTAACCATTAAATTTTTAGGCTCAATTATGGATCTTTTATTGCCAAGACTGTTGGCCCACGTAATTGATGTAGCTATACCCTCCAAGGATATAGCCTTTGTTTGGCGCCTTGGCATAATCATGCTGATATGTGCCGGCCTGGCTTTTTTGTTTAATGTTTTTGCAAACCGTATGGCCGCAGCCGTAGCAAGGGATACAACAAAGGATTTGCGCAATGCCTTGTTTCAAAAAATCATTTACCTGTCAAACCGGCAGGTGGATGAATTTACCATACCCTCTCTTATTTCAAGAATGACAACCGATACGTACAACGTACATCAAATGGTAGGCATGATGCAGCGCATCGGCATTAGGGCACCTATTTTATTGGTTGGCGGCATTATTATGACCTTAACCTTGGACCCGGTTTTAACCTTGGTTATGTTAAGTGTTATTCCCTTTGTGGTAATCATCACCCTTCTTTTAACTAAAAAAAGCATCCCCTTGTTTAAAAAGGTTCAAAACTCGCTGGATACCATGGTACAAGCCCTTAGGGAGGCGGCATCGGGCATTCGGGTGATTAAAGGACTTTCAAAAACCAAAACAGAAGAAGGGGTTTTTGATAGGATTAACAAGCAAGTGAATGATGACGACCAAAAAGCAAGCACCACCATGGCCTTGATGAGTCCCTCGGTCAATTTCATGATTAACCTAGGCTTTGTTTTGGTTATTGTGGCTGGAGCCTTTCGTGTTTCGGGGGGCCATAGCCAAGTAGGTAGTATCATTGCCTTTATGAACTATTTTAACATAATATTAAATGCCGTTATGGCCATTACTCGCATTATAAGTAGCTATTCAAAAGGCATTGCCTCTATGGACCGAATCAACGAAGTTTTACTGACCAAAGCCCCAGATCAGGGCAAAAATAAGGAGATTGATACACAGGCTACACCCTTTATTTCCTTTAATAAGGTTTCTTTTGCATACGGTTTGGGCAACAAGGGCGGGAACGCCTTAACCAATATATCTTTTAGCTTGAATCAGGGAGAGAGCCTTGGTATCATTGGACCAACTGGCAGTGGAAAATCAACCCTTGCCCAACTCTTAATGCGTTTTTACGATGTGGGTTCAGGCAGTATTTTAATTGGCGGTAAAAATATTAACACCCTTCAGGTGGGCTTGTTGCGGGAGCTCTTCGGCGTTGTTTTTCAGCATGATATTTTATTTCAGGGTAACATAAAGGAAAACATCACCATGAACCGGGATATTTCTGATGAAGATTTTACCCTTGCCATTCACTCGGCGCAGGCAGAAGATGTTATCCGTGAAAAGCAGGGGCTTACCGGCGAGGTGGCCATTAGAGGGGGTAATTTTTCCGGCGGGCAAAAACAGCGGCTTTTGGTTGCCAGGGCCTTGGCGGCAAAGCCTGCTATTTTACTTTTAGACGATGCTTCCAGCGCTTTGGATTACAGAACCGATGCCAACATGCGCAAGGCCCTTAAGAAGGATTATTCCAATAGCACCTTGATTTTAATTGCCCAGCGGATCTCAAGCATCCTTCATTGCGACAAAATACTGGTATTGGATGAGGGTAAAGCCATTGGTTATGGCAGCCATGAAAACTTGTTGACAACCTGCAATTTATACCGGCAGATGTATCGAATGCAAATGGGGGAGGGTGAGGCCGTTGAAAGCTAAACAAAGTTCTACCATTAAGCGCCTTGCCGGTTATTTGTTGCAGCACAAATGGCTGATGATACTGGCCATTGCCATGGCTGTGTCATCAAACCTTCTTTCATTGCTGGGACCTAAGCTTTCAGGGGAGGCGATTGACTTAATTGACTTGGGCAGCAAAAGCAGCCTGGGTATATTGTCCGATCAAATTATCACCATTGCCCTAAAAATTTTGATATGCTATCTTTTCTCCTCCCTTTTATCTTACTTTCTTTCTATTATCATGATCAACATTTCAAAAAAGGTCACTTATACCATGCGCCAGCAGGTTTTTAGCCACTTAATGCGCCTGCCTGTAGGCTTTTACGATACTCACCAAGGCGGTGATATTATTAGCAGGGCGACATATGATGTAGACGTGATTAACGCCACCCTCACCTCAGATTTGGTTCAGATGGTTTCAAGCAGTATTACGGTTGTAGGCTCTTTATTTTTTATGCTTTCTATTGCCCCGGCGCTGGTATTGGTTTTTGCTGTTACCATTCCCTTGTCTTTTATATTAACAAAATTTATTACCACCAAAACACGGCCCTTGTTTTCAAAGCGTAGCAAAAAACTGGGAGAGTTAAACGGCTTGGTAGAAGAAATGGTGACGGGGCAAAAAACATTAAAGGCCTACCACCAAGAAGAGCACACCATCCACCGGGTAGCTAATCAAAATAAAGATACAGTAGATGCCTATTACCAGGCAGAATACTATGGCCGTATGACTGGGCCCAGCATTAACTTTATTAATAACATATCCCTGGCTTTTATTAGTATTTTTGGTGCAATTTTATTTTTATCAAACCGCATCACTTTAGGCAATATCTCTTCCTTTATATTGTACTCCCGTAAATTTTCCGGCCCCATTAACGAAATGGCCAACATTTACGGAGACTTTCAGTCGGCTTTATCTGCCGCCGAGCGGGTATTTCGCCTTTTAGATGAGCCCCTGGAAGAAAAAGATGCCGCTGATGCAATGGTTCTTGATAGACACAAGGTTTTGGGAGATGTCGTGCTTAGAGATGTTTCCTTTGGCTATGACCCCCAGCAGCTAATTATTAAGAATGTAAATTTTCATGCAAAACCAGGGCGTACCATTGCCATTGTAGGGGAAACAGGAGCCGGGAAAACCACCATCATCAACTTGCTCATGCGTTTTTATGATGTAACCCAGGGAGATATTTTAATTGACGGACAGTCCATTTACCATGTAACCCGGGAGAGCTTGCGCAGCTGCTTTTCCCTTGTTTTACAGGATACATGGCTCTTTCAGGGAACTATTCACGACAACATCGCCTATGGTAAAGAAACCGCCACTCGAGAAGAAGTCATTGCTGCGGCAAAGGCGGCTAAAATACACCACCACATCAATCAATTGCCAAAAGGGTACGATACCATGGTTTCTGATGCAGGGACTAACTTGTCAAAAGGACAAAAACAGCTTATGATAATAGCAAGAGCCATGTTAATGGATGCCCCCATGTTAATTTTAGATGAAGCCACATCCAATGTTGACATTTATACCGAGCAAAAAATTCAAGTAGCCATGCTAGCCCTGATGGAAGGAAAAACCTCTATTGTAATCGCTCACCGTTTATCAACCATTCAAAATGCCGATGTAATTTTGGTTATTCAAAAGGGCATTTTAGCTGAATGGGGCAATCACCAGCAGCTTCTTGAGCTAGAGGGCGTTTATTATGACATGTACCAAGCCCAATTTCAATAACACTTAAAGGACGAAACAATATGATAAAAGAAAGCGAACCTATCTTTAGTATTCAATACGCCGGCAGAAACATTACTTTTTATAACCAGCGCAGCAGGCTCTGGACCCAACCCTACGCCTATGTATCGGCGCCAGAGGAAGACCTTCACGCCGCGGGCTGCGGCCTGTTTAGCCTAAGCCATGCCCTTGAATGGATGAATGATGTAAAAGCAGATCCGGTTGAGTTGGCGGATTTTTCGCTTAAATATGGGGGCAGGGAGGAAGACGGCACCAACAGGCCCGCCTTATTAGCCGCCTGTATGGACTATGGCTTTGGACAAAAATACCGTTTCCGCTACGATTATGACGGCCTTTTAAATAACAAAGAGCGCTTATGGGAACACATTAGCCAAAAAAAAGGAGTTGCCCTTTGCAATTTGCGCAAAGGCCATATCGTGGCCTTGGTCGACAGTAAAGTCATGCCCACAGGGGAAAGAGCTTTTTTGGCTATTGATTCCTTTAGCGAAAGTACCAGGGATACGGTACGCAATCATGTTTTACAAGTGGTGGAACAAAGCCTTGTATCAAGTAATCAACTTAATCAAAGCAGTCTTTATGTTGGCAGCAGCACCCAGTACGGCATGTTTTGGGTAAAGGCCGAACTGCCTATGGATTACAATTTGATTTATAAAAATAACGAAGGAGGGAAATAAAATGGAACCGATTATACTTAAAAACCAAGAAGCTACTGCCGCCATTTCTCAAATTGGGGCTGAAATGCTTTCATATACAAGCCAGGATGGAAGGGAGCGGATATGGGAAGGAGACCCTGCCATTTGGGAGGGACACGGCCCTGTTTTGTTTCCCATCATCGGCAGCTTGTATGAGAACAAAACAAAGTTTAACAATGAAATTTATGAAATGCCTAAACACGGCATCGCTCGTAAGGCCTTATTTACCGTTATTTCCAAAGGGGAAAATTTTGTTGAGCTTTGCTATGAGTCAAATGATGAAACAAAAAAACAGTATCCCTTTGACTTTTCTCTATATGTGCGCCATAGCATTGATCTATATGGTTTTACCACTGTTTACAGGGTGATTAACCGTTCTCAAAAGTCCATGCCCGCCTGTATTGGCGGCCATCCGGCCTTTGTCTGTCCGATGGAGGATGGCTACAGCTTTGAAGATTATGCCCTTATTTTTCCTGAGAAAGAGACAGGGGAAAACTTGCTTGTAAATGGGCAGGGTCTGGTATGCGGAAAAGAAATTTTAGATGACATTGCCCTTAACCAAAAACTCCCTTTAGCATATAATTACTTTGCTAAAAAAGATACCCTTTTGCTGGCGGGTCTTCGTTCCCGGTCTGTACAGTTGGTCAACCAAAAAACAGGAACTGGTCTGCGTCTTGAGTTTCCTCGTTTTCCTGTGTTAGCCATATGGACGAAACCCGAAGCCCCTTACCTTTGCCTAGAGCCCTGGCTTGGCCTACCCGACGATGACAAGGGCATTGGTGATTTTGAAGACAAGCCCTATACTGTAACCCTTTTGCCTCAGGAAGAGTTGAAAGTATGGTACACCATGACGGATGTTGAAGGAGCCAATGTATAAAAACCAAGAAAAAAACGAAGGGATGATGCATGGATCATCCCTTCGTTTTTTATCGTTGTTCTATTTTTTATAGATCTCCAAAAGCTTTAATCAACAGTTCATTGGGTATTTTGTGGTTTTTTTGGGTCAACAAGCTAATTCCGGGCAAAAGCACAAAACCTACAACCATGGCGATGGCACCGCTTAAAGGAGCAATGGATAGATTGCCCAGTAAAAGAGGGGGTAAAAGAGCGGTTAAGAAACTTATTGTAAAGCTAATAAAAGCGGCAGGTTTAGTTGTTTTCTTCCAGAGAAGGCCATACAAAAAAGGAGCAAGAAAGGAGCCGCCAATAACCCCCCAAGAAAAGGACATCAGCAGCACAATGGGGGTGTTTTGCAGTAAAAAATGAATAACCAGTGAGAGTGCAACAAACAGCAAGCAAAAAAAACGCATTAGTTTAGTGGTGGTCTTTTGCCCCATTTTTGGGAAAAGGGGTTTGATTAAATCAATTGAAATAACCGAGGCTGAAGAAAGCACCAGGGAGGTAAGGGTAGAAATGCTGGCCGATAAAAGCAACACCACAAAAAGACCCTGGACCACATCAGGCATTCTAACAACTGCTTGGTCGGCAATCATGGTAGGCACAATCATATCCTTTGCCATGGCTCCTGATTGGACAAGGTCAAAGGCACTTGCGCCAGTTCCGGCAGGGATTTGGGATAAGATAACCCGGCCAAAACTGCCCATTAAGTAAGCCCCTCCAGCTAAAATAAGGGCGAAGAGAGTTGATATGGTTTTGGCTTGTTTGATAGACTGATTGTTTTCAATGGCAAAAAATTTATGAATCATCTGGGGCATCCCCAGGGCCCCAAGAGAAGTAAGTAAAAGGTTGGGCCAGAGGAGGTGCCCTTTTCCACTGGGGGGAAACAGGCTGTTATAACCTGCTCCGCCAATGGTTTCCTGACCAAGCTTTGCAAGGCCCTGGGTAAAGCCGCCGGCACCTTTAAGTATATAGCCAACCACCAGCACTATACCGGCAATCATAATAATACCTTGTACAAAATCGGTAATGGCTGTTGCCCTATAACCACCCAGAAATAAATAAATACTGGATAAAATAGCAACAACAATAATGCATAAGGTATAGTCAAAACCCATTACCAGATGAAAGACTGTGCCTAAACCCTTATAGACTGAAGCCGAATAGGGAATGAGAAAAATAAAAATCAAAAGGGCTGAAAAAAGTTTTAAACCTTTTGAATCATAACGCTTTTCAAAAAAACTGGGAATGGTGGTTACGCCAAGGCGTTCTCCCATGACCCTGGTTGGCTTTGCAAGTAAGTGCCAGGCCAAAAAACAGCCGATTAAGGCATTGGCTATACCAATCCAAATGGCACTAAAACCTACATCCCAGCCTGTTGAGCCGGCATATCCTACAATAATTACGGCAGAAAAGTAACTGGTTCCGTAGGAGAATGCACTCATCCACGGTCCAACTTTTCTGCCGCCTAATAAAAATTCGTTTAAAGATACAGATTTTTTTGCTGTTGTAATAATTACAGCAACCATCATCAGGGCATAAAAAACTAAAATCGCAATTTTCAATTTGATCATCCTTCCGTTCTACTGCTTTAAATAAAGCGTCTACAAGTATTTATTATACAGTACAAAAAAGGAAAAGCAACCGCCAAAACCCTTTGCAATCGTACTTATTGTGTGTTATAATTAATAAGTATAGTAGCAATGAAGAGGACGGACTGCCTCCACTCATGCTCAGCGAGTTGGCAAAGAGTGAAAGGCCAAACATGAACCGGCAGTCAGATCACCTTGGAGCTTTTTTTCTGATTGGTATAATAATGCTTTAGGAAAAACGTATACCTGCGTTATAGGGTAATGCGCCAAGCGCATAAGCGGCCTTTTTTGGCAAGCTAGGTGGTACCGCGGTTTTACTCGCCCTAGGATGATTCCTTGGGCGGTTTTTTATTATTTATGGGAGTGAGTTTTGCATGTATCAAAAAGTATCAACAGATTTAAACTTTGAAAAACGAGAAAGAGAAGTCATGGCCTTTTGGGAAGAGAAGAACATTGTTCAAAAAAGCTTTGAGCACCGCAAAGGAGCCGAAGAATTTACTTTTTACGACGGCCCGCCTACAGCAAACGGCAAGCCCCATATTGGTCATGTGGTTACTCGGGCTGTAAAGGATTTAATTCCACGCTACCATACCATGAAGGGAAAAAATGTTCTTCGTAAGGCCGGCTGGGATACCCATGGCCTGCCTGTTGAGCTAGAGGTTGAAAAGGCCTTGGGTTTGAACGGCAAACCACAAATTGAAGCTTACGGTATTGAGCCTTTTATTAAGGAATGTAAAAAAAGTGTTTGGAAATACCTCCATGAGTGGGAAGACATGTCAAAGCGAGTAGGATATTGGGTAGATATGGAACACCCTTATATTACCTATGAAGATAATTATATTGAGTCTGTTTGGTGGAGTTTAAAAGAAATTGATAAAATGGATCTTTTGTATAAGGGGCACAAAGTTATTCCTTACTGCCCCCGCTGCGGAACAGCTCTATCCAGCCACGAAGTGGCCCAAGGCTATAAAGAAGTGGAAGACACCAGCATTTATGTTGCCTTTAAGGTAAAGGATCAAAGCAACACCTTCCTCTTGGCCTGGACAACGACCCCCTGGACCCTGCCCAGCAACGTAGCCCTTTGCGTAAACCCAAAGGAAGAATACGTATATTTAAAAACGCAAGAAGGCAAGACCTATATTTTAGCCAAAGAGTTGGTTGAAAAGCTTTTTGATAAAGAACATGCCTCTTATACCATCGAAAAAACTTTGATCGGACAGGAACTTAAAGGCCTTGAGTATGAGCCTTTATATACTTTTGATACGCCAAAGGAAAAGGCCTGGTATGTGGTTACCGACGATTACGTTACCTTAACCGACGGCACAGGTATTGTGCATACTGCCCCTGCCTTTGGGGAAGACGATGCCCGAATTGGTCACGACAACGGCCTGCCCTTTATTCAGCTTGTAAACGATCAAGGCAAGTTTGTCGCCCAAACCCCTTGGGCAGATCAAACCGTTCAAGAAGCGAACCCATTGATTATTGAAGACTTGGACAGCCGGGATTTATTGTTTAAAGAAGAAGCTTATGTGCACAACTATCCTTTTTGCTGGCGCTGTGACACAGCCCTTTTATACTATGCCCGATCTACCTGGTTTATTAAAATGTCTGCCTTAAGGGACGAGTTGGTTAAAAATAACCGTAGCGTTAATTGGATGCCTGATAATATTAAAGAAGGGCGAATGGGCAACTTTTTAGAAAACGTTATTGACTGGGGCCTGTCAAGAGAACGGTACTGGGGTACCCCTTTACCCATTTGGGTTTGCGAGCAGGGCCATCGCCACGTTATCGGCTCTAAACAAGAGCTTCATGAGCTGGCCCTTACTCCCTTTGAGGATGTAGAGCTTCATCGCCCTTTTATTGACGATATTGTTTTAAAATGCCCCCAGTGCTCTGGTCCTATGCACAGGGTAAAGGAAGTAATTGATGCTTGGTACGATTCTGGCTCCATGCCCTTTGCCCAGTGGCACTATCCCTTTGAAAACAAAGAGCTTTTTAAACAGCATTTCCCGGCAGATTTTATTTCAGAAGCCGTTGATCAAACCCGGGGCTGGTTCTACACCCTTCAGGCCATCAGCACTTTATTATTTAAAAAATCCCCCTATCAAAATTGTATTGTTTTAGGCCACGTGCAAGACAAAGACGGCATTAAAATGTCAAAGCACAAGGGCAATGTCATTGATCCTTGGTCTGTTCTTGATACAAAAGGCGCCGATGCCTTGCGCTGGTACTTTTATTCCTCTGCTGCCCCTTGGCTGCCCAGCCGTTTTTCTATTGAAGGGGTAGAGGAGACTCAGCGCAAATTTATGGGCACCCTGCAAAATACCTATGCCTTTTTTGTGCTCTATGCCAATATCGACCAGTTTAACCCCTTGAATCACCCTCTTGAAAAAGCCAGCCTGTCGCTCATGGATCAGTGGGTTTTAAGCAAGCTAAACACCCTGGTAAAACAGGTAGATGACGACTTGGCCAACTACCGTATACCAGAACCGGCTAGGGCTATTGAAAAATTTGTTGACGATTTGAGCAACTGGTACGTACGCCGTTCCAGGGAACGGTTTTGGGGCAAGGGCATGGAAGGGGATAAGGAAGCAGCCTTTATCACCTTATATACGGTACTTGAAACCTTCAGCCGCCTGTTGGCACCCTTTTTACCCTTCCTATCAGAAAGTATTTACCAAAATCTGGTTTGCTCTGTTAATCCCCAAGCGCCTCAAAGCGTTCACTTAGCAGACTTTCCTGTTTATGATGAAGGACGTATCAATCCTTCTATGGAAAAACAGATGGATGCCCTGGTTGAGGTCATTCAGTTGGGCCGCTCTGGCCGCAATGCAGCTGCTATTAAGGTACGCCAGCCTATTGGTACCCTATATATTAAGGGTACCCACTTTGATCAAAATTATGTGGATTTGGCAAAGGATGAGTTGAATGTAAAAGAGGTCCGCTTTACAGATGAATCAAAGGATTTTACTACCTACAACTTAAAACCACAAATGAAAACCATCGGCCCTCGTTATGGCAAGCTGTTAAACCCTATCCGGGAATATTTAGCTGCTCAGGATGGAAATCAGGTCGTCGATACCTTTTTGAAAGGGGAGGCCCTCACGTTTACCATTAACGGCACCCAGGTTACTTTAAATCAGGAGGATGTCCTCACCGAAGCCATCTCAAAGCCCGGTTTTATGGCTCAAAGTGAAGGGGCTATTACTGTGGTTCTTGATACGAACTTAACCGATGAGCTCTTACAGGAAGGCTTTGCTAGAGAAGTGGTCAGCAAGATTCAAACTATGCGAAAAGATGCGGAGTTTGAAGTAGCCGATCGAATTGAGGTTGTAGTAGACACTCAAAGCGAAAAACTTCATAAAGCCATTGATGCCCAGAAAGACATGATTCAAAAAAGCGTATTGGCCTTATCCATTTCCTATGGTAGTATCGACCAGAGCGAATACAGCAAATATTGGGATATTAACGGCGAAGCTGCTACGATAGGAATTAAAAGATAGAGGGTATTTTATGTTAAAAATCGCTTTACTTGGAAATGAAATCCCTTTTTACTTTCCTAACATTTTGGCCGACGCAGTGTACGCCCACCGTATTCCTTGCCAAATCAGTTTTTATCAGGAAAACAATGAAGTGGGGGAGTTGTTGCTAAACTACGGCAAGGCTGTAGCCCAGGGTAGCTCTGTAGAGGTAACCAGAGCCTTTTCTCCCCTGGCTGCCCTTCAAGAGGCCCAAGGGGTCATTTATGCAAACGATAATAAAAGCACTTCCTACTACCATAACGATATTCAGTTTTTAGCCCAGGTGGACCCGGACCGCCGTTTTTTAGGCAACCGCAGCCCTTACAGCGGTATTGAAGGCCTTTTACAAAGCCTGCGCCAAGGCACTGAGTCTATTCCCCTTGGAAAACTGATTAAGGAACATAACCCCGATGCTAAAATCATCCTTCTGTCACCTAATGCAACGGCACTGGTACAGCTTTTTGGCCATTTGGGGCTGGATGCCGTTGCATTTTATCCGGATGTACTCGAGTTTAACCGTAAGATGGCCTTTGAAACTGGTAAAAGTCTGGGTACTAATCCGGAACAAATTCATTTTACCTATGGAGGTCTTGAGCACTTCACCTGGCTTACAGCAATGGATATAGGGGAGCAGCCTGTGAACCTTTTGCAACTCAAACAACTTTTTACCATAGGCTATCAAGAAGATGTAGCTATCAAATGGGTTGATACTTACGATGCCATTGCCTTTGGTGACAGCCAAAAAATAGGCCAATTTTTGCCGGTACAGCCTGGTATTTTCTCTATGGATGAGGTCCTCTTTACCGAAACTGTTGCCCAGCGCAAAGAGCGTATTCTTTTAATGAGCAGCATTGCCCAAAAGGGCCTGGAGCAAGAAGAGGGGAGAAAGAACCAAAGCAAACTTCTATCTACCGTATCAAACCTTCGCCCGGTAGAAGCTCTCTATACATGGCTTGGCAAGGAGGAAAAAAAAATACAGGGGGTTTTGCAGCTTAATCGCAATAAGCAGGTTTCAAACCTTCCTATAGATGCAGTTATTGTAGATGAGCTTCAGGCTTTCTATACAAAAGGGAAAGGAAAAACCTTGCCTCCGGCTATTGAAGACCTTGCCTATACCATTTGCCACTGGCAAAAAACTGTTGCCAAGGCCACCTTGGGGGACTGGGCCATGGTACGGGAAGCTGTAGAAGAGGACTTGGCCCTTGAAGGGGGCGACAGGCTGGCTGCTTTTACCCTTGTACAGGAATTTATTGAACAATACCGGCAAATATTGCCCCAGTTTTTTATGGAATGAAGAGGATGAAAAAACAGTGTTTTTAGCAGACCAATGGACTGATTATGAAATTTTAGATGCAGGGGACGGGGAAAAACTGGAACGATGGAAAGATATTCTTCTGATCCGGCCCGATCCTCAGGTAATTTGGCCTAAAAGCAACCCCGCTTTATGGCAAAAAGCCCAGGCTTCCTATACACGCAGCGAGCGGGGAGGCGGTGAGTGGACCTTTCATCAAAACCTGCCTCAGCGCTGGAGCGTAAGCTATGAAGGCCTTCGTTTTTATGTGCGGCCTACAGGCTTTAAACATACAGGCTTGTTTCCTGAACAACAGGTAAACTGGCAGTGGATGAGGGATAAGGTTCGGGCTGCCGCCAAAGAACGAAAAGAGCAGCCAAAAGTTTTAAATCTTTTTGCTTATACAGGTGGTGCTACCCTGGCCTGTGCTTCCGCCGGGGCTAACGTAACCCATGTAGATGCGGCAAAAGGCATGGTCACTTGGGCAAAGGAGAATAAAGAGCTTTCAAAATTACCCGATACATCCTTTCGGTGGATTGTGGAAGATGCCCTCAATTTTGTAAACCGAGAAATCCGCCGGGGCAACACTTACGACGGTATTTTAATGGATCCGCCCAGCTATGGCAGGGGCCCAAACGGCGAGGTATGGAAGCTTGAAAATGAGTTATATGCCTTGGTGAACACAGCAGCAAAGCTGTTAAGCCATAATCCCTTGTTCTTTTTAATCAACGGCTATACTACTGGTTTTCAGGCCAGTGTATTGGGGAATATGCTAACCCTTTGTATTGAGAAAAACCGCGGTGGAAGGGTAGATGCCCAGGAAGTAGCCTTGCCCATCAGCCAGTCGAATATGGTTCTTCCCTGCGGCGCTACAGGCAGGTGGACACCTTGATGCACAAGGACTTCAACTCAAAAATCCCCATTATATATGAAGACAATCACCTGCTAGTGGTCGAAAAAGCCCCCAACCAATTAACCCAGGGCGACAGCACAGGGGATATGGATCTTTTGACCGGCTTAAAAGAATATTTAAAGGTCCGCTACAATAAACCGGGGGAGGCTTACCTTGGCCTTGTACACCGGATGGACCGGCCTGTAGGAGGGGCTTTATGTTTTGCTAAAACCAGTAAGGCCGCTGCCAGGCTGTCAAGCCAGCTGCAAAAAAAGAAACTGCACCGCCAATACCTTTTAATTGCCCAGGGTGAAGTCAATCAACCCGGAACCCTAGAGGATTATTTGCTTAAAGATAGCAAAACGAACCTGGTAAAGGTGGTTTCTTCCAACCACCCTCAGGGCAAAAAAGCCCTGTTAACCTATGAACCCCTTTTGGTTCAAAACGGCCAAACCCTTGTAAAAGTTAGTTTGCAAACAGGCCGTTCCCATCAAATCAGGGTGCAGTTTTCTCATTTTGGACACCCATTATATGGTGATATGCGCTATGGCGAGCAGTGGGGCAGGCCGGTTCAAATTGCGTTGTGGGGGCATTTTTTGTCTCTAGAACATCCAACTTTAGAAAAGCAAATGAGTTTTCTTTCTCTGCCCAAAGGACCTACCTGGAAAAACTTTGAAGAAGTGATTCTAGCATTTTCTTCACCCTATATTCAACAAGGAGCATACCACCGATGACAAATTCGTACTTTAGCTATACTCTTGAGAAAACTTGCAAGCAAACCGGCGCCAGAGCCGGTATTTTACATACGCCCCATGGAGATATAAAAACCCCTGTATACATGCCCGTTGGCACCATTGCCACGGTAAAAGCCATGATGCCAAAGGATTTAGAGGATATTGGCGCCCAAATTATCCTTAGCAATACCTACCATCTTCACCTGCGCCCAGGCGAAAAGTTAATTAAAGAAGCAGGAGGGCTACACCAGTTTATGAACTGGCATAAACCCATTCTAACCGACAGCGGTGGCTTTCAGGTTTTTTCCCTGGCAGGCATCCGCAAAATTGAAGAGGAGGGGGTTCTGTTTCAAAGCCATATCGACGGCAGCAAACGCTTTATATCACCCGAGGTTTCCATGGAGATTCAACAAAACTTGGGCGCCGACATTGCTATGGCCTTTGACGTTTGCTCTCCATACCCCTGTGATTATGCTACGGCCAAAGAAAATATGGACAGAACCCACCGCTGGGCAAAACGCTGCCAACAAGCTCATACCAAAGAAAACCAGGCTTTATTTGGTATTGTACAGGGAGCTTTCTATGAAGATTTGCGCATTGAAAGCGCCAAAACCCTAGCGGATATGGATTTTATTGGCTATGGTATCGGCGGCTTATCCGTAGGAGAGCCAAAACCTATTATGTATGACATGCTTGAAAAAATTATGCCCTTTATGCCTTTTGAAAAACCCCGGTACTTAATGGGTGTAGGTACACCTGACTGTTTAATTGAAGGGGTTTTACGGGGAGTAGACATGTTCGACTGCGTTTTGGCCACCAGAATTGCCAGAAACGGTACGGTATTTACAAAAAAAGGCCGTTTGGTGATTAAAAATGCCGCCCACGCTAAAGAGTTTATACCCATAGAGGAAGACTGCGACTGCTATGCCTGCCAACATTTCTCCCGGGCGTATATTCGTCATTTATTTAAGGCGAAAGAAATACTCGGTTCCCAACTGGCTTCTATACACAATCTGCGCTTTTTAATCCGCTTGATGGAACATGTGCGAGAAGCTATTTTTGAAGACCGGCTGATGGATTTTAGAAATGACTTTATCGGTGGCTATGATTTGAGTAAAAATTTCTAATTTAGGTTAGAACATGGTATAATGAGTAGGTAGGCAATAATTTTCCTTAAAAGGAGTTATAATATGAAAATAGGATTTATTGGTGCGGGGAATATGGGCGGCGCTATGATTCGTGGGGCTGTAAAGGCTAAAACAGCCCAATCCCAGGATATTTGGGTATACGATAAAAACACTGCAGCAGCCAAAAAATTGGCAGATGAACTTAATATTACCCTGGCTGAGGATAGCACAGAGCTGGTTACTTTTTGTGACTGTATCATTTTAGCCGTAAAGCCTAACTTTATTGAAGAGGTAATTGATATCATAAAACCCTGGCTCCAAGGCAAATGCCTTATTTCTATCGCCGCCGGATGGACCTTTGATATGCTTAAAGAAGCCTGCGCCCCTTTTGAAGACCAGGCGGCCATTTTACGGGTCATGCCCAATACGGCTGTTGCCATTAATCAAGGCACAACCATTTTATCTCAAAAACATAGTTTAACCCAGGGAATGCTTCTGTGGGCCACAGGCTTTTTCTCTTCTTTAGGTTATGTTTGCATGCTGCAGGAAGAACTTTTAAACCCAGCTACCGCCATTAGTGGCAGCGGTCCGGCCTATGCCTATTTATTGATGGAATCAATGGTAGACGGGGCTGTGCGCCTTGGCTTACCCAGGGATGTGGCCACCCGCCTGGCCGCCCAAACCTTTATTGGTGCCGGCAAAATGGCTATGAGTAGCGGCCAGGAGCCTTCCAGCCTCAAAAATGCGGTTTCATCACCTAAGGGCTCAACCATTGAAGCCTTATATGTTTTGGAGCAGAATGCCTTTAAAGGCAGCGTGATGGAGGCCATGGAAATGTGCGATTGGAAGCTTAGGGCCATGGAAGAAGATTTAGTTCAGACTTGGGCTCAAAGGGCCGCTCGTGGGCCTAAAAAAGCCGGCAAAGACATGTCCCTGACCGAAGATGAGCAAGGAACTACCGCCGATACAGAGTAAAATAAGGAAATGTGATATAATAAATGGAAAATAACAACAAGCAACAAGTAGATATTTTTACCGACGGGGCCTGTTCCGGAAACCCGGGGCCGGGGGGATGGGCCGCTATTTTGAGCTTGGGCCCACATCGTAAGGAAATTAGCGGCCACATGCCTAGCACGACCAATAACAGAATGGAACTTTTTGCTGCTATTAGTGGCCTTGGGGCCTTAAAAGCTCCCTGTAAAGTACATTTATATTCCGACTCTGCTTATTTGGTGAATGCCTTTGAAAAAAACTGGATTGACAAATGGCAGCAAAACGGCTGGAAAACTGCTGGGGGACAGCCAGTGGAAAACCAGGATTTATGGAAGTTACTCCTTCAATTAATGAAAAAGCACCAAGTACAATATTTTAAAGTAAAAGGTCATAGTGACCATCCTGAGAATAACCGCTGCGATGAACTGGCAAAAAACGAAATTAAACAGTTTATGCAGCTGAACTTTCCGGAAACAAAATAGATAGATCGGAAGCGGGATACACTAAATACTTTAATTATAAAAACAAGTTAATGGCAACCAGGAATTATTTTTTTCACGTATCAAAAGATAGAAAAAATGCCATTGCCGGGAGGTGGGGTATTCTTTCTTTTCATCCTTATATCTATTCGCGAAAGAATACTTTTACGAATAGATAATTGCGGTAAAACAACAATTACTTCAATAGACCGCCTTTATAGTCTTTAAGACAGAATTCCGCTCATCGCCATTCTAAGGGCTTATTTAATTCTTTTGCAGCTATTCCTACCCTGATCACTTTTAAAATCTTTTTAACTGAGGTGAAATAAAATTGGAACAAAATTACCGCGCAACCATAGATGAAAAACGCATGCTGCAAATCAGGGAAGTTTTAAAAGAGTTACCCCCCGCCTGTAGCGATTATATTCGCGCCATTAGCACTACTACCACCACTTTAACCAGGCTGGCTTATGCTTACGATCTGCGCATTTTTTTCCAATTTCTTCAGGCTGAAGTGCCCAGGTATGTAAAATATGCTCACCTATATGAAATGGATGATGAGGCCCTTAATCAGATTACCCAGCGGGATCTCGAACAGTATGTTGAATATTTAACAATATATTTCCCTCAGGATTCGCAAAACGATAAGCCCGTTACCAACAATGAGTTAGGCATTATGCGCAAAGTTTCTTCCCTTCGCTCTTTTTTTACATATCTATTTAAATCAAACCGAATTCTAAGCAATGTGGCTACTCTCATTTCCTTGCCTAAAATTCATGAAAAGCCCATTTTACGCCTTGAAATGGATGAGATTCAGCGGATGCTCAACGTTGTTGAAACTGGCGATCATTTAACCAAAAGGCAGCAGGCCTATCAAGTTCATACAAGAGAGCGAGATTTTGCTATCCTTTCTTTATTCCTAGGCACAGGCATTCGGGTTAGCGAATGTGTAGGCATCAATATTTCTGATATTGACTTTGAGCAAAATGCCTTTTTAGTTACCCGTAAAGGTGGTAACCAGGTTGTTTTATACTTCCCCGATGAAGTAGCCCAGGCTTTAAAAGCCTATGACAAGCAGCGGGCAAAAATAGAAGCTCTGCCTGGTCATGAAGATGCTTTTTTTCTTTCCATGCAAAAGCGACGCATTACCCAGCGGGCGGTGCAAAATCTAGTCAAAAAATATGCATCAGTTGCCGCCCCCCTTAAAAAGAAAATGAGTCCTCACAAACTACGAAGCACCTTTGGTACCAACTTATACCATGAAACTGGCGATATTTACCTTGTGGCTGATGTTTTAGGCCATGCCGATGTTAATACCACCCGCAAACACTATGCTGCCATGAGCCAGGCTCGCCGAAAGGAAGCAGCTAAATACGTTAAATATCGCCAAGAGAACCAAAAAGATGACAAAATAGAGTGATTGAAGGCAAAAAAAGCATTTTTTATACCATTTGCGAACAAACGTTTGACTAATAAGCCTGTTTTTACTATAATAAGGTAGTAAATAATAAATTGAACAATAAAAGACAAATACCTTATAGATTTGGAGCGAAGCCTGTGCGTAAACCTCGCGGTGATAATCAGCAAAAAATTCTAGAATTTATTAAAAAAGAAATTCAAACAAAGGGTTATCCCCCCTCTGTACGTGAAATTGGTGATGCCGTCGGTTTAAAATCCACTTCTACTGTTCACGGGCACTTAACACGGCTTGAAAAGAAAGGCCTTCTTTACCGAGATTCCATGAAGCCCAGGGCTATTGAGGTGCTTGAAGAAGATTTTTCCGGCTATGGCAATGTAAACAGTGCTTCCGTACCACTGGTTGGCAAGGTAACGGCCGGTGAACCCATTTTAGCTATTGAAAATATTGAAGAATACATCTCTTTGCCCAATACCATGCTTGGCGAAGGCAGTTTTTTTATCCTGTGTGTACAGGGCGAAAGCATGATTGAAGCGGGCATTGTTGACGGCGACTATGTAGTTGTACGCAAACAGCCTGATGCCCAAAACGGCGATATTGTTGTTGCCATGGTTGAAGATGAGGCTACGGTTAAGCGCTTTTATAAAGAAAAGGGGCATTTTCGTCTTCAGCCCGAAAACCCCACCATGTCCCCCATCTATGTAAACGATATTTCCATTTTAGGCAAGGTGGTTTCCCTGTATCGAGTGCTGTAATTTGTATTTATGCCCAAACAAGAAGGTTGGCCCACTTAAAGGCCAACCTTCTTGTTTGATTTTGATGTGCTTCTTTTTTTATCCAATCTCCAGGGCAATTTTCATCATGGCGGTAAAAGTCAGTTGCCGGTCTTCTGCACTTAAACCTTCCCCTGTAAAGGGATTATCCGAAATGGTGCACAGGCACAAGGCTTTTTTACCAGCCCTGGCGGCGTTTAAGTAAAGAGCCGCCGCCTCCATTTCAACAGCTAAAACACCCAGCTTCTGAAGAACGCCCAAAGGGGCTGACTCGTCATAGAATATATCGGAAGAATAAACGGGGCCAACTACAATATGCTCCCCCATCTTCTTTCCTGCTTCAACCGCCTTCATCAGCAGCTCATAGGCACAGGCAGGAGCCAATTGGCCCTCAAAGCCAAACTGCCTGCCAAAATTTGAATTGGTATAGGCACTAATGCCTGCAACAATATCCCTCACCTTTAAGGATTGATGGATCATCCCTGCAGAACCGATGCGGATAATGTTTTCAACATCGTAGTAGTTAAATAGTTCGTAGGAATAAATACCCATGGAAGGCATACCCATGCCGGAGGCCATAACTGAAACCAGTTTTCCTTCATATTCGCCGGTGTAGCCTTGAATACCCCGAACATTATTCACCAATTTAGCATTTTTCAAAAAAGTTTTGGCAATAAATTCAGAGCGCAGAGGGTCTCCCGGCATTAAAACAGTTTTAGCAAAGTCCCCTTTTTTAGCATTAATATGGGGTGTTGGAATTGGCGGTGCTGTACTCATTTTCATCTTCCTTTCTATAGCAATGCCGATTATAAAATTTTTTAATGTTATTTATCCCGAAGGGCCAGGGCAACATCAGGCTTGTTTGTAATAATCGCATCAATACCCAGATCCAGCAAAAACTGAATATCCGCCGGTTCATCCACCGTCCAGGCATTGCATTGAATGCCCGCTGCATGGCATTCTTTAATATACTCTTTGCTGTATACACTTTTAAAATGAGGGTGTACCGCTTCCCAGCCCATGGTTTTTGCGTAGTTCCATTCTTTAAACATATTATTGGAATATAAAATGCCGCAGGGCATGTGGGGAGCAATTTTTTTAATATGGTTAAGGGAATGGTGGTTAAAAGAAGAGTATAAAACCCGCTCATCCATCCCCGCTTTTTTAACCAGCTCTTGGCAAACTTCTTCTAAGCCTTCAGGCCTGCGATGGTTGGTTTTAAGCTCAATGTTAATGGTAAGATTTGAGGGTTTGATTAAATCCAATACCTCTTCTAAGGTAGGGGCTTTTTCGCCAAAATAAGCAGCCATTTTATTATCAAAACTTAACTTCTTAATTTCTTCTAGGGTCAAATTTTCTACCAAACCATGGTAGCCGGTTACGCGAAATACGTCATCGTCATGGGTTATAATGGCCACCTTGTCTTTTGTAAAGTGTACGTCAAGCTCAATGCCGTCGGCCTTTTGCTCAATGGCCAGCATAAAAGCAGCAAGGGTGTTTTCAGGCGCATAAGCGCTTGCGCCCCGGTGGGCCCAAATTTTTGTTTTCATCGAATATAACTCCTTTAATATAAAGTGATGGATACATCCATTATATATACCTAGGTAACAACCTAATTAACTTTAGCACGAACGGCGGCATTTTTCAATTGAGTGATTAAACAAAATTACTTATTTTCTCATGGTTTTCTCATAAAACTATTATGATATTCTCAAGAATGTACATCCTGCCTATGCTAAAGTATAGTTAAGCCAAAGGAAAGAACAAAGAACTGGAAACGAAACATAGGAGGAGAAAATATGGAAAGATATTACACTATTGAAGACATCGAAATACTCCGTAGCAAGAGCGGAATCAGCTATGAAGAGGCCGTTAATTTACTGGAGTACCACAACGGCAACCTGGCCAAGGCCCTTGTAGACCTCGAAAAAAATGGTAAAATCGGGCAAAAAAACAGAACGCAGGCCCAAGAGGGTTCAAATCCTTACGACACGGTTTACCAAAATCAAAACAACGCAAAAAAGGTAAACAATATTTTTACAAAGCTTTACCGCTTTAGAATCATTGTTCATAAAAAGAATATGACCATTGCAAACGTTTCCCTGCTCTATCTTATTCCTGTAACCCTATTCGCTTTTTGGGTGGTCATTCCAAGCATTTTACTGGTACTGCTGTTAGGCTATCAAATTTCTGTAGATAAGGATAGCCCGGACTTTGCCAAAGATAACTTTGAAGACATGGTTAAAACCGGCGCCAGAACCGTAAAAAAAACTGTAATCAAATTTACATCTGACGATGAACAGCCCAAAAGCAACCCCGGCAACCAGGGCCAGGCTGATGAAAACAGCTACTACAACCGCCAAAGCACCCAAGCTCCTCCCACCAACGCCTCCCCTGTTACGGTAGAATACCAGGATGAGGGCAGCTACACCGTTTCAGAAAATGAAGACGGCTCTCAAGAAGCAACAATCCAATAACCCTATCCCCTACTCCCCATCATAAAAGCTGCCTGTCTGTACACATAGTAGAACGGCGGCTTTTATGCTATAATTAATTGATGATACTTAAATTTTCTTACGAAAATTTAGAAGGGATACTGACACATGGCAAAAATATTAATTGTTGAAGATGAACAGAAAATTGCCCGGTTTTTAGAACTGGAATTAAAGTACGAAGGCTACCAGGTCGTTACCGCTTTTGACGGAAGAGAAGGGCTGGAGCTTTTTGAAAGTCAGCAGCCGAACTTAATCATTTTAGATTTAATGCTGCCAAAACTCAGCGGCATTGAAGTATGCCGCAGAATCCGCCAAAATAGTGACGTGCCTATTATTATGCTTACAGCCAAAGACGATGTAAGCGATAAGGTCATGGGCCTTGATATGGGGGCTGACGACTATATTACAAAGCCCTTTGCCATTGAGGAGCTATTGGCCCGTATTCGCGTAGGGCTTAAAAAGCACAGATCAAGCCTTTCTCCAGGCCAAAACCAAGACCATGTGATACAACGGGGTCCTCTAAAAATCGATCCGAGTGCCTACAGGGCTTCCTTTGACGGCACTCTTTTAAACTTAACCAAAAAAGAGTTTGACCTTTTGCACTGCTTGGTTAAAAATGAAGGAAGAGCCATGACCAGAGATGAATTACTAAACGAGGTATGGGGCTATTCTTTTATGGGCGAAACCAATATTGTTGATGTTTACATACGTTATTTGCGCCAAAAAATTGATGATCATTTCCAAGTGAAGATGATTCAAACAATACGGGCAGTAGGATATATGTTCCAATATGAAGAAGAGTAAAAAAGATAAATCAAATAAAAAATCCCAAAAAAATTTAAAAAAGAATAGTCAAAAAATCGTTCCAATAACCCTCCCCGAATCCCCTACCCCAAGGGGCTTTAACGCTTTTAGCCATTCTATTAATCAGGCGGCCCGCTCTTTATGGAGCAACATCCGCTTTTCTTTGGCTATGCGTATTGCCCTGCATTACTCCTTTCAGTTAATTAGAACAAGCCTTATGGTGCTGCTGGTGGTAACAGCTTGTTTTATTTTTGCTCTGGCCCCCAATTATTCTAAAATTACCCAGTACTATGAGGAAGTTTACTTAACCCAAGGTCAAGAGGCCTTTCTTCTTGAATCAGCTCAAGATCCACGGCTGCAGGCAGTGGAATTGATTCCTTCTTCCCAACTTGCACCTCAGGAACTGGATTTAATAAAGCGCATTCTCACCTATACCTTTCCAAGGCCCTTATTATCGGAAGGGGTGCTGCAAATACCTCTTTTAATCGATGGGGGCACCGGGGGCATTCTTTTAATTTCCTATCCCTTTGGACAAATATTTACAATCTACGGGGCCCTTGTCATTGGTTTGCTATTAGCCGACTTGTTTCGGGTCATTTCCTTTATGCGTAAGCGCAAAAATTTAAATAAGAAGGTTTTAAAGCCCTTAAGGGATATTTCTGATATGGCGGCCACCCTGGGTGCCAGTAACTTATCAGATCGGATTAATACCGAGGGGACTAAGAATGAATTAAAGGATTTGTCTTTGACCATTAACCACATGCTCGACCGAATTGAGCGCAGTTACAACAGTCAAAAACAGTTTGTATCTGATGCTTCCCATGAGTTAAGAACCCCCATTGCTGTAATACAAGGCTATGTTCAGATGCTGAACCGGTGGGGAAAAAACGATAAGGAAATTTTAGAGGAAGGTATCCAGGCCATTGCCCAGGAAACCGAGAGCATGAAGGATTTGGTCGAAAACCTTCTGTTTTTAGCCCGCCACGATAAGAAGACCCTGCTCCTAGAGATGGAGGCCTTTGACCCTTGTGAGTTGGTTTCTGCCCTTCATCGGGAAAGTCTGCTGGTATCTCCTGACCACCAGTACACTTTTTCACCCCAAGATCATTGTATCATTTACGGCGATAAAAATATGATCAAGCAAGCCCTGCGCATTTTAGTTGATAATGCCATTAAGTATTCTCCTTCCGGCACAACCATACAGCTGGGTATTGAAAAAACACCAAAGTGGTGTGTGCTGTCAGTTACCGACAAAGGCAGCGGCATGACCAAAGAAGAGATGCGGCACATCTTTAGTCGTTTTTATCGCTCAGATGAAGCCCGTTCCTCCAGATCCTCAGGCCACGGCCTGGGCCTTTCCATCGCCCGTATTATTGTAAACGCCCATCAGGGGCTGATGAAGGTAAAAAGCAAACCCAATGAAGGTTCTACCTTTTCCATCCTTCTCTCCTATTCCGATTCATAAATTCATTTGGTGAACCCATCGTTTATGCTTTAGGCTTAGTTTATACTGATGAAAGGTCAAACTGATGAAAGGTCAATCGGTAAAAATCTTCCTATACCTAGGCCTTCCAGGAAAAGGGGTGGCTTCCAAAAAAACTAAAAGCAACGTCCCCGGCGTGTATGTAAAATATAATAAAAATAAAAGAGCTAACAGCCAAAAAGGCCCCCTCATATCTAAGGGGCCTTTTTAGCTTTAGCCACCTAAATGGCTGTTGAGTTTAAGTTATTGATTTGCTTCCATCGGCTGGCACCATCAATCCGCGCTGCCTCATAGAGGCCCTGGT
>CAYFQH010000018.1:1573-39826 GCA_964345215.1 uncultured Oscillospiraceae bacterium | reverse complement strand
CTTGCCGCCTTCATGCATCCCACGCTTTACGTTTGGGGTTTTTTGACAGGCTGAAGCCCCTTCTAAATCGGAGGGGCCTTTTCTTATCAATCTGCTTTAAAGATGTATTTTTTTAAGACAGCAAAAAAACAGAATTACAGGGGTTTATCCATTGACTTTGGACCCTCTGAATGCTACCATTTTAGTAATTTCATACAAACTGCAATGATAAAGACAAGAGACAAGCCTTTTGCTTTTAGAGAGCCGGCGGTTGGTGTAAGCCGGCAGCAAACCACGTTTCACATCACTTTTGAGCAGATGCTTTGAATATTGAGTAAAGGCATCCGGTGCCGCGTAATAGGCTTAGGCTTGTTGGAGCTGAAAAGATGATTTGGCGATCATTGGCGATCAGGCTTTTACATTTTTGTAAAAGTTTTTTTATATAAAAAAAGGAGGTATTCTAGTGGAACAGATACAATTAATTGCCCTTCGCATCAGGGACTTAAGGGACATTGTAGGGCTTACCCAGGAAGAAGTTGCTCAAAAGGCCAACATTGATATAAACGATTACATGGCTTATGAAGAAGGGATAAAGGACTTTTCTTTTTCTCACTTATTCAACATTGCCGATGTACTGAAGGTGGATATTTCTGATTTGCTGACAGGTGAAAGTCCCAAATTAAAGGGTTATATTTTGACCCGAAAAGACAAGGGCCTGGCCTTTGATCGGCGTAAACAGTACCACTACCAGCATCTGGCGTATAATTTTTCCGGTAAGTTTGCCGAGCCTTTTATTGTAACGGTAGAACCGGATCAGCCAGGGGTTGTAAAGCAGGCCCATAGCCATGAGGGACAGGAGTTTGACTATGTGCTCCAAGGTTACCTTAAGCTGGTTTTAGGGGGCAATGAGTTGATTTTGGAGCCGGGAGATTCAATTTATTATGACAGCAGCCTGCCTCATGTGATGTACGCCTTGGAAGAACCCTGCAAGTTTATCGCCGTGGTGATAAAAGAAAATGCCGAACTACAAAAGTAAAGGAAGGGTGTAACGATGGAACCAGTGTATAAGCAATACGTAAACATTCAGGGAGACTTTGTTTCCTACGATGATTTTAATAAAAACTTCCGCATCCAAAAGCCAGCCTCTTATAATTTTGCTTTTGATGTTGTGGATAAAATTGCTCAAGAGGAACCGGATAAAAAAGCCCTTACCTGGACCAACCCGGAAGGGGAAATAGTAGTGGTTACCTTTGAGCAGATGAAAAAATGGAGCAACCAGGCGGCCAACTACTTTTTATCTCTGGGTATCCAAAAAGGCGATAAGGTGATGCTAATTTTAAAAAGGCATTTGGAATTTTGGCCCCTGCTAATGGGCCTTCATAAAATAGGCGGAGTAGCTGTGCCAGCAACGCACCTGCTAACGGTAAAGGATATTGCTTACCGCTGTAATGCAGCAGATATTGTTGCCATTGTAGCAACCGACCACCATAGCCATGTAATGGAGGCGGTAAACGAGGCTAGAAGCGCCTGCCCTACCTTAAAACACTGTATTACCGTAAAAGAGGCCCGGGAAGGCTGGCTGCCTTACCATGAAGCGGTCGAGAACATGCCCGAAACCTTTGCAAAACCCCAAGGAGATCAGTATGCCCATAATCACGACCCACTGCTTTTATACTTTACAAGCGGTACCACAGGCATGCCAAAAATGGTGCTTCACGATCATTATTACCCTTTAAGCCACATTATTACTGCTGCTTATTGGCAGCAAGTAGAAAACAACGGCCTGCATTTGACCTTATCGGAAACAGGTTGGGCTAAATCTGTTTGGGGTAAGCTTTACGGGCAGTGGCTTTGCGGCTGCGACGTATTTGTGTATGATTTTGACCGCTTTTGTCCTGGGGATATTTTGGCTTTGGTAGAAAAATTTAAAATCACAAGCCTTTGCGCTCCGCCTACCATGTACCGCTACATCCTTCAGGAAGACTTTGGAAAATACGACTTATCTAGCCTTCATCATGCTTCCGTTGCAGGGGAGCCCTTAAATCCGGATATGGCAGCAGCCTTTTTGGCTCGTACAGGCATTGAATTAAGAGAGGCCTTTGGCCAAACGGAACTGGCAGTAACCCTTGCTACCTTCCCTTGGATGAAGGTAGTTCCAGGTTCCATGGGCAAGCCTTCCCCCTTGTTTGATGTGGATTTGATTGATGAGAAGAATGAGAGTTGCCTGCCCGGAGTCAGCGGTGAAATTGTAGTCCGCACCCATCACGGAGTCCCTGTGGGCATGTTTCAAGGCTATTACAGAGACGAGGAGCGGACCCAGGCCGTATGGAAGGATGATATTTACCATACGGGGGATATGGCCTGGAAGGACGAATGGGGCTATTATTGGTACATTGGCCGGGCTGATGATGTGATCAAGTCCTCCGGCTACCGCATTGGACCCTTTGAGGTGGAAAGCGCTCTGCTGGAACACCCGGCAGTGCTGGAAACAGCCATTACCGCCGTACCGGACCCCCTACGAGGTCAGGCTGTAAAGGCAAGCATTGTTTTAAAACAGGGCTATGCTGCCAGTGATGCCTTAAAAAAAGAGCTGCAAGACCATGTAAAGCAAACCACCGCCCCGTATAAATACCCCCGGGTGATTGAATTTGTGCAAGAACTGCCCAAGACCATCAGCGGTAAAATCAGGCGGGTTGAGTTAAGGGAAAAAGATGAACATCAAAGCAAAGCATAGTCATAAAGCAAAAAGAGCAGCTAAGCTGCTCTTTTTGTCAGAGTGCCGTTAAGGGAGGCATCCTCCCAATAAAATGAAATCTGCTTTATTCTCTGTTTTTTTATCGGAATTTATTCCCCTATGGAACTATGTTTAAATTAGGGTTGGGACGGAACCATAGGCCCTTGCAAGTAACCGTTTTCTTCGGGGGTGTTTTGTTGTTGGTCATTTTGCTGTTGGCTAGGGGCTGTAATATTGGGCTGATTAAAATCGTAGTAACTTTGCTGGGGGGCCTGGGTGGCATTTATCAGGTTTAAATCCAGTACCACCGGGTTATGATCGGAATATTCAAAGTTCAGATTTTGGGTTTTAACCATGGTAGCCTCTACATTGGGCGAGAGGATAAAACCATCGATAACGTAATACTGGGTGGCACTGCTGCTTGGGTCAAAGGGCTGGTTTAAAAGGCGGCAAGTGGGGGCAGAGGAATCGTAATAGTATTTCCAGCCGCTGGGAAGGTCATTGCTGTCCAGCAGTCCGGGAGTCCAAGCTTGCTGCCCTTTAATAGGGTATAAGCTCAGGGAATCGGGAAAAGATTGGTTAAAGTCCCCTCCGGCAACCACGTAGTTGCCTTTTTTATACTCTGATTCCATAAAATCCCTTAGCATTTTGCTTTGAGCAGCTTTGCCTGTCCCATCGTCATAGGCCTCCAGGTGAAAGTTTACCAGCACCAGCTGTTTATCGCTGTTGGCAATGGGAACATAGGTAACCAGCATACAGCGCTTCAAATTGGCAATGCGAAGAGGCCAGGTAAAGGGCACAGGTAGGCTGATCCGCTCCCCCTTGGTCATAGAAAGGCGCTGGAGGGTAAGCAGACCGCTTTCTACCTTGCCAATAGGGGGCCAGGGGTAAGGCACCAGGTTACAGGAGTAGTTTAAGCCAAAGGCTGATGAGTAGCTGGAGAAGTTGCTTTCTAACAGGGCTCCCTCATCAATATAATGGCTTCGGGTTGATTTTTTATCAACCTCTTGCAGTAAGTACGCATCGGCATTCAGGCCAGCCAAGGTGCTGGTAATGCCATTTAGGTTTTTGGTTACAATGTTCTTGTCATTAATACTGGTTTGGCTGCCTCCATCCATAAAAAAGTCAGATTCTTTGCCCAGGGCGCCATAGCCAATATTCCAACTGACTACCCTTAGGGGTGTACCGCTGTAGGCATTGCTGCTAGCGGCTTGGCCCATGGCATCTTCAATGGGCTGGGGCATAAATTCCGTTACGGTAAGCCAGCCTAAAAGGGCCACTGCCGCAACCAGAACAAAAGAAATAAGGGAGGAAATAATTCTAATTAAAAAACGCATACAAATATCCACCGTCCCACTTTGATATTTAGGGAATCAGCCCTATGAAATGGCCTTATTATTGTAGCAAAGAATACAGGGGGATGCAATTAATTGGCTCAAAACTTTTATAAACCCCTTTTTTATATGAGCAGATATGGTACAATAATTAAGTTACATTGAAGGAGGAATACAATGGAAAATAAATCTGCCAGAATGGGTACCCTGCCTATTCGCTCCCTGCTTTTAAAAATATCCCTTCCCATCATGTTTTCAATGCTGATTCAAGCATTGTACAACGTGGTAGACACTTATTATGTAGCCCAAATAAGCGAAGCAGCCATGACGGCCGTTTCCTATGCCTTTCCCATTCAAATGCTCATGATTGCCGTTGGGGTAGGTACCGGCGTTGGCATAAACAGCTTAATTTCAAGGCGCCTAGGGGAGCATAAGCAGGAGGAAGCCTTACTTACCGCCGAAAACGGCGTTTTTTTGGCCTTACTGGCTTGGATTGTGTTTGCGGCCTTTGGTTTTATCGGAGCAAGGTGGTTTATAGGCCTTTTTACAGCTGATACCAATATTATTGCCATGAGCGTGGATTATCTTCAAATTTGCTGTATTTTTTCCTTTGGGGTCTTTATGCAGTTGGCTTTTGAAAAAATCATGCAGGGCTCGGGCAATACCATTTACAATATGATCACCCAATCGACCGGGGCCATTATTAACATTATTTTAGATCCCATTATGATCTTCGGTTATGGTCCCTTTCCCCAAATGGGCGTGGCCGGGGCTGCTTGGGCAACGGTTATCGGTCAAGTTGCGGCAGCTGTATTGGCCTTTATTTTGAATCAGCGCTTTAACAAGGAACTGCGGCTTCGCATTAAAGGCTTTAAGCCCAGCTGGAAGATTATTAAAGGCATTTACATTGTAGGCTTGCCTAGCATTGTTATGCAATCTGTCGGTTCGTTTATGATGGCGTTTTTAAACGTAATCCTGGGCGCCTTCAGCCTAACGGCGGTAGCTTTTATGGGTATTTACTCGAAAATTCAAAGCTTCATTTTTATGCCTGTGTTTGGGCTAACCAACGGGGCCATTGCAGTGATTGGTTATAATTACGGGGCTAAAAACAAAAAAAGGGTGTACCAAGCTATTAAAGTGGCCATTACCTACGCCTTAATTATTATGCTTATAGGTACCTTTTTGTTTATGGTTTTTCCGGAGCCCATATTAAAAATATTTAATGCCAGCAGCGACATGCTGCTCATTGGCAAACCGGCTCTTCGCATTATTTCCATCTCCTATATTTTTGCTGCTGTGGGTATTGTGCTTTCCACTGTGTTTCAGGCTGTTGGCAACGGGGTGCTCAGCCTAATCGTATCTATGGTCAGGCAAATTGTTGTACTGTTACCCATGGCCTTTATCCTGTCTAAAACCGTAGGCTTAGCGGGAGTATGGTGGGCTTTTCCCATTTCTGAAATGGTGGCCTTCATCCTCTCGCTGTTCTTTTTTAAAAAGGCTAATGAAAAATACATTAAGCCTTTATCAGAGTAAGAAAGCAGGGGTCATGCCCAGGGGAGGATACGCGATAAGCTGGCGCCCTACCAACAAAATAAAATTCACTTTATTGAGTGCGGGTTTCTTTTTAGTAGTATTGCTCTGTTTATTGCTTTTTAGAGCAAAACTTTTTGTCTTCAAGGCTAAATTCTTTGATCTTATTTATAAATAAGACGACAAGGCCTTCCTGAATAATGAAATTTACAGTGAAAGGGTTTTGCCTGCCGGCCCTTTTGAATTTCAAATAAAAAAAGCAGCAATTAAAAAGAGTTGCCGGGTTTTAACCTAAGCAACTCTTTTTTGTGCTGTTATTCTTCTTCAGTTTGGCCTGGGCTGGTATTTTGCTCTTGAGAGGGGGGAGTGCCTTCGGTTTCGGCTAAAAAACTGTTGGTATCCTCTGCTGATTCTTCGCCTTGGGCTACGGTATTTTCGTTTTCTGCACCGTTTTCTACAAGTGCTTCCTGGGTTTCGTCCTCTTCTTCAAAGGCTTCTGCCTTGGCAACGCCCACAACTTGGCTGCCTTGAGCTAAGCGCATCAGGCGAACGCCTTGGCTGTTACGCCCAATGTGGGAAATGCTGTCTACGTTCATGCGGATAATGGTTCCGTCATCGGTAATGAGCATAATGTCTTCCTTTGGGTGAACCATGAGCTGGGCGGCCAGCTCGCCGGTTTTTTCGGTAAGTTTAATGGCAATAATTCCCTTTCCATTACGGCCCTGTTCACGGTACTCATCAACAGAGGTACGCTTGCCGTAGCCTTTGGTGGTAATAGCCAAAACATCGGTGTTTTCTTCAATGGTATCCATAGATACAACATAGTCCTTGGGGCTTAGCTTGATGGAACGAACCCCCATACTGGCCCGGCCTGTAGTGCGGATAGACTTTTCGTTAAAGCGGATGGCCTTACCCAGACGGCTGCCTAAAATCAACTCTTGATCCCCGTGGGTTAGTTTTACATCTACCAGGGCATCGTCCTCTTTTAGCACAATGGCAATCAGGCCGCTTTTACGCAGGTTGGTAAACTCTTTCAAGTGGGTTTTTTTGACCATGCCCTTTTGGGTGGCCATAACCAAATAACGCTCTTCACTGTCTCTTGGTACGGGGATGATGGTGGTGACCTTCTCCTCGCTGTTTAAGGGCAGCAGGTTAATAATGGCCGTTCCTCTGGCAGTACGCCCGGCTTCGGGGATTTGGTAGCATTTTAAAGTGTATACCCGGCCAAAGGAAGTGAAGAACATAATATCATCATGGGTGTTTACCACCAGCAGCTGCTTTACATAATCTTCTTCCCTGGTGGTCATGGCTGCAATCCCCTTGCCCCCTCGGTTTTGGGCCCGGTAGGTATTTTCAGGTAAACGCTTCACATAGCCAAAGTGGGTCAAGGTAACCACCATATTCTCTTCTTGAATCAAATCTGCAATATCAATTTCGCCTTCCATCGCAGTTAGTTCTGTGCGCCTGGGGTCGTTGAACCTGCGTTTGATTTCAAGCATTTCTTCTTTTACAACATTCATCAGCAGCGTTTCACTGGCTAAAAGGGACTGAAGGTAGGCAATGGTTTTTAAAAGCTGATTATACTCTTCTTCTAACCGGTCTCGTTCAAGGCCAGTAAGCCTGGCCAAACGCATATCCAAAATGGCTTGGGCCTGTTTTTCACTAAAATCAAAACGCTCAATCAAAGATTCCCGGGCGGTTGGTGTATCCTTGCTGCCCCGAATAATTTTTACAATTTCATCAATATGGTCAAGGGCCTTAATCAGCCCTTCTAAAATATGGGCCCTGGCCTGAGCCCGGTCTAATTCAAACTGGGTGCGACGGGTTACAACATCCCTTTGGTGGAGGATATAGTAATGAAGCATGTCTTTTAATGAAAGCACCCTCGGCTTATCGTCGACCAGGGCCAGCATGTTGGCCCCGAAGGTTTCTTGCATTTGGGTGTGTTTATACAAATAATTTAATACAATGGTTGGATACACATCTTTTTTAAGTTCAATAACAATGCGCATCCCTTCCCGGTCACTCTCATCACGAATGTCGGAAATGCCTTCCAGCCGTTTTTCGTGCACCAGTTCGGCAATTTTTTCAATTAACCGAGCTTTGTTGACCATGTAGGGAATTTCCGTAACAACAATGCGGTTGCGCCCGTTTTCCATGGTTTCAATATCGGTTTTGGCCCGCACAATAATGCGCCCCCGGCCGGTGTAGTAAGCTTCCCGAATGCCACTTTTTCCAAGCACAACCCCCCCTGTGGGGAAGTCGGGCCCTTTAATGTGTTCCATTAAGTCATCTAAGGTGGCATCGGGGTTGTCAATCAAACAAACAACGCCGTCAATTACCTCGCCCAGGTTATGGGGGGGGATGTTGGTAGCCATGCCCACAGCAATACCGCTGGAGCCGTTAACCAGTAAGTTGGGGTAGCGGCTTGGCAAAACAGAAGGCTGCATTAATGTTTCGTCAAAGTTCGGGTAAAAATCAACGGTGTTTTTATCAATTTCGCCAATTAAATGCATCGATAATTTACTCAGACGGGCTTCGGTATAACGCATGGCGGCGGCTCCGTCACCATCAACAGAACCGAAGTTTCCCTGGCCCTCTACCAGCAAATAACGAGTAGAGAAATCCTGGGCCAGACGCACCATGGCATCATACACCGCCGTATCCCCGTGGGGGTGGTATTTACCCAGCACGTCGCCAACAATACGGGCACTTTTTCTAAAGGGTTTATCCGGGGTCATGCCTAGTTCATTCATGGAATACAAAATACGCCGGTGTACGGGTTTTAAGCCGTCGCGTACATCGGGCAGAGCCCGGTTGATAATAACTGCCATAGCATAGGATAGGAAAGATTTGCGCATTTCTGTTCCAAACTCTATAGGAATCAAACGATCCGAATCCATTGTTTCACCTCATCAAATTTGATTGGCCCCAAGGGCCGGATTAAATATCCAAGTTTTCTACCAGGGCGGCATTTTCTTCAATAAACTCTCGCCGGGGTTCCACCTGGTCGCCCATTAAAATGGTCAATATTTCATCTGCTGCCATGGCATCTTCCATGGTAACCCGCATCATGGTGCGAGTGGCTGGATTCATCGTAGTGGTCCATAGTTGTTCGCTGCTCATTTCCCCAAGGCCCTTGTAACGCTGTATTTCTGGTTTGGGATCCCGGCCGATTTCTTGGAGCAGGCCTTCAAGCTCTTCATCGTTATACACATAATACTCTTTTTTGCTCTTGGTTACCTTATATAGGGGAGGCATGGCAATATACACATGGCCGCTCTCAATTAAGGGTTTCATGTAGCGAAAGAAGAAGGTGAGCATCAAGGTTCTGATATGGCTTCCGTCAACGTCGGCGTCGGTCATACATACAATACGGTGGTAGCGCAGCTTGGCTAGGTCAAAGTCATCCCCAATGCCGCAGCCAAAGGCTGTGATCATGGCTTTGATTTCGTTATTAGACAAGGCCCTGTCAATACGAGTTTTTTCTACATTTAAAATTTTACCCCGCAAAGGCAAAATAGCCTGGAAATGCCGGTCTCGGCCGGTTTTGGCGCTGCCCCCGGCGCTGTCCCCTTCAACAATAAATATTTCGCACTTGGAAGGGTCTTTTTCGGAGCAGTCGGCTAATTTGCCCGGCAGGCTGGCCGATTCTAAAACCGTTTTTCGCCGGGTCAGGTCCCTGGCTTTGCGTGCTGCTTCCCGGGCTCGGGCGGCCCCTAAGGAGCGCTCTAAAATGGCCTTGGCAACGGTGGGATTTTCCTCCATAAAGTCGGAAAGCTGCTGGGATACAAAGCTGTCTACAATGCCCCGCACCTCACTGTTGCCCAATTTGCTTTTGGTCTGCCCTTCAAACTGGGGCTCCATTAATTTAATGCTCACAATGGCAGCTAGGCTCTCACGCACGTCTTCACCTTTTAGGTTGCTGTCGGCGTCCTTTAAAATTTTGTACTTGCGGCCATAGTCGTTAATGGATCGGGTAAGGGCAGCACTAAAGCCTTGAAGGTGGGTTCCTCCTTCGGGGGTGTGGATGTTGTTGGCAAAGGTATAAATGTTTTCGGAATAGCCGTCGTTATACTGCATGGCAACTTCTACCATCACATCGCTTTTAATTCCTTCAATGTAAATGGGTTCAGGAAATAAAACGGATTTGTTCTTGTTTAAGTACTTTACAAACTCGCTAATCCCCCCCTCGTAATGAAATACGTGTTCACGAGGTTCTTCCGGCCGTTCGTCCCGCAAAATAATTTTAATGCCCTTGTTCAAAAAGGCCATCTCACGCATGCGGGTTTTTAATACATCGTATTGAAAGTCACCGGTTTCAAAAATGCCCTCCGGGTTCTCTTCGGATTTTACGTCGGGCCAAAATTGAACGGTGGTTCCGCTTCGGTCGGTGGAGCCAACGATTTTTAGGTCGTATAAAATTTGGCCTCGCTCGTATTCCTGCTGATAAATATTGCCATCCTGATATACTTTTACCATCATTTTTTTGCTTAAGGCATTTACAACAGAGGCGCCTACACCGTGAAGGCCGCCAGAAACCTTGTAACCGCTGCCACCAAACTTACCGCCGGCGTGTAATACGGTTAAGCAAACCTCAACTGCGGGGCGACCCATGGTGGGATGAACTCCTATGGGAAAGCCCCGCCCGTCGTCAACAATGCTGGCACTGCCGTCTTGATGGAGTGTTACAATAATTTCGTCGCAGTAACCTGCCAGGGCTTCGTCAATGGAGTTGTCTACAATTTCATACACCAGGTGATGCAGGCCCCTGTAGTCGGTAGAGCCAATGTACATCCCCGGCCGTTTGCGCACAGCTTCTAATCCTTCTAACACCTGAATTTGGCTTTCATCATAGCTTACGTCCACGTGGGTGGAGTGTAAGGCATGATTGTTAGAAGAAAGGTTGTTTTGAATTTCTGCCATAGTTGCACCTCTTTTTGATTTTTAGTAAAAAAGATGTTTCGTTTTTATTCTTGTTAGGGGTAAAAAACTGAAACAAAAAAGAAAATCATTTTGCTGTGAAAAAGGAGGTTGAAAAACCCCTTAAAGCAAGAGATTTGCTTATTTTTCTCATCACCTTATTATACCACTTTTTCACAGAAAAAGAAAGTGTTTCTACTATATTATATGCCCAATAAAAGGCAGCTTTGAAAGGGTTGAAAAATCGCTTTTAATTTACTTTTACTAAACAGAAAAAGAAGACAAAAGTTTCCAATAAAAAGCAACCTGTGCTATAATATTTTGCTAAGGATTTTATGAGGTGAAACATGGGTTACGAAATGATTGTTGCTGGCGCTGGACATGCAGGCTGTGAAGCAGCCCTGGCTTCTGCCCGCCTTGGAATAAAAACACTGCTGCTAACATTGAATATGGACTCCATTGCTTTAATGGCCTGCAACCCTGTTATTGGCGGTACGGCCAAAGGGCACCTGGTTCGGGAAATAGATGCCTTGGGCGGGGAAATGGGCCAGGCCATTGATGATACTTTTTTGCAAAGCCGCATGTTAAACCGGGGCAAAGGTCCGGCGGTATACAGCCTGCGGGCTCAGGCTGATAAAAAAGCCTACCAAAACCGAATGAGACAGGCCTTGTTCAGCCAAAAAAACTTGACTGTTCGCGAAGGGGAAGTAGCGGAAGTTTTGATTGAAAAGAACCAGGTTGAAGGGATTAAAACCACCACCGGCAGTATTGAAAGGTGTAAAAGCCTGGTTTTGGCCTGCGGTGTATTTTTAAAAAGCCGCATTATTATAGGGGAGCAAACCTGGCAGGGCGGGCCCCAGGGGCTTATGGCGGCTACGGAGCTTTCTCAATCTCTCCTCGATATGGGTTTTCCTCTGCGCCGCTTTAAAACCGGTACCCCCGCCCGGGTAGATGAGCGGAGCATTGATTTTGACCGGATGGATATTCAGCCGGGAGATGAGCCGGTAGTGCCCTTTTCTTTTTTAACTGAAAAAGAGCTTTACAACACCATGGCCTGTTATTTAACTTGGACCAACCTCAAAACCCATCAAATTATACTGGATAACCTGCACCGGGCTCCCATGTATAAAGGAGATATAAAAGGCACCGGAGCCAGGTACTGCCCCAGTATAGAAGATAAAATTGTACGCTTTGCCGATAAAGACCGGCATCAGATTTTTTTGGAGCCTGAAGGGGCCCAAAGCAACGAGTGGTATGTTCAGGGCATGTCTTCCAGCATGCCTGAGGATATTCAGTGGAAAATGTACCGCTCTATTAAGGGCCTTGAGCGCTGTGAATTAACCCGGCTGGCCTATGCCATAGAATATGATTGCATTGATTCTAAAATGCTAAAACCTACCTTGGAGAGCCTAAATATTGAAGGTCTGTATTTTGCCGGGCAGATTAACGGGACCTCAGGTTATGAGGAAGCGGCGGCCCAAGGGCTTTTGGCAGGGGTAAATGGGGCTTTAAAACTGCTAAACAAGGCTCCCCTTGTGCTTACAAGGGACATGGCTTACATCGGGGTGCTCATTGACGATTTAACCACCAAAGGCACCGATGAACCGTATAGAATGATGACTAGCCGGGCGGAATACCGCCTGACTTTAAGGCAGGACAATGCAGATATTCGCCTGACCCCCTTAGGCTATGCTGTGGGCTTAGCGGATGAAAAAAGAATGGCCATGGTTGAAAAAAAGATGGAGGAAACACAAAGGGCCATTGCTTATATTGAAAAAACCATGGTACCTATTTCATCAGAGCGAGACAGTATTTTAAAAGCCCTTGGTGAAACGCCGCCTGCCTCACCTCTGCCGGCGGGCAACCTGCTCAAACGGCCCAAGATGACCTTTAAACAGTTACAAGCCCTGTTGCCGGAGCTGAAGAAGGTGCCTGCCGACGCAGCGGAACAGGCGGAGATTGAGATTAAATACGAAGGCTATTTAAAAAAGCAAGAAGCCCAGATTCAAAAAACAAAGGCACTAGAAAACAAGTTGTTGCCTGATGACATAAACTATAATGGTATCGATGCCCTGCGTATTGAGGCCAGGCAAAAACTAGAGGCCCAGCGGCCCAGGTCCTTAGGCCAGGCAGGGCGGATTCCCGGGGTATCCCCAGCAGATGTGGCGGTACTGATGGTATGGCTTGAAAAGCATAACAAAGGGTAAATAAAAAAAACCGATGCGATTAATTGCGTCGGTTTTTTTATTTTTAAATCATTTCGGCTAATGGGAACCTGCCCTTATTGGGTAGAGTTCAAGCGATAAGGGGGCTATGCACATAGTAAATGTAGCTTAAAGGCTAAAGTATTCTAAATCAGCCGCAAGGCCGGGTTGGCGTTTAGGTTGAGCCCGGCTACATCACCTTTTTGAAGGGCGTAGTAAGCGGCAGAGCCAATCATGGCAGCGTTGTCGGTACAAAGGGAGAGAGTGGGCAAAAATAGCGGCAGCTGGTTTTCCTGGCAGAGCCGAGTCATTTCCCGCCTTAACAGCCGGTTAGCGGATACCCCTCCGGCTAGGGCCACCGCCGGGGCGTCAAAATCCTTGGCGGCTAAAATGATTTTCTCGCACAGGGAGGATACGACTGCCCTGCGAAAGCTGGCTGCCAGGTCCTTTATAGGCAACAGGCTACCTTTTTGCTCCATATTGTGCACCTGGTTAATAAAGGCTGTTTTTAAGCCGGAAAAGCTAAAATCATACTTGCCCTTGGTTTTAGGTCGGGGCAGGGATAAGGCTTCAGGGTTTCCTTCTTCTGCCAGTTTATCCAAGGCGATGCCCCCAGGGTAGGGAAGGCCTAAAATACGGGCCGCCTTATCAAAGGCTTCCCCGGCGGCGTCGTCCTGGGTTTGCCCTAAAAGCTGGTAGCTGGCATAGTCTTTAACCCAAATAATGTGGCTGTGACCGCCGCTGACAACCAAACATAAAAAAGGCGGCTTACATTCTTGATACGTTAAGTAATTGGCGCTGATGTGCCCTTCAATATGGTTTACAGCCACCAGGGGCAGCCCTGTAACATAGGAAAGGCCCTTTGCACAGCTGACCCCAGTTAACAAAGCTCCTACCAGGCCCGGTCCATGGGTAACGGCTAAGGCGTCTATTTGCCCAAGATGAAGGCCTGCTTCCTTCAAGGCCTGGTCAATGACCACATCGCAGGCCCCTACATGGGCCCGGCTGGCAACTTCCGGCACCACACCGCCGTATACTTTATGAAGATCAATTTGCGAAAAAATAACATTACTTAAAATGTTACGGCCGTTTTGAATAACGGCTGCGGCTGTTTCATCACAAGAGGTTTCAAGGGCCAAAATGGTCATGCTTTTTTTTTGTTTTAAAAGGGAATACTTTTGGTTAACTTTATTTTGATAAGAGGCATAGGGCAAAACAATTACTCCTTTTTAGGTGAGAAAATACGGGTGGCCGCGACAGCGGCTGTAAATAGAAAACCCAACAGCAAAAAGTAACTGAGAATAAGGGTTTTTGCGTACTGAACAAAAAAATCAAGGGGCATCAGCTGGATCAGCCTGTCTTTAAGGGGGTTTAGCAGCCACAAATCGTTGGTAAACAGCAATTGATGAAAAACAATAAACAGGCTGTTAAAATCAATAACCGCCCACAGGCCAAGGAATATAATCAGTAAAAACATAGCCATACAGCTTTTGTACAAAGCCCTTGTAAGCAGGCGTATTTTTTTGCTTTTAGCATAAAAAATCAGTAAAAAGGCTAAAAAAAGAGCTCCGGCGGTTAGAATAATGGTGCCCAGGTGAATAAGAGCCCGAATGTCTTGCATGTGCAAAAGTTCTTTTTGATTAAACAGTTTTTGGCTGGTGCCCCCAATGGGAAGGCTTATATCCATTGAAGGATTTTGGCCTTTTAAATAACGGGTAATGGTTTGGGCAATGTAGGGGTAGTCCCCAGGGGAAACGCCTCCTTGTTCGGCCTGGCTGTATTTTAAAAAATAGTTGGTCATCACTTTGGGGTGGGTGGCCCAAATAAGCAAAAGGGCAATAAAAAGAACCCCCAGAAGCGTAAAAGCCCATAGATAGGAAAATAGAGAAAAAGACTCTTTTTTTCGGTGTTCTAGTAGCCCTTGTTCCATTCTTTTCTCCCCTCATCTTCCCTTGGCTTGTAGAAATGATATCCGTCTGGAAAACCAGGTGGACAAGACCAATGACCATAGCTGAATTAGGATAGCCGCAATTACTGCATTTTTAAATAGGCAGTAATAAAGCCGTCTAGGTTTCCGTCAATTACGTCGGTAATGTTACCTGATTCGTAGTTGGTCCGATGGTCCTTTACCAGGGTGTAGGGCTGAAAAACATAGCTTCTAATCTGGCTGCCCCACTCAATCTTTTTCATTTCACCCTTAATATCCGACATTTGCTCTTCTTTTTCCCGCTCTTTTACTTCAATCAGCTTGCTTTTAAGCATCCGCAAGGCCACTTCACGGTTTTGAATCTGGCTGCGCTCGTTTTGGCATTGTACTACAATGCCGGTTGGAATGTGGGTCATCCGCACAGCCGAGTCGGTTTTGTTAACGTGCTGGCCTCCTGCTCCCGAAGAGCGGTAGGTGTCGATGCGCACCTCGTCCATATTCAGGGTAAAGTCATCTTCTCCCTCTAAAATAGGGGAAACATCCAAAGAAGCGAAGGACGTGTGGCGCCTGGCATTGCTGTCAAAGGGGCTGATGCGGACCAGCCGGTGCACGCCTTTCTCCCCTCTAAGGTAACCATAGGCATTTTCGCCGTCCACTTCAAAAGTAACACTTTTAATCCCCGCCTCATCCCCGTCTAAAAAATCCAGCACCTTTAGGGTAAAGCCTTTTCGTTCGCAATAGCGGGTATACATCCGGTATAAAATTTGAGTCCAATCTTGGGCCTCGGTACCGCCGGCTCCGGCATGAAGGGAGAGGATGGCGTTATTTTTGTCATATTCGCCCCGCATCAGGGTTTCAAGCTCCAAAGCTTCAGCCCGGGTTTTTAAAGTGGTTATCTGCTCATCAATTTCTGCCACCAGGGATTCGTCCTCTTCTTCCTGGGCCAGGTCCATCAACACCTCAATGTCTTCCGCTTCCTGGATAAGGTTTTGGTGGTGAGCCGTTTTGTTTTTAAGGGCTGCAAGGCGTTGATTTACCTTGGTAGAGCGCTCCAGGTTATCCCAAAATCCTGGGGCATTCATCTCTTCTTCTAACTCAGAAATTTCCTCTTTCATTTGAGCGATGTTAAAGTGCATCACCTGCCTGTATAATACTTTCACGAATTTGTATAAGATCTTGCCTAAAAGAGTCTAATACAATCATTTTTTCACATCCTTTATATTGGTTTGATTCCTTTGCTGCTAAGCAATTATTTTTTAATTTCGCACAGTTATGATTTGGCCCCGTGGCAGTGCTTAAATTTTTTGCCGCTGCCGCAAGGGCAGGGGCCGTTGCGGGCAATGGTAGGGTCGGCAGGGTCAAAATCAATTTTTTTGCCGCCGCCCTTTGTGCCGGTGGGGGTGGCAACGGCCTTACGCTGAGGCGGTACGGAAACCTTGGCCTGATATAGGCGTTTGATGGTATCCTCCTGAATGAGATGAACCATTTCATCAAACATGTCAAAGCTTTCCATTTTGTATTCAACCACTGGGTCTTTTTGGCCGTAGGCCCGAAGGCCGATTCCGTCCCGCAGCCGATCCATGGCATCAATATGATCCATCCACCGTGCGTCAACAGAGGAGAGGATAATGACCCGCTCAAACTCGCGCATGTCAATGCCCATGGCGGTTAAGTCCTGTTCCCTTAGGGTGTAGAAACGATTGGCCTCGTTCAAAATAAAGGTTTTAAGCTCTTCCCTGCTGTTTTTTTCAATGGCCGCCTGGTTGTTTTGGTAGGTGCCGGGTACTAGGCAAAGGCGCTCTAAGTAAGTAAACAGTCCTTCCATATCCCAGGCTTGGCTATCGTCTCCGCCGCAGTATTGCATAACAGCTGAATCTACCAGGGCGGCAACCATGGTTTTTACTGTTTCATTCATGTCCTCCCCTTGAAGAACCTGGCGGCGCTGGCCGTAGATGACTTCCCGCTGCTGGTTCATTACATCGTCATACTGTAAAACATGGCGGCGAATGTCGAAGTTACGGCCTTCAATCCGTTTTTGGGCCGATTCGATTTGCTTGGTTAAGATGCCCGCCTCCATGGGAGACTCATCATCCATACCCAGCCGTTCAATCATAGGCTGAATCCGCTCCGACCCGGCAATACGCATCAGGTCATCTTCAAGAGAGATAAAAAACTGGGTTGAGCCCGGGTCACCCTGGCGGCCGGAACGGCCCCGCAGCTGGTTGTCAATCCGGCGGCTTTCGTGGCGCTCGGTGCCGATAATATGCAGCCCGCCTACTTCCAGCACCCGTTGGTGTTCCTGGTCGGTGGTTTTTTTATACTCATTTACCAGGCTGCTGTAACGGGCCCTGGCATCCAACACCTCTTGAGGTACGTTTTCGTTATGGCCGGTGGCCTCTTCAATCATTTCAGGCTCATATTCTTCCTGGCGCATGGTTCTTCTTGCCAAAAAGTCCGGGTTACCCCCCAGTAAAATATCTGTACCACGGCCGGCCATATTGGTGGCAATGGTAACAGCGCCGTAGTGGCCGGCCTGGGCTACAATTTCCGCTTCTTTTTGGTGGTACTTGGCATTTAGCACTTCGTGGGCAACACCCCGCATTTTAAGCATATGGCTTAAAAGCTCACTGGTTTCAACTGATACAGTACCCACCAGAATGGGCTGGCCCGTTTGATGGCGGCCAACAATTTCCTCAATTACGGCATTAAATTTGCCCTTGGTGTTTTTATAAACTAAGTCGTTTAAATCTTTGCGGATAGAGGGCTTGTTGGTGGGTACAACCACAACGTCCAGTGCATAAATACTCTGAAATTCCGGTTCTTCCGTTTTGGCGGTTCCCGTCATTCCCGAAAGCTTTTTATACATGCGAAAATAGTTTTGAAAGGTGATGGTAGCTAGGGTTTTGCTCTCTCTTGCAACGGTTACGTGCTCTTTGGCTTCAATGGCCTGGTGCAGGCCGTCAGAATACCTTCGGCCAACCATTAACCGGCCGGTAAACTCATCTACAATCACTACTTCGCCATTTTGAACCACATAGTCCACATCTTTTTTCATGAGAACATTGGCCTTTAAAGCTTGGATAATATGGTGATTCAAATCGGTGTTTTCAAGGTCGGAAAGGTTATCAATACCAAAGGTGGTTTCAGCCTTTCGGGTGCCTTCCTCGGTTAAAATCACCGCTTTTTGCTTTTCGTCAATAGAATAGTCATCTTCATTTTTAAGGCGCACAACAAAACGATTGGCTTTTTGGTACATATCAGTGGATTCTTCGCCTTGGCCGGAAATAATCAGGGGTGTGCGGGCTTCATCAATTAAAATAGAGTCCACCTCATCAATAATAGCAAAAGGATGGCCCCGTTGTACCATTTCAGACTGGAAAATAACCATGTTGTCCCGCAGGTAGTCAAAGCCCAGTTCGTTATTGGTGGCGTAGGTAATGTCACAAAGGTAGGCCTCTCTTCGCTGCTCCGGGTCTAAGTCGTGCACAATCAGGCCTACGCGTAGGCCTAAAAAACGGTGAACTTTTCCCATCCATTCGCTGTCTCGCTTTGCCAGGTAATCATTAACGGTAACAATGTGTACGCCATTTCCCGCCAAGGCATTTAAGTAGGCAGGCAGAACAGATACCAAGGTTTTCCCTTCGCCTGTTTTCATCTCTGCAATGCGGCCTTGGTGCAAAACTATGCCTCCCAGCAGTTGTACCGGGTATGGACGCATGCCAACAGAGCGCCAGGCAGCCTCCCGGACAGTAGCAAAAGCTTCTACCAGCAGGTCATCCAAGGTGGCGCCTTTGGCCAAACGGTCTTTAAACTCCTGGGTTTTGTTTTGCAGCTGTTCGTCACTAAGGTTTTTATATTCCTGTTCTTTTTCAACAATCAGCTCAACCGTCTTGTTTAGTTTTTTTACAGCGGCGTCGTTGCCACTTCCAAATATCTTTTTAAAAAAGTTCTGCATTTGCTTCTCCTTTTCAATAGGCATTCTCAATCAAAATATGCCAACTAATATTATACCATGATAGGGGAATATCTAGCAAGAAAAAGCAAATGGTATTTTTGCTGTATTAAACCTTGGAGCAACTTTTCTTTTGGATATTATTTTGCTATACTGTATAAAAAATTAAGCAAGGCTTAATTGGGCGCGACTGAAGAAAGGTAGTATGGCAGAATGGAAAGAAGATCCTCCCAGCCCTTAATGTGGAACCCGGAAATTGAAAAAGGCGACCCGGAAATTTTACGGGCCTTGCAGCTTGAGCGACTGCAAAGGTCTGTTTTTAATGCGTACCATCATGTACCCTTGTACAAGCAAAAAATGGACGAGAAGGGCATGAAGCCTGAAGACATTAAAACCCTTGAAGACATCGAACATATTCCCTTAACCTGCAAGGGAGATTTAAGAAGTGAATACCCTTTTGGCCTGCTGGCGGTGCCGATGCAAAAGGTGGTTCGCATTCACGCTTCCAGCGGCACTACAGGCCAGCCCATTACTGCAGGCTACACTAAAAACGATTTGACTATGTGGGCCGAAAGCGTAGCCCGCATTGCTGCCGCTTCCGGGGTTACCGATGAGGACATTGCCCAAATTGCCTTTGGCTATACCCTGTTTACAGGGGCCTTTGGGCTGCATGGGGGTCTGGAAAAAATTGGTGCGGCCATTATTCCCATATCTAGTGGCAACACCAAAAGACAAATTAACACAATGAAAGATTTTGGTTCCACCGTTTTAATCGCCACTCCCAGCTATGCCCTATACATGGCGGAAGTGGCGGAAGAGATGGGCGTAATGGAGCAGTTAAAGCTTAAAATCGGTCTTTTTGGAGCTGAAGGCTCTACCGAGGCCATGCGGGAAGAACTGGAACGCCGGTGGAATATTGTTGCCACCGAAAATTATGGCTTAACGGAGGTGCTGGGGCCTGGGGTAGCGGGGGAGTGTATTTGCAAGTGCGGCATGCACATCAATGCTGATTATTTTTATCCCGAAATTGTAAACCCGGACACGGGGAAGGTCCTTGCCCCAGGGGAAGAGGGAGAGCTGGTGCTTACCACCTTAAGCAAGGAGGGGCAGCCTACCCTGCGCTACAGAACAAGAGACATTACAAGGCTTAACCATCAGCCCTGTGCCTGTGGCCGTACCCTGGTGCGTATGGAAAAGGTCAAGGGCCGAAGCGATGATATGCTGATCATTCGGGGGGTAAATATCTTTCCTTCCCAAATCGAAACCATTTTATTGGAAGAGCCGGGCCTTGGCCCCCATTACGAAATTGTTGTTACAAAAAAACATTATATTGATTATATAGAAGTAAAAACCGAGCTGGTTGACTCAAGTTTGCTGGAACGGTTCAGCGAGCTGGAGGCTTTGCAGCAGCGGGTTTATTACAACTTAAAAACCATTTTAGGCCTGGAGGTAAAAGTTACCTTAGTATCACCCAACAGCCTAAAGCGTTTTGAGGCGGGCAAAGCCCAACGTGTAACAGATTTACGAGAATAATGGATACTGGAGCGGAAAATGATGAAAGAATTAATGCTAGGAAATGAAGCCATTGCAAGAGGTGCTTATGAGGCGGGGGTAACGGTTTTATCCAGTTACCCCGGTACCCCGAGTACGGAAATTACTGAATATGCCGCCGGGTACAGCGAACTAGGGTGCGAATGGGCACCGAACGAAAAAGTGGCAACAGAGGTAGCTTTTGGGGCTGCCATGGCCGGGGCCAGAGCCATGACCTGTATGAAACATGTGGGAGTAAACGTAGCAGCTGACCCTATCTTTACAGCCTCTTACACAGGGGTACGTGGGGGCATGGTGATTGTGTGTGCCGACGACCCGGCCATGCACTCCAGCCAAAACGAGCAGGACAGCCGTTATTACGCCAGGGCGGCCCATATTCCCATGCTGGAGCCCAGCAACAGCCAAGAATGTAAGGATTTTACCAAGCTGGCCTTTGAAATCAGCGAAAAGTTTGATACCCCGGTGTTTTTGCGTATCACCACCCGCATCGCCCATGCCCGTTCTATCGTTACTTTGGGCCAGCGCAAGGAGGTAGAGCTAAAAGCCTACGAAAAAGACCCGATGAAATACGTAATGATGCCCGGCATGGCCCGAAAAAGGCATATGGTGGTTGAACAGATGATGAAGGCCCTTGAGGAGGAAGCCGATACTCTGAATCTAAACAATATAGAAACAAACGGCAGAGACCTTGGTATTGTGTGCAGCGGGGCCGCTTACCAATATGTAAAAGAAGCCCTGCCCAAAGCCAGCGTGTTAAAACTTGGGCTGGTGCACCCCCTGCCTAAAAAGCTGATCCGTTTTTTTGCCGGCCAGGTAGATCGGTTGGTTGTTATTGAAGAATTGGAAGGGCTTTTTGAAGAGCAAATTGCCGCCATGGGCATTACAGTTGAAGGGAAAAACCTCACCGGTTACCAGGGGGAGCTTTCGGCCCTTCGGGTTGGCGAAATTTTTGGCGAAAAAACAGCAATAACCCAAACTCAACCCTTGCCCCCCAGGCCTCCGGTACTGTGCCCCGGCTGTCCCCACAGGGGCACCTTCCATGTGCTTAACAAGTTAAAGTTAAACGTGATGGGAGACATTGGCTGTTATACCATGGGGGCCCTGGCCCCCTTGGCTGCTATTGACGCATGCCTTTGTATGGGGGCCAGCATTGGCATGGCCTTCGGGGCCGAAAAGGCCCGGGGGAAAGAATTTTCAAAAAACACCGTGGCGGTGATTGGAGACAGTACCTTCATTCACAGCGGAATTACCGGCTTAATTGATGCAGTATATAACCAAGGAGCGATTACCGTACTCATTTTAGATAACCGGATTACGGGCATGACCGGCCACCAGCAAAACCCTGTGAGCGGTAAAAACATTTATGGTGAGCCGGCCCCTCAAATAGACTTGGAAGCCCTGTGCCGAGCTTGTGGTGTGGAACATGTTGCCGAGGTGGATCCCTTTGACCAAAAGGAAATGATGCGCATTATTAAAGAAGAAACCCAGCGGGAGGCCGTATCCGTTGTGATTGTAAAGCGCCCTTGTATTTTAATTACAAAGGAAAAATTGCCCCCCATGGGAGTGGAAAACTGCAAAAATTGCGGTATTTGCATGCAAATTGGATGCCCATGCATCATCAGGGGTGAAGAGGGCGTTGCCATTGACGAAACCCTTTGTACCGGCTGCGGCCTGTGCGCCCGGATTTGCCCCTTTGGGGCTCTAAAACCTCAAAAGGCTTAAAAGGAGGCAAATAAATGACCCTTGATATTATTATTGTAGGCGTTGGTGGCCAGGGGACCCTGCTGGCCAGCAAAATTATCGGCAGTGCAGCCCTTGAAAAGGGGTTGGATGTAAAGGTGAGCGAAGTACACGGCATGGCCCAGCGGGGAGGCAGTGTTATTACTCATGTGCGCCTGGGAAAAACCATTTATTCCCCTCTTGTATCAGAAGGAAAGGCGGATTTTGTACTGGCCTTTGAAGCCCTGGAGGCGGGCCGTGGTTTGCCCTTTTTAAAAAAGGAGGGCACCTTTATTGTTAACACCCAGAAAATTATGCCTATGCCTGTTGTTTCCGGTGTGGCGGCTTACCCAAAAAACCCTTACCAAGAAGCGTTTGCAGTTGGTAAGGTAGAGGAAACAGACGCCCTTAACCTTGCCCAACGCCTTGGCAACCCCAGGGCTGTAAACATGATATTATTGGGGAAGTTAGCCCGGCACTTGCCCTGGATTAAAGAGGACTGGCATAAAGCCATTGAACAAAGCGTTAAACCCCATACCCTGGAGGTAAATTTGAAGGCCTTTGACCAGGGCTTTGACAGGGGCAGCAAAGAGTAGCGGCCATTTACTACATCGCCAGCTGGAGGAATATTCGTGAAACACAGCCAAGTTATTTGGAACGAAACAATGGAATGTATGTCAAGGGAGCAATTAAGAGACATTCAAAACGAGCGCCTGCGTAGCGTTGTTCGCCGGGTGTACGAGCATGTTCCCTTTTATCGCAAAAAAATGCAACAAAAGGGGCTAACCCCCATGGATATTAAGACCGTGGAGGATTTGCGCCTTTTGCCTTTTACGGAAAAAGAGGACCTGCGGGCAAATTACCCCTTCGGTTTATTTGCGGTGCCTCAATCTGAAATTGTGCGCATCCATGCCTCCAGCGGCACCACAGGTAAGCCCTCGGTGGCCGGTTACACCAGCGGGGATATTGACCGGTGGAGCGAGCTGATGGCAAGAGCCATGTACTGCGGTGGCGTTACAAAAAACGACGTGGTTCAGGTAGCCTATGGATATGGTTTATTCACCGGAGGCCTGGGGGCCCATTACGGAGCCGAACGAGTAGGGGCGGCAGTAGTGCCCATTAGCGGGGGCAACACCCAGCGCCAGCTCATGCTCATGGAAGACTTTGGGGCCACCGCCCTTTGCTGTACTCCCTCCTACGCTGTAAACTTAATTGATGCCCTTCAACAGGCAGGGATATCCACCGACCGGCTAAAACTAAAAACAGGTATTTTTGGAGCCGAACCTTGGACAGAGGCCATGCGCACCCACATTGAAACAGCCCTTGGCATTAACGCCATTAACATTTACGGCTTAAGCGAAATTATGGGCCCTGGGGTTAGTGTTGAATGTATGGCCAAAAATGGCATGCACGTATGGGAAGATCACTTTGTGCCCGAAATTATTGGCGAAAACAATACCCCCCTGGCTTATGGCCAACTGGGGGATTTAACCTTTACCACCTTAACGAAACACGGCATGCCTTTAATCCGCTACCGTACCCACGATTTAACCATGCTCATTGATACCCCTTGTCCCTGTGGACGCAGTCATATTCGCATGGGCAGGCTCACCGGTAGAACCGATGACATGCTAATCATTCGGGGGGTAAATGTCTTCCCTTCGCAAATTGAGCATGCCTTGCTTCAGGTAAAGGGCATTGAGCCCCATTACCAAATTATTGTTGAGCGCAAAGGGGCTTTAGACGCAGTTACCGTGCAGGTGGAACTGTCGCCAAACTTAATTAGCGACACGGTGAAGGACATGGAAGCCTTGGCAAGCGAGATTCACAGGCAGCTGGCGGCACATGCCCTGGTACATGCAAAGGTTATTTTGGCCCAGCCGGGCAGCCTGCCCCGCAGTGAAGGGAAGGCGAAGCGGGTCATTGACAAGCGGGAAATTTAATGTTTGCTAGTTGATTGCTGTAATCAAATACCTTATAATATACATAAGCAAACCTCGAATAAAGGAGGAATGGATATGCATGTAAAACAAATTTCTGTTTTTATTGAAAATACCCCTGGCCGCCTGGCTGATTTTACTGCCCTTTTGGGCCGTGAAAAAATTGACCTGGTTTCTCTGTCAATTGCCGATACCACCCACTTTGGTATTTTAAGAACCATTGTAGCTGATTATCAACGGGCTATGGAAGTTATTAGCAACGCAGGGTATACTGTACGCTTAACCGATGTGATTGCAGCGGCCGTACCCGATGTGCCCGGGGGTCTGGCCCAGGTTCTTCACATGCTCAGCGGGGCCGATATTGCCATTGAGTATTTGTACAGTTTTGTGCGTAACGCAGGCAAAGATGCCTTGATTGTTTTTAGAGTGGGAGAGCTTGAAAAAGCGACCCGGGTTTTAAAAGACAACAATATTCAACTTTTGTCCCAAGAAGAAGTGCGCTTATTGTAGAAGGTTTAAAGCACTATGAAGGGAATAAAAGACGATAAAACAAGAAGAAATCAAGGGAAAAAATCTCGTTATGGAAAAATTACCACCGGATCTGATGATGGGTCAATCTACAACCATACACCTTTCTATGGCGGCTATTCAACAGAATGTAGCCGCCATTTTAGGCTGCTTACAGCCTAAAACAAAACTTATGGCCGTGGTAAAGGCCAATGGCTACGGCCATGGGATTGTTCAGGCGGCTATAGCTGCCCTCAAGGCCGGGGCAGCCTGGTTGGGGGTAGCCCGGGTAAGAGAGGGGCTCATATTACGGGCTCAGGGTATCAAGGCACCTATTCTGATCTTAGGTGCAGCCCTTCAAAAAGAATGTGAACAGGCAGTTGTAAACGGTCTAACCCTTGCTGTTACCCACGAGGATCAAATACACTGGCTGGGGGAGGCCGCAAGGAAACATACCTTGCAGGCAGCTGTACACTTAAAGGTCGATACGGGTATGAACCGGATTGGGGCCAAAACTGATAAAGCGCTTTTGTCCCTGTATAATTTATCCCTGCAATACCCTGAAATAGCTGTTACCGGGGCTTTTACCCACTTTTCCAAAGCAGATGAAGACAAGGCGCTGACCCAAAGCCAGCTTCATTCCTTTTTAGAAATAACAAAAAAAGTACTGCCTCAAAACATTTTGCTTCATTGCGCCAACAGCGCTGCCACCCTTAGCCTTCCAAACAGCCATTTAGACATGGTGCGGGTGGGTATTGCCCTATATGGCTGCCCCCCTGTAAAAACCAATGTGGCCTTGGTTCCGGCATTGGCTTGGAAGGCGCCAGTTACTTATATTAAAACCTTAACTGCTGGTGAGGCCATTAGCTACGGAGGTACCTATATAACCGACAGGCAAGCAAAAATTGCCACCCTGGCTCTGGGCTATGGCGATGGATACCCAAGGTGCCTTTCAAACGAAGGCCAGGTGCTTTTGGGTGGGCGGCGGGCAAACATTGTAGGTAGAATTTGCATGGATCAAATGATGGTGGATGTAACGGGAATTAAAAACGTTAATATTGGGGATGAAGCGGTGCTTATTGGGCGCCAGGGGCAAGAGCAAATCAGTGCAGAGGAGCTGGCCCGGTGGGCAGGGACCATCAGCTACGAAATTCTTTTATCCCCAACCCAAAGGGTAGAAAGAAGATATGATGAATAAAAATTCTTTGGCTGCAATAGCGGACGAAAAAAAAGCATGGCGTAAAAAAATGAACCTTATGATAAAAACTGTTTCTGATCAAAAAAAACAAGGCGAAAAAGCTGCCGTCCATGTCCTTGAATGGGATGTTTTTAAAAAAGCCCAGGTGATTGCCTGTTATTATTCAATGGCAGGGGAAATTGACACCCTTCCTTTATTAAAGGCCATATTGGCCCAAAACAAAGTACTCTGTCTGCCCAAAAGTTATCCTAAAGGGGAACTGCGTTTTTTTAGAACAGATGATTTAAGTGTTCTTCAAAAAGGTTATATGGGGATTATGGAACCTAAGGGAATGGAGGAAGAGTGGGCTGGCGGGGAAATTGATCTATGCCTTGTTCCGGCAGTGGCAGTGGATTTGGCCGGCCGCCGGCTGGGCCATGGGGGCGGATATTACGATCGGTTTTTACCCCATTTAAAGGGGGAAAGTGCCGCTTTTGTGCTCAAAGAACAAATCACCCAGGGCTTTCCTTGCGAAAACAACGATTTTTTGATAAAATATATCATTGACTCAGAAGGAATAAAAAAAGCAAGCAAATAGCTAAAGGAGCTGCCTATGACACGAAAAAATCAGAAGAAAAAACCACTGATAATTCAAAAGCCTACCTATAAGGGCAAGGTGGTTGAAATAACAGGCTCAAAACGGGCTGTAAAGGTGTTTGGGTCTATGATGCTTATTTTGGTTTTGTATCTTATCTTCGGGCCCATGCTTATGGTTCAAAATAACCTGGTACGTATTGTGTTAAATGCGGTACTGCTGCTATTGGCTATGGGCATATTGTCTATCACCGGCTCTTCTGATGGCGAGGCAGACGCAGCCTTCGGTGAAATTGTGTACCAGCGCAAGGAAGAAGGCAAGGAAGTGACCAAGGCTGATGAAGCCCGGTCCTTTAACCCGCTGCGGGGCTTTTATACAGCTTACTTAGGGGCAGGGGTGTTTTTTGTGTTGGCTGTGATTTTAGCGGTATTTACAAAGGTCGAAACCTACTCCCTGGGGGTTTTGCCCGGCTGGGTTCAGTCCTACACAGGACAGAGCAGCGTTGGCCAGGGGCTTGCCTATTACGATATCGTACGGAGTATTGCCCCCATGGATATCATCCGTATGGTTGTCAGGGCCAGCACCTTTCCTTTTTTTAGCATGTTTAACACTAGCCCCCAGGCGGCTGTTTTTCTTGAAAGGCTTACCCCGTTTTTTGTGCTGATTGTGCCCACAGGGTACGCCCTGGGCTATTTGCGGGGCAAAAAAATCCGGGGCATGATTCATGGCAGCATTGCCCAAGGGGTCAAAAAGAAAAAGAAGAAGGCCAACAAGGAAAGAAAGGCAAGGCAACGAAGGGTAAACGAACCGGAGCAGCTGGTATAATATGCGTATCATTGGCGGCTCAGCCAGGTCCAGGCGCTTTTTGGCACCTAAAGGCAGCGGAACCAGACCCACCCAAGACCGGGTACGAGAATCTTTGTTTAATATTATTGCAAGCAAATGCCTTGAGGCAAGGGTGCTGGATTTGTTTGCCGGCAGCGGTGCCTTGGGCTTTGAAGCCTTAAGCCGTGGGGCGGCAGAGGCAACCTTGGTTGATATTGATAAAAAGGTAGTGGCCCTTTTACAGCAAAATATGAAGCTTTTAAAACTGGATGCCCCGGCCTATGTGCTAAAATCCGGCTGGGACGAGGCCTTAAAGCAGCTGGCAGCGGAGCATAAACAATTTGATTTGATTTTTATTGATCCTCCTTACCAAATGGAAAACCAGCAACACATTTTAAAGCAAATTACTGCCAAAGGGCTTTTGGCCCCCGGGGGATGGATCGTGTATGAACATGATGAAAATCATGAGGCTGATTTTGTGCCCCCAGGTCTTGATCATTTTGACAAGCGGAAATATCGCGATACTTTCATCAGTTTTTATAAACTATACGGGGAGGCAACCCATGAATAAACGAATCTGTATTTATCCCGGCAGTTTTGATCCCATCACCTTAGGACATTTAGATATTATCCAAAGGGGGAGCAAAATTTTCGACCAGCTCATTGTAGCTGTTGTGCGAAATCCGGGCAAAAATGAGGGCTGGATTCCCATTCCTCAGCGAAAAGAACTTGTTAAAGCCTGTTGTGGACATTTAAAAAACGTTCAGATCGAAAGTTTTGAGGGCCTTTTGATTGACTACGTCAAACAAAAAGAAGCTGCTGTCGTTCTAAAAGGGCTGCGGGCAGTTACGGATTTTGAAAACGAGTTTCAAATGGCCCAGCTAAACCATCAAATGGCACCGGAAATTGAAACCCTGTTTATGATGACGGCACCGGAATATGCCTACATCAGCTCAAGTGCCGTGCGGGAAATTGCCTTTTTGCAAGGGGATGTTACCCAATTGGTGCCCCAAAAGGCCCTTGGGACAATTATTGATTATGCAAAAACAACACAAAGCGATAAAACACAGAAGAGGTGAAAATCGATATGGAGCAAAGAGTAGACATTCTGCTTGAAGAAATGGACGCGATGCTGGTTAATGCCAAAAAAATTCCTTTAAGCGATTTGGTTATGGTAGATAAAGCAAGGATGCGGGAAAGTATTCAAAATGCTCTTGATAAACTGCCTGACGAGGTAAAGCAGTCAAAGGTTATTATTGAAAACGAAGCAAAAATTATTAGCGAGGCCAGAGCCCAGGCGGAAAACACCGTTGCCGAGGCCAGCAGCAAAGCCAGGCAAATGGTTGATGAAGCCAATAAAGCTGCCCAAGTTACAACACAGAATGCCCAAATTAAGGCAGAGGAAATATACCGAAACAGTGTTGACCAGGCAAACCGTATGCTGGCGGACGCAACCCAGCGCGCCAACGACATGGTGGCCGATGCCCAGGCTCATGCCGATAAGCTGGTAAGTGAACAGGAAGTAACTGCCAGGGCTCAAGTAGAGGCGGATGAATTGATACAAAGGACAAACGAACAGATGGAAAACCTTCACCGGGAAATGTATCAATATCTAGACGCCCTTCTTGACGAGACGGATAAGGTTTTGTCAGAGAAAATTCAGGGAATTAGAAGAGCCCGCCAGGATCTTCAAAGCCAACAATAGTAATTGGGTATGGTTTAAAGGGGTGTCTACTGTGGCATCCCTTTTTTTCTTGCCTTAAAGCCCTTTGAATGTATAAAATGGTTAAAACAAGACCATACTATACATCATGTACAAAGAAGAAGGAGAAATTTTGTAATTTTACACTATTTCATTTTTAAATTAGAAGGGTTATAATAACATCAATGATACCTATTGCGGCTAGCACCGCAATGATATAAAAGGAGGCAATTTTTTTATGGCAAGTGTAACACTCAATCACATTTATAAAACCTATCCTGGCGGCGTAACCGCGGTTAGCGACTTTTGTTTAGACATTCAGGATAAAGAATTTATCGTTTTGGTAGGCCCCTCCGGTTGCGGAAAATCTACAACCCTGCGGATGGTAGCCGGCTTGGAAGAAATTAGCGATGGAGAGTTATACATTGGCGATCGCCTTGTAAACGATGTGGCTCCAAAAGATCGCGATATAGCGATGGTTTTCCAAAACTACGCCCTGTACCCTCACATGACCGTTTATGATAATATGGCCTTTGGCTTGAAACTGCGCAAAACCCCAAAAGAGGATATTAAACGCCGTGTTGAAGAGGCTGCCCGGGTTTTGGACATTAGCCACTTGTTAAATCGTAAACCAAAGGCTCTCTCCGGTGGTCAACGCCAGCGTGTTGCCCTGGGCCGTGCCATTGTGCGTGAACCTAAGGTTTTCTTAATGGACGAACCTCTGTCGAACTTAGACGCAAAATTACGTGTTGCCATGCGTACAGAAATTACAAAATTGCACCAAAAACTGCAGACCACCTTCATCTATGTTACCCATGACCAAACAGAGGCCATGACCATGGGTTCCAGAATTGTTGTTATGAAGGATGGCTTTATTCAGCAGGTAGACACCCCTCAAAACCTGTATGACTATCCTACAAACTTGTTTGTAGCCGGCTTTATTGGTAGCCCTCAAATGAACGTGTTTGAAGCCAAGCTGGAAAAACAGGGCAAAGAAGTATACGCTATTTTTGGTGAAAACAAAATTGAAGTTCCTGCCGGCAAAATTGCTAAATTAAAGGACGAAAGCTACATTGGTAAAGAAGTATACATGGGTATCCGCCCTGAGAACATTCACGATGAGCAAGTGGTCTTGGCTAACCTGCCCAGTGCCATCATTGATGTAAGTGTTGAAGTAACCGAGTTGATGGGTGCTGAAACTTACCTGTACTTAAAAGCCTCCGGCAAGGAAGACAACATTGTTGCCAGGGTTGACCCCCGCACTTCCAGCCGGGCTGGCCAGCAGATCAAAGTTGCCTTTGATGTGAACCACCTTCATTTCTTTGATAAAGAAACAGAAGAGACCCTGTTGGTTGATTAATATATAGATAAAAACCCCTTTGGCTCAGGCCAGAGGGGTTTTTTGTTTTAATGCTGGCGAAGGTTATAGGTTTGTTCACAGCTTGTTCTTTTCACTGGGGCTGGAACATGGTATAATAATAAGCAATGTAACAGCTGGAGGTAACAGAATGCACTATGATGAGCAGGGCATAAAACGAATTGTTTCCATTTTAAATCAACTGTCAGATCAGATTTTTATGTTTACGCAAAAGGGCCAGCCTGTAAAAGGCCCTCTAGGGGGGAAAATTGAATTTCCCGACAATGTGCCTGAAGGAGAAGTGTTTTCCTATATGGGCAACATCTTTTTTCGTAGTTCGGACTTGCCGGAACTGGTTTTTGTTTGCAGCCAGATGGTAGAGGGAGGCGTAAACATTTTAATTTTGGCTGCCAACTTGGCCAAAAGCCTCTTAAACAACTCCCAAAGCATCCAAAACGTATACGACGTATACCGTCGGGTTTTACAGGAAGAACTTTATGGCCAGGATGTGGCCATTGCTGCCCAGGAGTATCATATTCCCCTTGAAATGGAGCGGGGTGTGTTGGTTTTTTATACCACCCGAGTGGAAAAACAAAGCAGTCTTTCTTTATTAAAGGAGATTATTCCCCAAAACGATAATGATGTTCTTATTGAAATGGATAAGTACACCACAGTGCTTTTGTTGGATGTAAGCGAACTGAAAACAGATGAAGAGCTGACCCAGTTTGCCCAGGCCTTGCAGGAAACCATCATGACCGAAACGGGAATTTTAGTAATCATTGGTATTGGTGAGCGGATTAAAAAACTAAATGAAAGCGGAAAAAGCTACCGTCAGGGTAAAAAGGCCATTAAAATTGGCCAAGTATTCCAAAAAGAGAAGAGCATTTTTACCTATTCCAAAATGATTTTGGAACGGCTGCTTGTAGATATTCCAAGGGAGATTGGCCAAAAATACCCCAGCATGATTTTTAACAGGCGTACTGCCAGGCTCTTTAACGACGAAATGCTGCAAACCATTGAAATGTTTTTTAATAAAGACTTAAACCTTTCCGATACAGCCAGGCAGCTGTATATTCACCGCAATACCCTGGTTTACCGCCTTGACAAAGTGCAGCGGATGATGGGCCTGGATCTTAGGAGCTTTCAGGATGCAGTGACCTTCAAACTGCTTTTGGAGATGCGAAAGGGAGCCAATGCGATTTTTGAAAAAGAGAAAGTGTGAGAAAATATATGAAAAAGAAAAGCTTAGTCCTCATTCTATTCACCCTGGTGTTTGCCCTTAGTGCCTGCACCCTTTCGCCCCAGCTATTGGAAAACCTTCGAGGCAAGGGAGGGTTAGCCCCGGCGGTAGTAGTAGATGAAAAAGAGGGAAATGTAACCATCTCTCTTGCAGAATATGAGCAGCTTACAAAAATAGCCGACCAATTTCAAGAGATTGAAACCATGAAGGTTGTTGTAGATCAGCTGTTTTATGGCGAAATAGATGAAGAGAAAATGGCTCAGACGGCTAACAAGGGATTTTTGGCCGGTCTAGAAGATCCTTATACTTATTATTATACTCCCGAGGAGTTTGAGAAAATGTGGGAAGAGGACAAGGGAGAGTATGCCGGGGTGGGTATGCTGATTTCCTCTTCTTTTGAAACCATGGAGTGTACCATCAGCCGGGTGTTTAGGGACACCCCTGCCCAGCGGGCGGGCATTTTAAAAAAAGATAAGCTTATCCGGGTGGAAGACCTAGAAGTTAATCCCTATACCATTCAAGAAGCGGTAAAAATTATGAAGGGTAAGGTAGGGGAAGAAGTTGAAGTTGAAGTGCGGCGGGGGAAGGAAAACATTGTTTTTACCCTTAAAAGGGAAATGATTCACGTGAACCCGGAAGAGTACACCATGCTTACCGATCAAGTAGGCTATATTGCTTTATATGACTTTTCAAGTTCCAGCTATAATGCCTTCCAAAAGGCCCTGGATCAGCTAACAGCCAAAGGGGCCCAAGGGCTGATTATTGATCTGCGGGATAATCCGGGGGGCTGGCTTGATGATGCCCTGGCCATTGCCGATATTTTTATTGATAATAAGCAAGTGATTACCTATACTGAGTACAAAAACGGTGAAAAAGTGTACCAATATGCCACCGATGGAGCGGTGGATATGCCCCTTGTGGTGCTGGTGAATGAGTTTAGCGCCTCTGCTTCAGAGTTGCTTACCGGTGCCTTTAAAGACCACGAGCTGGCCACCGTTATAGGTGTAAACACCTTTGGCAAGGGCATTATGCAGCGGGTTGTGCCCATTGGCACTGAGGGGGCGGGCATGCAGTTAACCGTTGCCCAGTACTTTACACCCCTTGGCAACCAGGTGCACGAGGTGGGTATTGCTCCGGATATCGAGGTAAAGCTACCCGAAGGGGATGTGGGCATGTACGACTTTGGCGATATGGCCGATCCTCAGCTTAAAACAGCCTTAGATGAAATAGAAAGGCAAATCAAAGACAAGTAGAACGTAAGGAGCAAAAGCCGCATTGATAAAAAAACTAGGACTTTTTGGCGGGAGTTTTGACCCTATTCACCAAAGGCACATGAACATTGGCCGTGAAGCCTTAAAACAATTTGGTTTAGACCAGGTTGTTTTTATTCCCACGGCCAATCCGCCCCATAAGGCTTTGAAAAACATTTCAGACCAGGCACGGCTTGAAATGACCAAGTTGGCCACGGTTAACGAAAAAAACTTTGTTGTTAGCGATATTGAAGTGCTGCGCCGAGGCACCAGCTATACGGTAGATACCCTGCGTTGGTTTAAGCATCGATACCCTGAGGCAGAAATTTATTTTATTATCGGCCAAGATACCTTGTCTCAGCTTGAAAGCTGGAAGGAAGCTGAAGTGGTATACAGCCTGTGCCATTTTTTGGTGGCACCCAGAACAAAGGAACGAATCGCTCTCAATGAGGAGGAATTAAGGGCTAAGGGAATCCGTTTTTCTTATATAGACATGCCTTTGGAAGAAACCTCCTCAACCCATATCCGCAGGCAACTGTCATCAGGAAAAATGTCGCCCTCTTTGCCGGGGCAGGTGGCAGGGTATATTTATACCTTGGGCTTATATGGGTTCCCTTCTCCTTTTAAAGAGCTGGGCCAGGGGTATTTAAACCATTTAGCCCTTCACCTTGGGCCTTATCGGCTGGCTCACAGCCTGTCGACCATGGCCACGGCCATGGCCCTTGCCAAAACACATGGGGTACCATTAGAGCAAGGGGCTTTGGCTGGGCTTTTACACGACTGCGCCAAGGAGAAAACCTTAGAGCAGATGCAAAAGCTTTTGAAAAACTGTCAGGCCCAATTATCTGCGCGGGTATGGAACGCCCCATCTCTGCTCCACGGCTTTGCAGGGGCCAGCCTGGCCCAACAAGCTTTTCATGTACAGGATGAAGAAGTTTTAAATGCTATCGCTTACCATACCATTGGCACAGTACCCATGACGGATTTAGAGATCATCATTTTTATAGCCGATGGTATTGAACCTATGCGAGGGGAAACGGAAGAATCAAAAAAAATTGCGAAAATGGCTCAAAAGGATTTAAAGCAAGCCCTATCTATCAGCTTGGAAGGTGCTGTAGCAAGTATGCTGGCCAGAGGGAAAGAAATTGAGCCCACAATATATAAAATGATGAATTGGCTAAGATAAGAAAGGAAGAAAAAAATTTGCAAGAAAAAAAAGTACAACAAATGGTGGAAACAGCCCGTAACATATTAGACAGAAAAAAGGGACAGGATATTATTGCCTTGAATGTATCCGGTTTAACGGTTATTACTGAAGCCCTGGTGATTGCCTCGGGCCGCTCATCGGTACAGGTCAAAAGCCTGGCCAATGATGTAGATGAGGCCATGGCAAAGGCCGGCTATCAGCTGCGCAGGCGGGAAGGGCACCAGGAGGGCCGCTGGATTATATTAGATTACAATGAAGTGATTGTACATATTTTTCATTATGAACAACGGGAATTTTATCACTTAGAGCGCTTGTGGGATGACGGGACCAACCAACTGCTGCCGGAGACAGAAAAAGAGGAATAAAAAAAGAGCAATATGCTCTTTTTTTATTTTACTTTGCATTTGCAGTAAAATGGCTGTAAAGGTTTTTAGCTGAAGGAAAACCTTTTAAAAACAAAAGAATTTCTTGATGAGGGCCTTTTTTTTGAGCTAACACAAAGGGAATGAAAAACAGGCACAGGCCCATATCCAAGGCCCCGGCTACCCCTAGGCTCAACTGGTTGGCAGTAGCAGAAACAAAGGAAACAATCTTTTGGATATAACCAAAGGGAAAGGGTGAATCAAAAGCAAAGGCAGATATTTGCTTAAGCAATGCTTGCAGCTGGTCTGAAAAAACTGTTTCGCCCTTAACCCAGCTGCGCCATGTGTTAAGGGAAAGAGGCAGGAGATTAGAGGGGGAGTGGTTTACCAGCTGTTGCTGGTAATCAACGGTAAAATCTAAAAAAAACAAGGGCCAGGGCTCAACGTGTGTTAAAACTTGGGCACTTTCATCTGGGCTGCCTGTACTAAAATAAATAGAAAAAACATATTCCTCTGTTTGCTCTAAAATCATTTCGGGGTAGAGGATGAAAAAAGGAGAACCTTTTTCCACAGGAGGGGGAAGCAGAAGAGGGATATTAGGATTGTTTCGGGTAATTAGACATTTTTCTAGAGAAAGGGCTTTTAAAAAGTCTTGAAAAAATGCCCGGGAAAAACTTAAATCCGGGTGAACCAAGGTCACTTTTTGACTTTGGGCCATGGCCAGCAAAAGGGTGGCTGTTTGATTTTTAGAAATTAGATAGCCCACATTTTGCAAGTAAAAATGTACATGGTGAAGGATGTGGGAAAAAGGATAGCTTTCGCCCGGCAGCTGATAAAGGGCAGTAGGGCTATTGCTTAAATAGGGTAAAAATTTTTTACCCAGGTCTTCCTTTACTTTTTGCAAAAAATCATTTTCAAAAGCCAAAAGGGCTTCTTTTTCGGCCGAAAGTTTCTTAATTTCCAGCTTCAAGGTATCAAGAGCCTCTTCTTGGGTTTTCTGATTTTTATTAATCGCATCTTTGGTGAACTGCTCCAGGTTCTCCTTTGCTTTTTCAAGCTGTAAAACCAGGGACAGGCGCTCGGCTTCAAGGCTCTCCAGCTGATAAGAAAGGGCCTTGTGGCTAAAGTCTTCCCATTGGCTTAGGGGGGATTGGGCCAGAAGCTTTTTTACGGTATTTTTAAAGCTTGGCAAGGCTGATAAGTCTTTTAAATGGGTCAAAAGCTGGGCGCTGTCTTTGGCCAAGGCATCCAGCAAAGGGACACTGCTCCCCTTGTTTGGGATGGGTACTGGAGAAGACGGTGCAGGGCTGGATAGCTTGTTTATGACCACCTGGTTAAAAGATTCGCCCTTTACCGCTTCCCTCTTGGAAGAAATCCGCGCATACAAAGGGGTGCCGCTGCCTGGCACGGCGGCCTTTAGCGGCACTGCAGAGGCCGAGAGGTTTTTGTTAGGTTCCTTTAGCAAGTTAGCGCTTTGCCCAAGAGAGTGGGAAAAACTGGCCAGTTGCTCATCAAAATCCAAACCCTCGTCAAAAATCTGCAGGGCCTTGCCAATGGGTATGGTTTCTTTTACATCATCCACCAGGTTTTCCAGGGGAGGATAATAAAAAAGATGTTGCTTATCTTGAAATAACAGGGTGCTAAACAGGCTTTGAGAGCTGGGGCGCTCTATTTTTTTGTGCAATTTTTTTGGAGAGGTTATAAAAGGCCCATACCAGCTGCTGCCCCGCTGAATGTAGCCCTTGGGCGTTAAAAAACGAATGTTTTCTAAGGCATCAGGTATTTTCTCGTTTAAAGGAATGGTAATCACTTCATATATTAAATCTTTGGGCAAGGCAGAAATGGCATCGGAATAGATGACAAACTGGTTGTGTTCATTTTCGCTGGGGGCGTAATTGCGGTTGGGGCGCAACTTACTTTTATCCTCATCAGAGCCGGAAAGGTGAACTGCGCAAAGGGGTAGCATTTTTCGTAAACGATTTTTGAAAGATGTTTTTTCTTTTTTGTCGGGTACCACCCGCAAAAAGCCCTGGTCAGGAAAGGCTTGTGTTTGATCTTTTTTAGTATAAATGCCATTTTCGTTACATAGTATTTGCAGGCGAAAAAGGTTTTTATCATGGGGGTCTTCTTCTATGTATGCAATGTTAACCTGATTTAAGTCGGGCATAAGATCCTCCGTTATGTGTAGTATTTTATCTCTATTAATAGTTTACCGTTGCCACACAAGTCCGTCAAGGATAAATTGAAAAAATGAAGTTCGTAACAAAAATTGCAAAAAAGAAATAAAAATATTAAAAATACGCTTGACTTATTAACAAATTTGTAATATATTGGTGCTGTATTATTGAAGCTGACCGTATGCCTTTGTTTAAAAATGAAAGTTTTATCGGCTATTTTATTAACAAGGAGAACAATGATGAAAACAGCGTTGAAAGCAAAAAGAAATCTTCTATTTATATTTGTACTAACGGGAATCATGGCGGTATTGCCCTTTACAGCTCTGGGGGAGCAAAAAGGAACCGTCAATGCTGGGAGCTTAAAGCTTCGCAGCCGTAAATCTCAAGATTCTATTGTAATGGTTGAGCTAAAACGAGGCGACCAGCTGACCATCTTAGATGTGAGCGATGATTGGTATAAAGTTGAGTTTGATAACTATACAGGCTACGTGATGAAAGAATACATTAAAACCTCAGGTGCTGTCTCAGTCAGCCAAAGCACCAGCGATGGAAACCTGCGTAACGGCAGCAAAGGCTCCCAGGTTAAAAAGCTACAGCAGGGATTAAAAAGGTCAGGTTTTTTTAACGGCAAAGTTGACGGGGTATTTGGCGATGGCACAGAAGCAGCCTTAAAGGTTTTTCAGCAAAAAAACGGTTTGAAGGCAGATGGGATTGCAGGCCCTGCCACATTTAAAGCCCTTAAGGGCAGTGATGCTAGCAGCGAAACCCAGAGCACAGGCACCGCCGGCAGCATTGCCGATTTAGGGTCCACCCCTGGGACCAGTAAGCTAGGCGACAAGGGGGTTTACGTCAAAAAACTCCAGCAGGCACTGATTATGAAAGGGTATACCCCGGGTAAAGCCGATGGCGTATTTGGCCAAGGCACAGAAGACGCGGTAAAAGCCTTTCAAAAAGACCAGGGTATGAGCCAAGACGGGGTTGCAGGTACTGTAACCATTACGTTGCTTTTTGGTGAAAAACCTTCAGATACAAGCGCCACCACCGGCGGAAAAACCAACGAAAGTACCACTGCAAGTGAAAAAAAGACAGAAAAAGAAAACGCAAGCAACCTGGGCAATATCAGTAATATTCGCAGCATTGGTTCTACCCCTGGAACCAGTAAGGTTGGCGACAGCGGCACCTACGTTAAAAAGTTGCAGCAAGCCCTGGCTTTAAAAGGCTACTACAGCGGAAAAATAGACGGCTCGTTCGGCGATGGAACAGAAAAGGCCGTAAAGGCCTTCCAAAAATCAAAGGGGATGAGTCAGGATGGGATTGCTGGTACAACAACCATTACCCTTTTGTTTGGAGAAAAACCTTCCGACACCAGCGCTACTGTTAAAAACAACGGAAGTAGCAGCGGTGGTGGCAGCAGCGATAACGCAGGAAAGTACACGACTGAAACCTTGAATTGGTTTAATGGCGGAAACACAGCCATTCCTAAAGGGGCCTCCTTTACTATAAAGGATGTAGCCAGCGGCAAAACCTTTAAAGCCAAGCGTTGGTCTGGCGGTAACCATATGGATGTAGAGCCGCTGACCACCGAAGATTCAGAAAAAATGAAAGATATTTATGGCGGAAAATGGAGCTGGAGGCGCAGGGCCATTTTGATTCAGTATAATGGCCACGTATACGCCGCTTCCATGAACGGTATGGGCCACGGGGATGATACCATTTCTGACAATAATTTAAAGGGTCACTTCTGTATTCACTTTGAAGGCAGCAAAACCCACGGAACCGATAAGGTAGATAGCGAACACCAAAACATGGTTGGTAAGGCTTCTAAAGCCACCTGGTAAGTAAGTTTTCAAAAGGCTGTAGGCGACAAACTACAGCCTTTTTTTTTACGTATAAAGGGCTGGGCATCAGGCGGTCGTGTTTGCTTTTGCCGGGATGTGCACAAAAAAATTACTATAATATAAGAAAAGAGAAATAATAGAAAGTGAAGAGAGTTCAATATCATAAAACTCAGCAAAAGACAATTTTGGCTGAATGTAGCCATTAAAATAAAAAATGAGTGAA
>CAYFQH010000018.1:0-1473 GCA_964345215.1 uncultured Oscillospiraceae bacterium | reverse complement strand
GAGTGAATGTGCATGTTCAAACCTTGGTAGAAAAATATATGAAAAATGTTGTTCGGGTGGCTTATTCTTATTTAAAAAGCATCCAGGATGCTCAGGATATTGCCCAGGATACTTTTGTTAGTTATCTGGAGCATAAGGGCAGCTTTAAAAGCGAAGGGCATGAAAAGGCTTCACTTATACGTGCGTGTATAAATAAGTGTAAAAATTTTCTTAAAAGGGGATGGCATAAAAGCAAAACCCCCTTTCAGAAAACCTTGAAGTGCTAACCCTGCAAGAAAATGATGTTTTAGAGACAGTGCTCAGCCTGGATTGGATGAAAAATATAGAATTCTCATTCATTTGTGTTTTTATGAAGGCTACGCCATCAAAGAAATAAGCCGCATTCTCTCGCTTTCGGCAGGAACCATTGGAACGAGACTGGCCCGGGGAAAGGAACAACTAAAAAACAGTTGGGAGGAATGTATGATGGAGCCGAATAAGATAAACAAACGATATAAAAAAGCGGTGGATCAACTGCCTTTTAGTGACACCCTGGAAGAAGAAACCTTAAAGGTCTTACGGGAAACTCAGCAAAAACAAAAGAACAATAAAGAAGAAAAAGAAAAGAAAAAATCAAAGGGTAGCATCTTTAACCGGCCAAAAGCCTTTGTTATAACAGCCTAAGCCTTGGCGGACCATGGCAACGGAAACTATGCATATATCGATACCATTTATGAAGCTCGAAAAGCTCTTGTAGAAGAAATAGGCGGCACCTTTTTAACCGTGGCAAAGGATATGAAAACTCAAGTAGATTTTAATCCTGAAAAAGGTGAGGGTTACAGATTAATTGGGTATGAAAACCGCCTTTTACATGCTCGAGACTTTGCCGATGATAGGAAGGATGGGGGCGAAGTGGGTAGCGGACACCAGGTAACGGCCCTATACGAAATCATCCCAGCAAGCAGCACACTGAAAGTGAACAGTCCCCAAAGCAAGTACCAAACCCAGGGGGATAACGCCCAAAACAGTGATGAGTAGCTAACGGTAAACCTGCGTTATAAAGAAGCAAAAAGCGAAAAGAGTCAGCTATTATCATATCCTTTTACAGGGGTACCGGTCCAAACCATGTCTGATAACATGGCCTTTGCCTCAGGGGTTGCCCAGGTAGGTATGTTGCTGCGAAATAGTGAATACAAAGAGCAGGCCAGCTATCAACAGGTGCTTGATCGCCTAAAAAGCGTAGCATCAATAAACGGGGATAACGATAAAGAAGAGTTTAAATACCTTGTAGGGCTACTGGCAAGAGAAGAAAAATCGGAAGAAACCCAATAATCAAATAAAGGATAATATCTAAAAAACAGGGCCGGAAAAATTGCATGGCCTTGTTTTTTAATAAAGCAGCATAAGAAGGCAAATACAAAATCTTTGGCATACTCTATAAAACCCCAGTAAAACAAAGGAAAGCCAAGCAAAAGAAAATAAAAAAAAGAAAAA
>CAYFQH010000017.1:0-41408 GCA_964345215.1 uncultured Oscillospiraceae bacterium | reverse complement strand
TTCTCTTTTTTCAAAGGGCTTGCCTGCCGGTTTGCCGTAGGGTTTATCTCCGGCACCTTTGCCTTTATAGTTCCCCTCTTTTTTAGGGCTGTAGGTTTTTTTAGAAAAATCATTCCCTTTAGGGGAAAAGGCTTTTGACGTTTTGGGCCGGCTGTCTTTTCCTGCTGCCTTGGCCGGTTTTTGATTGGTGCTGTCACCCATTATTTTTTCTCCTTCAGCCAATTCTCTTTTAAAGGAATGGCATTGCCTTGTAAGTAGGCCTTCGCAGGCATTTTTGTGCCATTTGGCATTTGTATAATATCAAGGGAAATGCTGCCATCACCAGTGCCGACAATAAGGCCCTGTTTGGAATCGGCAGCTAGAACCTCTCCGGGGACTCCCTCAAGGCTAGCCCGGCTTGCGGCCCATACCTTCATCCGCCCCCCGGGGGTATCCACCCCGGTGCCAGGCCAGGGAACAAGGGCCCTTATTTGATTTAATAACTCTTCGCTGGGTTTCGCAAAATCAAGTTCCCCCATGGCTTTTGTAATCATGGGGTCATAGGTACTATCCTCTTCACGCTGCTTAACCCTGATGAGGGTGCCTTTTTCAAGGGCTTCAAGGGTTTCAATCAAAGTTTGGGCTCCCAAAACAGAAAGGCGCTCCCCCAGTTCCCGGGCGTTTTCTCCAGGGGCGATAGCCAGTTTGTTTGTAAGGAGCATATCCCCTGTATCAATGCCCACATCGGTCATCATGGTGGTGATGCCTGTTTCTTTATCCCCATGTAATAAGGCGTATTGTATTGGCGCGCTGCCCCGGTGCTTGGGCAAAAGAGAGGCGTGAACATTAATGGTGCCAAGGGGCGGAATTTCCAAAATTGCTTTGGATAAAATTTGCCCAAAAGCCACGGTAACGCATACATCGGGATTAAGTTTTTTTAAATCCTCCACCCCATCCTGTCTGATGCGCTCAGGCTGAAAAACCGGAATATCATAGGCCAAAGCTACTTCCTTTACCGGAGAAGGCTTAACTTTTTTGCCCCGGCCAAAAGGCCTGTCGGGCTGGGTAAAAACTCCCACTACCTTAAAACCTTGGTCAATAAGGGCCCTAAGGGATGGCACAGCAAAGGCCGGGGTACCCATAAACACAATACGCAGTTCACTCATTCAATCACAGCCCCTTCGCGGCCCTTGGCCACATTGTCAATCACCTGTTCCCAATCGTCCTCTTCAAAAAGTTCTTCGTCCATAATATCTACATAAAGCTGGCCTTTTAGGTGATCCAGCTCATGGCAGATGGCCCGGGCCAGATACCCCTCGGCTTCCAAGGTAAATTCCTCCCCACTGCGGTTTTGGGCTTTTAGTGTAACTTTATGAGGGCGGGTAACCACCGCTTGGCGGCCGGGTACACTCAGGCACCCTTCCATACCGCACTGCTGACCCTTTTCACTGGTGATAGTGGGATTAATCAGCTCCAATAAACCTATTTCTTCATCTCCAATGTCAATAACCACCACTTGGCGCAAAACGCCCACCTGAGGGGCGGCCAGGCCTACCCCGGGGGCTTCATACATGGTTTGGGCCATGTCGTCAAGGAGGGTATGGAGCCGTTGATCAAATTTGGTAACGGGCTTTGCTTGCTTGCGCAAAAGCTCGTCGCCAATGGTTAATATATTTCGAATTGCCATGTTGGTATTCCCCTTTTATATCTATCAATTAAATATTGTTATGTGTTTTGTAAAGGCATAGCCTAACATCTTATTATACCATAGAAGAGGGGTTAAGTTCAAAATATACTTGGGGGTGTTTTTCTCCTTCTTCCTGGGCCAAATCGCTTAAAAAGCCGTAGAATTTTTCTACCCCGGGGTGATCCACCGCCTTTAGCAAAACATGGTAGCGGTACTTGCCCCGCAGCATTTTAATGGGGGCCGTATCGTGGCGGAGCATTAGCACCCTTTGTTTAACGCTGGGGGTTTTATGCAAATATTCTTTTACCTGATGATAAAGAATCACAGTTTTTTCTTGTACCTTAGGTTCATCAGGCCCTTCTACTAAAAGGCGGCTAATCATGGTAAAGGGCGGGTAAAGACCTCGCCTGCGCCGGGCAAACTCCTCTTCAAAAAAACTGCGGTAATCCTGGGCAGCGGCCGTTAAAATAACAGGGTGCTGGGGTTTATACGTTTGAATAACCACCTGCCCCGGGTAAATGGAGCGCCCCGCCCGGCCTGCCACCTGGGTTAACAGTTGAAAAGTCCGCTCGGGGGCCCGGTAATCAGGCAGGTTTAAAGTCATGTCCGCCGCGATGACCCCCACCAGGGTAACCTGTGGAAAATCCAGGCCCTTGGCCACCATTTGAGTGCCGATGAGCACTTGGGCCTTTTGTTCGCTAAAGGCCCGCAGAATATTGGCATGGCCCTCTTTTTGAGCCACGGTATCAATATCCATCCGCAAAACCCCAATGCCTGGAAAGGCCTTCCTTACTTCTTCTTCCACCTTTTGGGTACCTAGGCCAAAAAAACGGATGTAGCTGGATTGGCAGCTAGGGCAAGTTTTGGGGGGCGGTGCCTCTTGGCCGCAGTAATGGCAGCGCAGCATTTCCCTTCCCCCTTCTTTATGGTAGGTCATGGAAATATCACACTGACCGCATTTTACTACATAGCCGCACTTACGGCAGGAAACAAAGCTGGAATGACCCCGCCTGTTTAAAAATAAGATAGCCTGACGGCCTTTTTCGATACAGTCCTTCAATTTTTCCTGAAGGGAATGGCTGAAGATGGAACGGTTGCCCTCCTCCAGTTCTTTGCGCATATCCACAATTTCCACCTGGGGCAAGGCCCTGTCCATGACTCGCCGGGTCATTTCCAAAAGCACATAGTCTCCCCTGCGTGCCTTGGCAAAAGACAGTACACTTGGGGTGGCGCTGCTTAATAAAAGGGTGGCTTCCTCTCGCTTACAGCGGCTTTCCGCTACTTCCCGGGCATCGTAGCGGGGATGTTTATCGCTGTAATAGCTTTGCTCGTGCTCTTCATCTACCACAATAAGCCCTAAGTGCTCTACAGGGGCAAACACCGCCGAGCGGGCACCAATGACCACCCGGGCCGCCCCCCGGCGAATCCGCCGCCACTCATCGTAATGTTCCCCTGTAGATAAGCGGGAGTGGAGTACCGCCGCCTGTTCTCCAAAGCGGTTGCGGAACCACTGAATCATTTGGGGGGTGAGGGCAATTTCCGGCACCAAAATAATAGCTCCCTTGCCCAGGGTAAGGGCCTTATCCACCAAGTGCATATATACTTCCGTTTTACCTGCCCCGGTAATACCATGAAGCAAAAACTTGCCCTTGCCCTGGGCCAGGCTGGGCACCATTTCATCCAAAACTTCCTCTTGCTGGGGCATCAGCTTTGGGGCGGTGGTTTTGATAATGGCCATGTTTTCGTAAGGGGAGCGGAGCTGTTCCACCTGGTATAAATCAATGATTCCTTTTTCCGCCAGGGATTTTAAGGCAGTCATGGGGTCTTTTACATAGTTTCTAAGGTCATCTACCTTTGCTTCTTCCCCGCTTTTCAAAAGGGCCAACAAGCTTTGTTTTTTACTGGAACGCTTGTTTTGGGCAATGGCCTTATCCACCTCATCAAGGGGAATGGCTATTTTAACCGCCCACTGGGTTTTGGTTTTAATGCGTCCCCCCCGAAGAGCGGCGGGGTACATCAGGCGTAGGGTTTCGGCCAGGGGGCAGTGGGCTTTTTCCGCCATTTCTTCGGCCAGTTCCAATAAAGGGCCTAAAATAGTAGGCTGAGAATCCAATACTTGCTTAATGGCCTTGATTTTACCGGCATCAAGGTCCGTTTGGCGGGTTATGCCTAACACTACTCCTTCAATGGTTCTGGGGCCAAAGGGAACCAGCACCCTGGAGCCTTTTTGGGCACTTAGTTGGGGAGGAATGGCATAGGTAAATACCCTTGCCACGTTTTCATGGGCAATATCTACGATTACTTGAGCATACACGGTCATTCCTCCTTTCTGAAAACAAATCCTCGCAATCATAAGCTTTACTTTCAAATGATGTCGGCGACCTGCTGAATAAGAGTCCCTTCTGTAAAAATACAGTTTGGGCTTAAAAAGATGCCGCCTTCTCTTGAGTGGGATGAAGCCGTTTTGCCAATTGCTGCACATGGTTTTTTGCATAAGAGGCCTCCTGGGCCAGGGCCAGGGGCGAAGCAGGCTCGTCCCCCATTAAACCTATAAACTGGCTTACTTTAAGGCCCAGAGCCTCCTGCATATCCATATCGCTGCCTTTGGGGCTAACCAGGTAATAACACAAAATCGAATCTTCCTGGCCCATGCGGTGGGCCCGGTCTTCCGCCTGGCTATGGACCGCAGGAGACCAATCCAGCTCCCCAAAGACCACACAGCTGGCCCGCTGTAAGTTAAGCCCCGCCGCCGCCCGAAGAGAAATACAACATAAATTACTCTTTCCTTCCATAAAGCGAGTAATCGCCCGATCTTTTTGCTGAGCGGTTTCGCGGCCTGTAATAAACACGGGGGAAAAACTTTTTAACTCTTTTTGATAAATGTCCATTACGCTGTGGTGGTGGGCAAATAACAATACCTTCTCCTCCCCTTCCAGCAGGGCCCTCACAAACTGGGCCACATAGGGGGCCTTGGCGATGCCTGTAGCCTGGCGCTCTTGTTTGGAGATGTGTTCCTCTAAAAGGGCTCTCGCCTGGGGAGTCATTTCCTCCTGCTCCCAGGCCAAAAGCTTTTCCATTACCGGCTGCATCAGCCGCTTATATAACACTTCATCATCGTCAATTTCCTGTACCAGACGCCGTTTGGGGGGTAGTTCCGGCAGCACTTCCTCTTTGGTGCGCCGAAGCATCATTCCCTCTTCTTTTAAGTATTCCCCTAAAAGTTGAGGCTTTATCACAATGCCCTTGCCATAACCGTAACACCATTCCCGAGAAAAGCTTTCCCAATCCCCTAAAAAATGAAAATCCAAAATGTTTATGACATTCCAAATTTCCCCGCCGCGGTTATAGATGGGGGTACCGCTTAGGCCAATTACCGCCTCGCAGCTGCCGGCCAAAAGGCTGGCGGCTGAATATTTTTCTGTACCACTGTGGCGTAATTCCTGTATTTCATCAAAAATCACGGCACCAAAACCCAATTGGGGAAGGGTTTCCTTCCAGCCCCGTAAAAGCAGGTAATGCATAATATAAATATCGGCCTTTGGCAGGGTATAGGGCTTTAATCCTTTGATCATGTGAACCACCGGCTCCCGCCCTTCCACCAATAAAAACCGTTTAATCTCCCGCTGCCAGTTGCGCATTAAATGGGCAGGGGGAATAATAATGGCCGGGTATTTAGGGGCCATCGCCAGCCAAGCTAAGGCTTGAACGGTTTTGCCAAGGCCCATTTCATCGGCCAGTAAGCTTCTTGGATTAGCAAGTAAAAAGGCCAGGCCCTTTTCCTGAAAGGGCTGTAATTCCCCCATAAAAGTTTGCTTTGGCGGCTTAGCACTTAAGGGTTGTTGGCGGCTTAGCTCTTTTTGCAGGGCGTAGCAGCGGGCCTCCTCCATGGCTTCCTCAAAGCGCTTTTCATCGCCTTTACGGATATCTAAAGGATAGCGGAGCATAAACCAGTGTAAATCCCCCATGAGCCTTCTATGGGCGGTAAAACGGGCCTCTCCCCGCCTGCTGCCCTGGCTGCCGGGAAAAAGCCTCTTAGCCATTTCCGTTACAGCGGGGCTGGCCTTAATGGTCCAGCATTTACGCCGCTTGTTATAAGATAATTCTCCGTAAGTACGGCTATTGCCCCTCGGGGGCAGCAAATAAGGGGGTAGTTCCTCTATATTATTTTGTTTAAAAAGGTTGTTTTTTTGTTCCTCTATCACGGTAATGCAATCCCCCAAAGTCGGTTAAGCGATATGGTGTATAGGGGTTTGCCTGCCAATTGGTTGGGCAGGTTCACCCACTTTTCAACCACGACAATTAAAGCCCTAATATCCGCCGCTGCTGCGTAGCGGGCTGCCTGCTCTTTCATTTTAGGCCCGTTAGGCCGCCCTTTTTTAAGTTCGATGCCCACTTGCCCCTCTACCAAAAAATCAATTCGGCAGCGAGGGGCCAGCCTGGCCTCGTGAACATAGAAAAGGTTTTGTCCCTCAAGGGCATCGGCCACAATTTGATGCAGGTCGTACTCCCCCTGAGCCAGGGGAGCTCGAATGGTTTTAAGAGCATGGAGCACCTTATTTGTTAATGCTTCGTCCATTTTATACCCCTTTCCTAACTTATTTATTGTACCATGGGGCAATGGAGGAATCAATCAAGCAGCTTATTCCTTTTATTGCCAGGCCACAACAAAAGAATATAAAAAAGCCGCATGTGCGGCTTTTTTATATTCTTTTGCTTTTATCCATCAGGGCGAAGCGCTGATGGTTCTGCGAATTTCGTTATAGTTTTTTAAATAATCTTCATTAAAGTTGGCTGCGTGGCGCAGGTGTATAGTATAGCGAACATTGTTCACCGCAACCACATGATACCGGCCACGAACCACAGCGCCCCCAGGCAATACCCCCCGGTAGTTTGTATATGCCCCATCTTTTCCAAGAAGAGTTCGCTCTGCTACACTGTTTTTTTGAAAACTTTGAAACTCGGCCATACTCATTTGATCAATTTCAAGATCGACCAGTTTTTTAAGCTCGGTCATACTGGGCTTATCGGTTATATTATCTCGTACTATGGTAATAGTGGCTGTAACTCCATCCCGCTCAAAAGGCTCTGTAAGGGTATACGTATTGCCTGCCTCATCATTGATGTTCCATCCCTCGGGGCCTCTAAAAGTCAGCCCCAGCTTTGAAGCATTATAGTCTGTGTAGCTAAAGCTAATTTCAGGTGCGGCCGTTGGGGTAGGCATATCAATAGGGTCAAGCACAATAGGCGTGGCGCCGGTAAAAGGGTAGGGGGTACTTTCAAGAACTGGATCGTTACCGGCCATATCTTGCCCGCCAAAAAAAGGTTCGTCACCTTCTTCATCTTCGGGAATGGTTACCCCCTCTTCATTCATGGCAGCCTGGCCCATATCCTCCTCTGCATCAGCGGGGGGATCGGTTGGAAGAACCGGCTGGCCCTGCACATCTTGTACACCGCTGGCAACGGGAATATTATCTGTATTGGGTGTACAACCTGCCAATGCCAAAATGAGTGCAACAAACAAAATGGCCAAAGTTTTTTTCTTCATATTCATACCTCCTGTAAAGGATGGAATTGGTCAGCCCATAATGAACGGTTTTTAATCAAAAGTCATGTTTATTCTACCAGCAACAAGGCCTCCCGTCAACTGTCCCCATTATTTTCGCCTGTAACTTCCTCGTAGAGGGGATGGTATACCCGCCTGTCTAAAGACCAGATTTTTTCGCTGAATGCCCCGGATGGGGTCCGCTTAATAATTCCTTCCATCTCGTTCATCCTGGCATCAAACACATCAATCCAGTGAAGGGCCTCTGCCTCGGGAAACATGGGTTTACGAGGGCTGCCATACTCTGCCACCCCATGGTGGCTAAGCACCATGTGCTCAAGCAACAGGGGAATTTCACCGGTAACGCCGGTTATTTCTGCTGCCCTGGCAACACTGGTTACCCCCCGTACCAGATGCCCAATAAGCAGTCCGTCCTTTGTGTAATCTTTTACATTTCCAAGGCTGTCGCTGTCCATCTCGGCTATTTTACTTAAATCATGAAGGATTACCCCGGCCCGGAGCAAATCCCCGTTTAAAAAGGGATAGCAGGCTAAAATAGCATCGGCAGTTTTAAGCATGCTGGTTACGTGGTGCAAAAGACCGCTGCGCTCGGCATGATGAATCCGCTGGGCAGCGGGGAAGTACAATAAGGCTTCTTCCTGCTCTTTGATAACGTGGTGAAGAATCTTTTGAATATCTGCGTTTGCCATTTCATCAATCACCTGGTATACCCTTCGCAGCATATCCTCCGGCACAAAGGGAGCACTGGGGGTTAAAAGACGAATGTCCACTCCCTCTTCCTCCCCTGCATCTCGCAGCCGCTCAATGCGCATTTGAAGCCGACCATTATATTCAATAATGCCTGCCCGTACTTTTACAACGCTGCCCACAGGGGGTGGCGCAAAGGCTCCGTCCCAAAGCTTGGCGTTAATCTCTCCGCTTTTGTCTCCCAGGTTCATATCCAAGTATCGGCTGCCGTTGCTGGCGGCTCGTTGTTCACTTTGGCGCACCAGCAAAAAACCTTCAAAACGCATGTCTTTAGCCAGGTCTTTTACCTGGGGTTGATCCATCATTTACTGTATCTCCATTCTTTTTGCTATTAAAAAGGAACATTCTGTCCGCTTCGGGACAGGCTGGCATAGGTGGCATATTGATTCAGCCAGGCTACAGGAATGGTGCCCAAAGGGCCGTTACGCTGCTTGCCTATAATGATTTCGCCGGTGTTATCATCTGCCTCACCTTTGGGGGCATAATAGCCTTCCCGATGAATAAACATCACCACGTCTGCATCTTGTTCAATTGAGCCCGAGTCTCGAAGGTCATTTAACATGGGGCGCTTATCAGAGCGGGCCGTATTTGCCCGGGATAGCTGGGCACAGGCCACCACCGGTATTTTCAGCTCAAGGGCAATGCTCTTGAGCTGCCTTGATATTTCACTAACCTCAAGCTGTCTATTTTCTGTTCGGTTGTCGCTGCCCATCAGCTGCAAATAATCAATCACAACCAAATCAAGGCCCTTATCCATCATCAGCCGCCTACAGCGGCTGCGCACCTGAGAAGGGGTGAGGGAAGAAGTGTCATCTAAATATAACGGCGCACTGGCCATAGGGCCTATGGCCTTTGCCAGCTTGCCCCAGTCCTCGTCGGCCAGGGTACCGGAGCGAACCTTTTGCATTTCCACCCGGGCTTCAGAACAGAGCATCCGAAGGGCAATTTGCTCCCTTGGCATTTCAAGGCTGAATACAGCAGTGGTTTTTCCCTTTGCTATACAGGCGTTTTGAACAACGTTCATGGCCAAACTGGTTTTACCCATGGCCGGCCTGCCACCGATTAAAATCAGTTCCCCTTCATGAAGTCCCGTCAGGACCTCATCTAAATCTGTAAAGCCTGTGGGAACCCCTGAAATTCCTCCCTTTAATTTGGCAAACTCTTCAATTTGTTCATAGGTATTGTTTAGCACTTTGGCAACATGGACCAGGGCCTCGCCACTGGCCCGGCGCATCACAATATCAAAAATCGATTTCTCGGCAAAGTTAAGGGTATCGGTTAGTTCTGTTTGCTGGCCATAGCTCATGGCGCTGATCTCCGAGGAGGCCTTGATAAGCTTGCGAAAGGTTGATTTTTCTAAAACGATGGATATATAAGCCCCAACATTGGCCGTGGTGGGTACATAGCCAGCCAGTTCCACCAAATAAATGCTGCCGCCAATCCCTTCCAGGGTACCTTTTTTGGTCAGGGCTTCATCAAGGGTAATTAAATCTACAGGCATGCCGCCGGTATGTAAGCGGCGCATGGCATCAAATATTTCCTGGTGGGCAGGTTCATAAAAGTCTTCTTTTTCAAGCCGCTCGGCGGCTAATATCACCGCATTAGGGTCTTGCATCATTGCGCCCAGCACGGAACGTTCCGCCTCTAAACTTTGAGGCGGAACCTTTCCCTGATAGGGTTGTTGTGGCACTAGGCTCATTCTTTTCTCTCCATTCATCACGTAAAGCCCTTAAGACGCAACCACATTCACCTTCATTTTTGTTGTTACGCCTGAATAAAGCCAAATCGTCGCTTCTACTTCGCCCACCTGGCGAATGGGCTGATCCAGCTCAATTTTCCGCTTGTCAACTTCAATGCCATGCTGCTCTTTTAAGGCATCGGCAATTTCTTGGGTAGTAACAGAACCATATAAGCGGCCAGTTTCCCCCGAGCGCACTTTTAAGGTAACGGTTTTCTCCTTTAGTTCTCTGGCTTTTCCCTCTGCAGCTTCGCGCCGTTCCTGCTCCCGCTTATCTTCAGCAGCCTGTTTTTTCTGGGCCCCTTTAATAGTAGCAGGAGTGGCTTCAACAGCCCAATTTTTAGGGAACAGATAGTTTCTGGCAAAGCCATCGGATACATTTACAATCTGGTCCTTCTTTCCTGTTCCTTTTACATCTTGTAGCAATAATACTTTCATTCTACTCTTCCTTTCCAGCGTACTTGCTTTTGGCCTTTTCGCTTTTGCAAAACAAAGCAGCCCGGCTTTCAAGTTCCATCTTGTATTGTACGGCACAACAACCAAGGGGTCAACTTGCTGTTAGGCTGCTTTTGGTTAAGTCATTTGCTTATCTACTCTATTTAGGCAAATAATTCTTCTGCTGCCTGGGCCAAGGCCTGGTTTTGCCTTTTTGCCTCCCGCCCTTCCTGAGCACAGGTACTAATGTATAATTTAATCTTAGGTTCTGTGCCGCTTGGGCGCACACAACACCAAGCGCCTTCAGTCAACTCGTAATACAAAACGTCAGAGGTGGGCAGCCCCATAGGGGTTTGCTGGGCGCTTCCCTGCTGAGTGCGCAGCCCGGTTAAGTAATCCCTGGTGGCTGTAACCGTAAATTCCCCAATGTTTTTAATCGGCTGTTGGCGAAGATTATCCATAATCTGTTTTATCTTCCCCATGCCGTCTTTTCCCGGCAGGGTTTTGGAAATGACCCTCTCTTCGTAATAACCATATTTTTTAAAAATACTTTGCAGCCGGTGGTAAAGGGTGGTACCCTTGCTCAAGCAATCTGCCGCCACTTCTGCAATTAACAGGGAAGCATTCACCCCGTCTTTATCCCGCACAAAGGTGCTGGATAAATAACCGTAGCTTTCTTCAAAGCCAAACTGAAACACATACTCCCCTGTTTTTTCAAACTCCTCAATCAATTCCCCAATAAATTTAAAACCCGTAAGGGTATTAAAAAGCTTAACACCATAAGTATCGCAAATTTTTTCGGCCATTTGGGTCGTAACAATCGACTTCGCTACTGCACCATTTTGCGGCAATTGCTGTTTTTCAGCCCGTTTTGATAAAATATAGTGAAGCAATAAACAGCCGATTTGGTTCCCCGTTAAAAGCTCAAAGGCTCCTTCTTCGTTTCGAACTCCTACGCCCAAACGGTCGCAATCCGGATCGGTGCCAAAAATCACATCGGCTCCAACTTGGTTGGCCAAAGCAACGGCGAGGGTGAAGGCCTCGGGATCTTCGGGATTGGGCACCTTGATGGTAGAAAAGTCAGGGTCGGGCTGTTCCTGCTCTTTTACCACTGAGACGTTGGTAATGCCCACCTCCCGTAAAATACGCCGTACGGGCACATTGCCCGAGCCATGAAGAGGGGTGTAAACGATTTTAAGGTTTTTTCCTTCTTTTTCCAGCAGCTCCGGCTGAATGCAAAGGGTTTTTAACTTCTGCATATATATATCATCAACCTGCTGATTGCCAATAATTTCCAAAAGCCCTTTTTCCATGGCCAAGGCTTCGTTCATGGGCAGGGCTTCGCGATAGGAAATTTTTTGAATTTCTTCCGTTACCGCCTGGGCAGCCTCAGGCCCCAGCTGAGCCCCATCATCCCCATACACCTTATAGCCGTTATACTCCGGCGGGTTATGACTGGCGGTAATTACTATACCCGCTGCACAATTTAAATGCCTTAGCCCAAAAGATAAAATAGGCACCGGCCTAAGGGCATCAAAAAGCTTTACCGGTACTCCATTTTGGCATAAAACCAAGGCAGCTTCCGTAGCAAAATCCCTACTACCCCGGCGGCTGTCGTAGGCAATAATAACGCCCCGTTTGGCGTTTGCCGGGTTTTGCAGCAGGTACTGAGCCAAGCCCTTGGTAGCCCTGCGCACAGTGTATTTGTTCATTCTGTTGGTGCCTATTCCTAAAACACCCCGCATACCCGCTGTGCCAAAGGCTAAATCCTGGTAAAACCGATCCTCTTTTTCTTTTTCATTTCCCGAAATATTTTGGAGCTCCTCAACCAACTGAACATCCTGATAAAAATCTTCCAGCCACTTTTGGTATTCCCGCTTATAATGGTAGTTCACAAAACCCCTCCTGAAAGGTCATATAAAGGGTGCTTTTCTCGTATAGGCTACTATAACCAATTATAAAATACCCCTTGGTTTTTCGCAAGGGATAATGGGTATTTCCTTTCTTAATGGAAAAAATTGTGCTATATTACTGTAGGTATACCCGCCATTTTTCCCAAAGGAGCAACCTATGAAACAAACATTTTTTTCGACCAAAAACATTGCCCTCAGCGCCGCTATTGCGGGGGTCTATGCTGCCCTTACCCTGCTTTTGCACCCCCTTAGCTACGGTGCCTTTCAGTTTAGGCTCTCTGAAGCCCTTACCTTATTGCCTGTATTATTACCCCAGGCTATTCCAGGGCTGACTTTAGGCTGCTTTATCGCCAACCTTCTGGGCAGCCCCACTCCTTGGGATGTGCTCTTTGGCACCCTGGCAACAGCCCTGGCCGCCATCACCACCTACCGGCTACGCCGCCAAAAGCTGTGGATTGCCGCCTTGCCCCCGGTTATTTTTAACGCCTTTATTATAAGCCTTGTCCTCTATTTTACGGCCAACGCTGGGGAATTCGCCCTCGGTTTCACCATGCTCTTTATTGGTTTTGGCCAGGCGGCAGTATGCTATTTGCTGGGCATCCCCCTTGTTTTAGCCCTTAGCAAACTTCCCTTAGATCAGTATTTATCATAAACTCATTTTTCTTTTTTGCCCCGAATTCTTTGATACCTGCCCATTCTTTTTTGGTACACTTTAGGTGCCGCCAGGGAGTAACCGAAAAAACCCAACACAGGCCCCAATTGCTGGTACAGCCCATGGTTGTAGGCCACTAGCTTTGCTTTATCCAAGGCAAAGCTTCCATCTTCCTGCTTAAGATTTTTTTGCACATACACATTGAGCACCTGGGCTAAGAACAAATCGTGGCTGCCTAAGGGAATCATCTGGGTTACCCGGCAGGGCATTTGAACCGGGCTTTGTAAAATGCCTGGGGCATAGGTTAACTCTGGAACGTGGGTTGGGGTTAGGCCCGTATGCTCGAACTTATCTACTTCCCTGCCGCTTTTCACCCCGCAAAAATCCGTAGCCTTTGCGAGGGGGGCCGAAACCATATTGATCACAAACTCTCCTGTTTCCTTAATTAAAGGATAGGAATGGCGCTCCTTGCGAAGGCTGATAGAAACCATGGGCGGCTTTGAGCAAACGGTACCCGTCCAGGCCACGGTAATTATATTTTTCTTTCCTTCCTTCCCCTTACAGCTGACCATTACCACCGGCACCGGCGTTAGCAAGGGTGTTGCCCCAATCGACTGATAGGTTTCCATTCCCCGCCCCCCCTTATGTTGCGAACTTTGTTATACTTAGTGTACAATGATAGCAATTTCCTGTCAAAAGCGAAACTACAAAAGGGAAAGGTGGTTATATTGTATCATGGCCCTGAATGTTTTTTACCAGGTTTTAAACCTTACCCTGCTAATGGCCCTTGGTTTTTTACTAAGAAGAAAATTATTTGCTAACAATTTTTTTACTGGCCTCAACCAGCTGGTGGCCTCAGTGGCCCTCCCTTGCCTGTCTTTTTCAAAGCTTTTGGTGCCGGTGGACAAGACCCTTTTTTCTCCCTTAATCCTTCTTTTTTTTGGGGGCAGCCTTTTAATCCTTCTCTCAGGCCTCCTCGCCTATGGCTGCTTTAAAAAAGAGCCTGAGAACCGGCGCAGCATTTTTACCCATTTAACCATGTTTTCCAACTGCGCTTTTATTGGTTTTCCCATTATTTCAGCAGCTTTTGGGGAAGAATCTCTGATTTACGGCGTTGTATATGTGGCGGCCTTTAACATCCTAACCTGGACGGTCGGGGTTTTTTTATATGGCGGCAAAAAAGCCCTTTCCATTCAAAAACTTTTTTTAAACCCTACCTTGGGGGCTTCCCTATTGGGCATTGTTTTTTTTCTCTTTTCCTGGTCCTTGCCCTCCTTCCCCCTGAACGCCATTTCTATGATCGGCGATACAACCATCCCTTTATCCATGCTGGTTATTGGCGCCCACCTCGCCAATGTTCCCCTTTCCAGTTTGAAGGATCGGGGTTTATACCTTTCTTCAGCCTTGCGATTGGTTCTCATCCCTCTGGCCTTTTATCTGGCTTTTAAGTGGGTGCCCCTGCCCCCTATGATTTTTGAGATTGTATTTATTGTTACTGCCATGCCAAGTGCCGCTGTTAGCGTAATTCAAGCCCATCAATTTGGGGCTGATCCTTCCTTGGCTGCAAGGGGTGTGGCCCTGTCTACCCTTTGCTCAATTATAACCATTCCCTTGATGATGCTTTTATTATAAGCCCTAAAGGAGTACCTATATCATGGCCAGACGAAAACACGCAAAAAAAGGTTCCCTTATTAAATGGATTTTCTTAGTTGCCCTCCTATTCATCATCATCTTTCCTTTTGCCCAGGCCCGCCGTTTAACCGTTGATCAGATCAGCGTTACCATTAACAATCTGCCCTCCAATCTAAAGGGAATGCGTATTTTATATTTGAGTGACATTCACCAGGGGGCCTTTTACTCTCAAACCCGGGTAAATGACCTGGTTTTACGCATCAACTCCTACCAGCCGGACCTCGTGCTTTTGGGAGGGGACTATGCTAATAATTCTAGCGGTGCTATTTCCTTTTTCCAAAACCTGCCAACCATTCACTCTACTTTAGGTACCTTTGCAGTGTTTGGCAACCACGACCGAACCAACCCCCAAAGCAACTTCGAAACCCTAAAATCCGCCATGCAAAACGCCAATGTAACCCCCCTGGTTAACGAGGCAAAACAGCTGCGCTTTCGGGATGCCTCCTTTTTTGTTGCAGGTGTTGATGACTATAATGTAGGCCATCCGGATGTTGCCAAAACTGCTTCCATGGTCACCAGTGAAGATTTTGTCATCTTCTTAACCCACACCCCCGACGCCTTTCCTGAAGCCTTTAGAACAAGGGATCGAAATAACAACCTCCACTGGTTTGATTTGGGCCTGAGCGGCCACACTCACGGGGGCCAGGTTACTTTTTTTGGCAACCCGATTTACCGCAATTACACCCAGGTATCTGATCGGTATTTAACCGGCTGGCTGCAAGAAAACAGGGCTCATCTCCTGGTTTCCAACGGTGTAGGCACTGTGGTTTTTCCCATACGTTTTTTTGCAGCCCCTCAAATTCACATTATCACCTTGCAGTAACAGATTTTTTTATAAAGGAGTTTTTATGTCCCCATCCTATCCACTTCCCCTTCCTCCCGGCGCCACACTGGGGCTCATCGCCCCCTCCAGCCCCATTTATGAACAGGAGAATTACCTTTTGGCCCCGGCACTTTTAAAATCTCTGGGATTTAAAGTAATAGAGGGGAAAAGTTGCTTTGCCCAAAGGGGTTATTTGGCCGGCAGCGATGAGCTTCGAGCCCAAGATATACAGGATATGTTTAAACTCGATGAAGTGGACGGCATTGTTTGTCTTCGGGGTGGCTCCGGAGCCTCCCGGCTCCTTCCCCTTTTAAACTTTGAGGCCATTAGCAAAAACCCAAAAATATTTATTGGTTTTAGTGATGTTACTGTGCTGCACCTGGCCTTTCAAACAAAATGCAACATGGTTACCTTCCATGGCCCCATGGCAGGGCATCCTGGAATTACCGGCTTTAGAGATCCGGCCAGCTTTAACCAATTTTTAAAAGCGGTCACCCACCATGGCTCTCCCCTAGGCGAAATAATGAACCCAGATCAAAGCCCTTTTACTGCCTTTCAAACCGGCCGGGCTCAGGGTCTTTTAACAGGGGGAAACTTAACAGTTCTTTCTCAGCTTTTGGGCACCCCCTATTTCCCTTCAACCCGGGGTAAAATCATTTTTCTTGAAGCCATTGGCCAAAAGCCCTTTGAAATAGATGCCCAGTTAAGCCATTTAAAAAACGCAGGTGTTTTTGACACCTGCGCCGGAATATTATTGGGTGATTTTACAAAATGCAGCGCTGAAGGGCGCCCCAGCTTAACCCTTGATGAAATTTTTCGCGACCTCCTGCCTAAAAACGTGCCCATTTTGCAAAACGTGCACGGGGGTCACGGCTGGGATAAATTGACACTGCCCCTCCATATAGCCTACGAAATCAACGATAATCGCCTATTCGCCCTGGATGCTGCCACCCGTTTTTAGCCTTTTTGCCTTCACAAGCTTAAAAGCGTTTACCGCATAGTAGATCAGTGCCACATAGGATAGCAGCACCGAAATCCATAAAAACAGTTCATCCAAGGGCAGGCCTTTTTTTATAAAAAAATCATGGAAAAAGCTTAAAAATAAAGATATAATAAACATTACCTGAGCAACCTTCCCGGCCATTTCACTGGGAACCACTATTTTCATTTTTAATAAAACAGCCCCGCCCAACAAAAGAATCGCCTCTTTTGCAGCAACCAAAATCACCGCCAGCATTGGCAAGGCCCCGGCTAACACCTGGGAAAGAAGGACGGTCGTCACCATCAGTTTGTCGGCAATGGGATCGGCTATTTTACCAAAGGTGGTTATTAAATTAAATTTTCGAGCAATGCGCCCGTCCAGCAAGTCTGTTAAACTGGCAAGCAAAAAAACCACCAGTGCCCAGTTTTTTTCCCCCTTGGCAAAAACCGCCACATATATGGGAATCAACACTAAGCGCAGCATGGTCAGCACGTTGGGCACATTCCAAATTACATTTTTATTTTGCCGATCCTTCACTCTTGCCACTCCTTTAAAAACTTCCTTTTTTATTATAGCATACTTTAAAGGCACAAAATCAACTCTTATGATTTTCTAATTCAAATGTCATTTTTCTCATTTTCAACAAAGAAAGGATGGTTCCATGAAGAAGAGCGCTTTATTTATTGGGGGTACAGGGGTTATTTCAAGTGCGGTTGTGGCCCAGGCCCTGTTCCAGAATTGGTCTGTTACCCTGCTGAACCGGGGCAACACACCCCCGCCTCAAGGGGTAGAACAGTTAAAGGGCGATATGGCTAACCTTAAAGCCGTTGCTGCCAGTTTAACGGGGCTTCATTTTGATGTGATCTGCGATTTTATTGTCTTCACCCCTAAGGAAGCCCAGGAAAGGATTGATCTATTTAAAAACCACTGCCACCAGTACATTTTTATTTCCAGTGCAACCGTGTACCAAAAGCCCCCAGCAACCTATTTAATGACCGAATCCACCCCTAAAGTGAACCCTTATTGGGACTACGCCCAGGAAAAAATTGCCTGCGAAGCCGTATATACCAAGGCTTTTTTAGAAGAGGAATTTCCCGTTACCATTGTTAGGCCCAGCTATACCTATGGCGATACCTCCATTCCCTGGGTGCTCAACGCCAGGGATCACCGCTATTCCTTTATTCACCGCATGATCAAAGGCAAGCCCGTCGTTATCCCAGGGGATGGGAGTAGCTTTTTTACTCTTACCCATAACAGCGACTTTGCCTATGCCTTTGTAGGGCTCATGGGCAACCAGCAGGCCCTTGGTCACAGCTTTCACATCACCTCGCACCAGGCAATGACCTGGGACGGGTATTTACAGGTGATCGCCAAAAAAGTAGGGGCGACACCTATTATTAAGCATTTAACCAGTGAGCAAATTTGCACCCATTTTCCTCAGGAGCGAGGCGCCCTTTTAGGAGACAAGGCCCAAACAGCCTTGTTTGACCTTACTAAAATTAAAACCTTTGTACCCAGCTACCTGCCCAAAGTGACCTTTGAAATGGGCATAACCAAAACCCTGGCCTACTACCACAGCCACCCGGAACTGATGGATTTTGACCGGGAATGGGACGCGAAAATGGATGAACTGGTCGCCGCTTATGGCTAAATCTTTGTGTTGTTAGTATTTCCGCTCTTTTCACCTTCCTTGGCCTTGCATCCCCTTTTAGCCTGTTGTATACTTAAAGGCAATTCCCTTTTAAGCATCATCATTTTTGTAAGGAGGTATTGATACTATGTCCGATGAACTAAAACAAATCGCCCTGCGAATTGCTGACTTGCGCGAAATTTCGGACTACAGCGTCCAGGAGATGGCCGATGCCTGTCAAGTCTCCTTAGCAGATTATTTGGCATACGAAAGCGGAGAGGTAGACATTCCCATCAGCTTTTTGCTGAAAATAAATGAAGTATTTCATGTTGACCCTACCGAGCTTTTAACGGGTATCTCCCCTAAGCTAAACCAGTTTAGCGTAACCCGCTCGGGCAAGGGCACCATCATCCGCCGGGCAGATCACTACCGGTACAAAAACCTGGCCTACAATTTTATGCACCGCAAAGTAGAGCCCCTGTTTGTAACCGTGCCCGTTGGTGCCAATGAAACCTTGGCCACCAACAGCCATAGCGGCCACGAATTTGATTATATTTTGCAGGGCATTATGCGCATAGTCGTAGGCGAACATGAGGTGATTTTAAATCCCGGCGACAGCATTTATTACGATTCCTCCCTCCCCCATGCCATGCAAGCTTATGGAGATGAGCCGGTTCAGTTTTTAGCCATTGTTATGCCCTAAATTTATTCTGGCTGATCATACGGTTAAAGGAGCTATATTATGCTTGCACCACGCTACGTTCGAATGGATTTTACTTCCCAACGAAACTTCGAAAATCAATACCAACTTCACATTCCTCAACAGTTTAATTTCGCCTACGACATTGTAGACGAGTACGCCATTTTGTCTCCTCAAAAAAAGGCCTTAATCTGGTGTAACCCCCTAGGAGAGGAAAAAGCCTTCACCTTTGCCCAGTTAAGTGCCCTGTCAAACCAGGCTGCCAACTTTTTTTCATCTCTGGGCCTTCAAAAAGGCGACCCGGTGATGCTTATTTTAAAGCGGCGCTATGAATACTGGATTTGTGCCCTGGCCCTTTTAAAAATTGGCTGTATTTTAATCCCCGCCACCTTTCAGCTGGCCGGAAAAGACATTGTGTACCGCTGTAATGCGGCCCAAATTAAAGCCGTTATTGCTGTAGATGACCAGCAGGTAATCGCCCACGTAAACGAGGCCCAGCCCAGCTGTCCCACCTTGAAATGGAAAATTTCCCTAGGGGATCATTTGGGCTGGCTTTGTTTTTCAAAAGAGATGGAAAAACACACCACTGTTTGGAAAAAGCCCGCCAGCCTCCCTGAAAATAGCGATCCCATGCTTATTTACTTTACCAGCGGCACCACAGGCATGCCCAAAATGGCAAGGCACGACCAGACCTACCCCTTGGCACATATTGCCACCGCTGCCTATTGGCACAACTTAAACGATGATTCCTTGCACATGGCCGTAGCCGATACGGGCTGGGCCAAGGCGGGCTGGGGCAAAATGTACGGCCAGTGGATTTGCGGCGCCTGTTTGCTTGTGTACGACATGGAGCGTTTTCATGCTCCTGAGCTGCTTAATGTACTGGAAAAATACCAGGTTACCAGCTTTTGCGCCCCACCCACCGTATACCGTTTTTTAATTAAAGAAGATCTAAAGGCTTATAATCTAAGCAATTTGGAATGGGCTAATACCGCTGGGGAGCCCTTAAACCCCGAGGTATACCAGCAATTTTACAAGGCCACAGGGGTAAAAATTCACGAGGGTTTTGGCCAAAGCGAAACCACGCCCTTACTGATGACCACCAAGTGGATGGAACCCCGCCTGGGCTCCACCGGCAAGCCTTCCCCCGGCTATCCTATTGATTTGGTAGATGATCAGGGTAACAGTGTAGACGACGGAGAAGAAGGCGAAATTGTGGTTCGCTTGGAGGGGGGCTATCCCCCGGGCCTGTTTATGGGTTATTATAACAACCCCCAGGAAAACACCAAGGCTTTTACTAACAACATGTACCACACCGGGGATCTTGCCTGGCGGGATGTTGACGGCTACTATTTTTACGTGGGCCGAAAAGACGATGTCATCAAGTCCTCCGGCTACCGTATTGGCCCCTTTGAGGTGGAAAGCGCCTTAATGGAGCACCCCAGTGTGCTGGAGTGTGCCATTACCGCCGTACCGGATCTTGACCGGGGCCAAATTGTAAAGGCCACCATTGTTCTGTCAAAGGGCTTTATACCCAGCAAAGAATTGGTGAAAGAGCTGCAAAGCCATGTTAAAAAGGCCACGGCGCCGTATAAATACCCCCGGGTGGTTGAGTTTGTGCAGGAGTTGCCCAAAACCACCAGCGGCAAAATTCAGCGGGGCAAAATACGGGAAAAAGACCAGTAGAGAGCTCATGCTTTTTGACTAAGAACAGCTGTTTTTCATTAAAAATGATAAACCTCCAACAGGCAGTACTTGCCTGTTGGAGGTTTATTTATTGGGAGTCCGATCAAAAAATCAAGTATAAAATGCCGATTACCACGCCGATTACAACCAAGAGAACCGGTGTAAACACCAAAAAAGCAGCAATGATCATGGCTTTTACATCGCCTTTTTCCAGTTCCATTTTTTCAATGCGCTCTTGGGCTTCTCCCTTGCTCATTGGTTTTTTAAAAAATTTATTAATCTTCTTTCCCATACGCTTGAGTCCTTAAGTGGCAGGATACAAAATGTTCCGGCCCTACCTGAACATATTCAGGCACAACTTGGGTGCAAATTTCCATACAGTATTTGCACCGGGTATGGAATTTGCAGCCCTTTGGCGGGTTAACGGGGCTTGGTATATCCCCCTCAATGGGTACAATATTTTTAGGGGCATCTACATCGGTTGTGGGTATCGCGGCCAGCAAAGCTTCGGTGTAGGGATGTAAGGGGTTTTTAAACAGTTCCTCTGCCGAGGCAAGCTCTACAATATTACCCAGGTACATCACACCAATACGGTCTGATACATATTTAACGACGCTAAGGTCATGGGAAATAAACAAATAAGTAAGGTTTTCCTGTTCTTTCAAATCCATCAACAGATTCAAAACCTGGGATTGAATCGAAACGTCCAAAGCACTTACTGCCTCGTCGCACACAATAAATTTAGGGTTTAAGGCCAAAGACCTGGCGATGCCAATCCGCTGTCTCTGCCCGCCGGAAAACTGATGGGGATAGCGGTGAAGCATATAAGGTGCCAAGCCGCATTTTTCCATCACATTCACAATATAATTTTGCATTTTTTCCGAGTTCCTGGCAAAAAACTGATGGGCCAAGAGACCTTCACCTATAATTTGTCCCACAGACATACGCGGGTTTAAGGAAGAGTAGGGGTCTTGGAAAATCAACTGTAAATCCTTTCGCAAAATACGCATTTCTTCGCTGTTCAGGCGAGCCAGGTCAATACCTGTATCTAGCAGTTCTTCGTTTTCCATAAACCCTGGTAAATCCTTATACTTTTCCCTTAGTTGCTCAATTTCATTTTGAGCTGCCTGGCGCTTGCCATAAAAAGCCTCTGCTTCTTCTTTTAAGGCCGTAATCTTTTCGGTTAAAGAGGGAATTTGGTTCTCCGCCTTTTTCCGCTCTCCTTGGGAAAGGCTTTCATCCGCCGCATCTATTTTCGCTGCATCCAATTTTAGCTGCGCTTCGTGCACTTTTTGTTCCTGCTTATAGCAGTTCACAGCACCCTCATATTCGCGAAGAAATACTTTGGATACCTCATCCAGGTCCTGGCATACAATAAAGCCGCCAATAATTTTAACAATATTAGCCCAGGCATCGCTTGCCTTTTTGTTGGCTATATTATATTTTTCATTCATGGACCATCGGTCTTTTTCATTGGTCAGGGCTTCGTATTCTTTGTTTACCTGTTCCCGTTCTTTATCTAACTTTTTAGCTTCTTCCACGTGTTTATCAAGGTGCTTTAAAGTGTCTTTTACATACTGGGGTGCCAACTGGCCTCTTTCTTGGCCGTAATACATGGTTCGGCCATCCGTTTGATGAAGCAGCTGCAATAACACCCGCCCTAAAGTGGATTTTCCACAGCCGGATTCACCAACCAAGCCAAAGGTTTCCCCCTGGTAGATATTTAAATCAATCCCATCATTGGCTTTAACATACAAGGTTCCCCTTTGAAAAATCTTCGTTTTTTTTAGGGGGAAGTATTTTTTTACGTTGGTTAAGGATAAGAGGACCTTTTTGTCCTTTGGTTCAAGTTTAGTCATGCTGTCTTTCCTCCTTGTCGGGATAGAAGCAGCGGATTGTATGGTCAGGCCCTACTTTTACCACTGGTGGTTCTTCTTCGTGACATTTTTGTGTTGCATACTTGCACCGGGGTGCAAACTTACAGCCTTTAGGCAGTGCCAAAGGATGGGGAACCGCCCCTGGAATTGCGTCCAACCGTTTTCCTTTTACCGTATCTAACCTTGGTATAGATACCATCAGCCCTTCTGTGTAAGGGTGGGAATATTGCCCCATGGTAAAGATGGTTTTAGCCGGAGCTTTTTCGACCACCTGGCCGCTGTACATTACAACAACGTCATCGGCCATTTGGTTAATAACTCCTAAGTCGTGGGTGATAAATAAGATTGATGAACCCACTTCACTTTTTAAATCATTCATCAATTTTAGAATTTGCGCCTGAATGGTTACATCAAGGGCTGTAGTGGGTTCGTCGGCAATTAAAATTCTGGGCCTGCAGGCCAGGGCTATGGCAATCATCACTCGCTGGCGCATACCCCCAGATAACTCATGAGGGTATTGTTTGGCCACTTTTTCCGGGTTGGGAATTTTAACCTCATCCAGCATTTCAATCGCCTTTTGATTGGCCTCCGACTTGCTTAGCCCCTGGTGAACCATAAAAGGTTCAGCAATTTGCCTTTGTACTGTAAACACGGGGTTTAAGGAAGTCATGGGTTCTTGGAAAATAACAGATATTTCATTTCCACGGATTTCATACATTTTTTCTGTTGAATAATCTAAAACATTTTCGCTGTCAAAAATGATTTCACCCGAGTCTATATAGCCATTACCATCCAACAGCCGTAAAATCGACATGGCAGATACGCTTTTTCCCGATCCGCTCTCTCCAACAATGCCTAAGGTTTTACCAGCCTCAACAGAATAGGAAACCCCATTAACTGCCTTTACAATACCTCTTTTCGTTCTAAAAAAAGTATGCAGGTCTTTTACTTCTAGCAGTGCCATGGTCCGCCTCCTATCTTTCGTGGGACTTAGGATCAATGGCATCCCCTAAGCCGTCGCCTAATAAGTTAATCGATATGGTGGATAAGCTAAGGGCAATCGCCGGGAAGGCCCACCGCCACCATTTGTTTGCAATTACATCCGATGTTTGTGCACTGGTCATCATATTCCCCCAGGTGGGGCTTGGTTCTACAATACCAAAACCAAGGAAAGACAAGGAGCTTTCTGTTAAAAGGGATGTGGCGTAGCGCAAGGTTACGTTTACAATAACAACGCTGATTACGTTTGGCAAAATATGTTTAAAAATAATGGCCCTTTCTCTAATTCCCACCGCTTTGGCTGCGGTAACAAATTCTTTTTCTCTTTCGGCTAAAATTTGCCCCCGCACCAGCCTAGCAAGGCCCGGCCAGCTTAAGATACCCAAAATGGCCATAATAATCATAATCCGCTGGGTTTCCGTCACGTTATTGCCTAATACGGCAGATAAGGTCATGGCAAAGGGCAAAAAGGGAATAGAACCCATAATTTCGGCAAAACGCATTAAAATATTGTCGACCCTTCCGCCGTAGAATCCGGCAAAGCCACCCACAATCACGCCAATAATCATGGCAATAATAACAGCACTGGCACCAACCGTTAGGGTTAACCTGCCTCCAACTATCAGCCTTTTAAACATGTCCCGGCCAAAGCCGTCCGTTCCCATCAAATAGCCTTTTAAGCCAAAGGTTTGAACTTTCCCATCAGGGCTAATCACATAGTTTTGATAATAGTCGCTGGACAGTTGGTCAATAGCTACTTTTCCTGTTTTCAGGTTTTCAGGAACATTAATTTGCCCCAGGTAGTTGCTGCCCCAGCCGAAAACCTGGCTTTGATCATTGATTGCAACAAAATGGTTCCGCCCCGCAGCAATTTGTGTAATGTTGCCGGCGGCGGCTTCCTCAGGAATGCTCAACAGGTTATTTCTGTCCTGCCCCCAAACCACCAGTTTCCCTTCCTTCGTTAAGGCAAGGGCTGCGTCCTTGGTCATGGCAAGGGCTTGTACGTTGTTTTCCAGTCCCTCAGGCACCCTGTGCACAGGGGTTCCTTTAATACCTAATACCTGTAATGTGCCGTCGTCTAAAAGAACAATTACATTATCAGAACTTGCTTGAAAACTTTGAATACGCCCTTGAATTTTACGGCCAATGGAGTTTTGATTCATAGTGATTAAAGAGGAGTTTCCCCAAAAATAAAGATTCCCGTCTTCTTTTAAAACAAGAGAAAACTGATCTCCTGCAAAAATTTGTTTAATAGGATCTCCCTGGGTTAGTTCCCTTGGAATTTGATTGAGTTTATGCCTGTCATTTCCCCAGCTAATAAGGGAACCGTCCTCTTTAAGGGCCAGTGCATGGTCTTTTCCTGCAGATACCATTGTGTATTTTCCTTCTTTGGGAAAAGTATCCACCATCTTTTTAACAGGCTTGCCCCATTGGTATAGTTTCCCATTTTGGTCAAGGCCCACACCAAAGCTGGAGCCCCCATCAATTTGCAATGCATTGTTTGACAATCCCTTAGGCAGGCTCATTAAATTAAATCCCGGTGGAATATCTTGCTGGGTCGAATCATTATAGAATTTATTCATCGGGAAAAAAATCGGCAGAATAAAACACAGCAGCATAATGGTTATAATGGCATATAAACCAAACATGGCCGTTCTATTGGCAAAAAAGTTTTCCATAATGGTTTTAAAAGGACTCTGTACCTGTTCTTCAAACATCACATCCAGCTCTTTGCTGGCCACATTGTCCCCCAAAAACATTTGCTTAAGCCAAAAGGTAAACACATTCGTCCGTTTTTTTTCGTTTTGCTTGTTCTTGTTTTGATTTTCCATGTTCTTTCTCCTTTAACTGAGTTTTACCCTTGGGTCAACTAAGCCATAAGCAAGGTCCATCAGTAAGTTGCCAAGCAAAGTTAGAACGGTGTAGAACATGTTCATGCTCATTACAACAGAATAGTCCAGCTTCCGCAGGGCTTCAAAAAGCATTTTCCCAATACCGTTATAGCTAAAAATAGATTCAATAACAATAGAGCCACCAAAAATGCCTACAAACCACATGGTAAGCACTGTAACCACGGGAATGAGTGCATTTCTAAAAGCATGGGAGTAAATAACAGTTTTTTCTTTTAAACCTTTTGCTCTGGCCGTGCGGATGTAATCCTCCCGCAGGGCTTCAATCATGGCACTGCGGACGTAACGGGTAATGCCGGCCAAAGAAGTGAAAATCATTACCAATAAAGGCAATATCATATGTTTTAACCTGTCCAGAAACATTTCCCAGCCTGTTCCTGCAAAGCCGGCTGTAGCCATGCCCCCTACAGGGAGTGCGCGTAATTTAACTGCAAAGACAAAAATAAACAGAAGGCTTACTAAAAAGCCCGGTAAGGAAACACCAACAACCGTTATCACTTGAACGCTTTTATCCAGCACGCTGCGGTGTTTAACAGCGGTGATAATGCCCAAAGGAATGGTAATGGCAAAAACAAAAATAAGGGAAATTACATTTAAAATAATTGTATTATTCATAGGCGCTGCAATAATTTGATTTACCGGTGCCTTATATTGGGAGGAATACCCCAAGTCTCCGGTAACAAAGTTTCTAAGCCAATAAAAATATTGTACCGGCACAGGTTTATCAAGGCCTAATTGGGTACGGGTGCGCTCTACCATCATTTTATATTGTTCCGGATTACTCCCTGCTTGAGCACCATCGAGCATCAGGGTAACAGGGTCTGCCGGGATCATTTTGTATACGGCAAACATAATAACGGAAATAATTAAAAAAACCACTACGGCATAACCTAAACGCCGTAATACATACTTGACCATCGTCTCACTCCTTGCCCTTTTTATTTAGATACATCAAAGGGCGAATATAGCCTATACGGACACAGTTCCCAAAGGCGAATATTCGCATTTGGGAAAAGAATAAAATATAGGGCAGGCGGCAAGCACCTGCCCATGGTTTTAATTTTTATAACTTATTCAGCCAAAGAGCAGTCAATAATTGCGTCCGCAAAGCTGTATAAGCTGGTTACTTCATAGTTTTGCAGTTTGCCAATGAAGAAATCGTGATAATCATCGGAATACAGAGGAATATCGGGTAAGATTTCGTTAAAGCGAACTACAAAGTCAAACCAGTTTTTATAGTAATCGTCATCGTTGTCGGCTTTTTTCATGTTGGCGGTAATATCTCTTAGCTGTTCGTCAGCCAGGAAGTTAGAGTTATATTGGCCAAAGTATTCTGGATTGGTGTCGTAGTAGAACCAGGGAGAGTCTGCTGTTGCAAAACCAGTGCCCAGGTTAAACATGTTAAATTGAGGAGTGGGGTCATTGCTGCGGTAGAGGCCTTCCAGCATCACAGGGAAGTCAACCACTTGGGGATCTAACTTCATGCCGATTTGCTCCAGGTTTTCGGGGAGCATTTGCCGCAGCAGCTGGGCAACGGAGTTATCGGTGTCGGCCCATTTGATAATCAGGGGCTTGTATTCGCCGTCAACTTCTTTATAACGAATGCCTTCTTTATATTCGCCGCCGTTTTCATCAAATACCCAGCCGTCTTCAATTAACAGATTTTTCGCTCTTTCAAGATCCATGGTATAAGGATCCATCGCAGCTTCTACTTCTTCTTGGTTTTCAAAGTACATCCATTGGGCCACACCATAGCGGCTGTTAACCACCTGGGCATAGCCATCGGAATATTGGCGGGCGAATTCCGGCCGGTCAAGGCTTAAAGCAAGGGCCTGGCGTACAGCAACGGAATCTGTGGGGAAGAAGTCGCAGTGGAAAGCAATTTTACCATAACCTGCACGGGGGTAGTTGTAATAGGAAAATTTGTTTTCTTCTATGGCATTTTCTTCTTCAATCATGTCCATGGTGTTTACAATGTCTTTTCCGCTCAGGCCCTGAATCATATCAACAGCGCCGGTACGCAGAGATTCAACTAAGGTTTTTTCGTCAACCAAGGTATATACAATGGTTTTAATTTGGGGCTTCGTGCCTTCGTAGTTGCCGGCATATAAAGGGTTGGCTTCCACGGTGGCAATTTTGGTACCCCGGTCAAAGCTTACAAATTTGTAAGGGCCGGCAGTAACCATGGGGAAGTAGCGGTAGCCGCTATCGGGATCGTTAATGGTTTTTTCTAACACTTCAACAGTGAAATCGCCGGTAATGTAAGCACCTTCGCCGTCATCTTTCACTTCGGCGCCGGGGGCGATTACATGAATGGGATAAGGGGTAAAGCCCGCATAGGCCAGGTCATAATAGTAGGGCAGCTCTTCGGCCTTAATGGTTACAGACAAGGTGTAATCATCTAACAGCCTAAGGCCTTTAAAAGGAACGTCTACGATGGGGGCATTTTCGTCCTCACCGCGATATTCATCCCTACCTACCACTTCGGTAGCTACAGGGGTTGTTCCCCCAAGAGCATCCATGGCCCTGGAAGCGGTTAGTAATGTGCTAAACAGATAGTCTTTAGCATTAATAGGGGTATTATCGTTGTAAACCAGGCCTTCGTTAATGGTCATGGTAAAAGTTTTGCTTCCGTCCTCATTTTCTTCGGACTTCATTTCTTTTACCACTGTGGGGTTTACTTCAAACTTGGCATTGCGGGTATATACAACGGTATCCAGCGGGAAAATTAAATCACGAATGGATTTATCACTGGCGTTATTCCCCCATTGGGTGGTAAAAATATTGGTTCCGCTAATTTCTGTAATAGAACCTACGACCAGTTTGCCGGAAGGCTCCGCACCTTCAGCTAAAGCAAACACAGGTACCATCATGGCTAGAACCAACAAAAGGGATAGAATCTTTTTCATAATGGGTTGCACCTCCTAAATATTATAAACGCAGCACTGTGCGCTTATTCCTCGTTTAATAAACGGGTTTGACTTATGTTACAATATATCAAATAATGCAGGAAATGGCAATAGGAATTTCATTATTTTTCCAAAGCCCCTTCCTATTAACATTCGTTGGCCTTTAATTTTTATGCCTTTTAGCCATCTTTGCACTTATTGGTCTGCATAGTTATCAAAGTACCCTTGCACCAGCACCACCGGGGTACCTTTATCGCCGCTCCCGCTGACTAAGTCGCACAAGCTCCCCAGCAAATCATAATAGCGCCTGGGGGTTGTGCCCTCGGCAAAAGAGGCATCCAAGGTGTTTTTTTCTTCAATCAGCTTTTTAACGGCCTCTTCCTTATCCTTTGATGGAAGCCCTCCGAAATTTTCATCCGCTACGTATTTAAGCTTAAGTTCGTTTGGGGTGCCGATAAGTCCCTTTGTGTAGCCAGGAGAAACCACCGGGTCAGCCAGTTCCCAAATACCGCACACCGGGTCTTTAAAAGCACCATCACCATAAACCATTACCTCTACCTTAGCGCCTGTTTTTTCAAAAATCCCCTTTTGCACCTTTTTAATCACATCCTCCGGGTTTCTGGGAAAGAGTTTTAAGGTGTTGGCGGTTGAAATATTGCTGCCTAACACCCCGTAATCAGGGTTATAGCCGCTGCCATCAACAGGTTCGCTCAGCACATCCGCCAGGGTATATGCCTGTTTAGCCCCCGCCTTGATGAGCCGTTTTTTGTTTTTTTCCCTGGTGTGGATGGAGCAATCCAGCACATAGGGAGTCAGGCGCAGAATATCTGTAGGCCGCTTTGAAAACCATACTTCTACATTATCTCCCACATTTTTATAAAGCTCAATATAATCGGTGCCGGTAAAAGGATGGGGATAAGTACCAAAGAGGCTGCGGAACTGATTGTAGGATAAAAGCGTATCGGGAATCTCCGTTTCTTTTTCATAAACCACCTCTTCATCAGCAATGGGGTTGCCCACCTCGTCGGTTGGGTAGGATAAAAGAACATAGACCTTTTGGGCTCCTTTGGCAATACCTTTTAGCACGTTGTAGAAACGGTTGCGGCTTGCAATCGGAAAGGTCAGCCCCACTTCTCCGCCGGGAAACTTGGCCATGATATCCTTCGCAATATGATCGGTGGTAACAAAGTTTTTTTGCCCTTTGGCTACAACGGCTTCGGTAATACCAATCACATCTTTGTTTTTAAGGACAAAGCCCTCACTTTGGGCGGCCTTTATAATGCAGTCAATTACAATTTGGGCCACATCATCCCCTGATGAAATGATAGGCGTTCGTATTCCCCTGGCGGTGGTGCCTGTATAACGCATGCTTAAAACCCCTTTGCTGTGCTTCCTTTTGAAAGTACTTTATATGTTTATTATAAAACCATTGCATCCATAAGTAAAATTGATTATAATAATGTTTGTAATCAATTAAATTGATAGGTGAGTGCATGATTGGTAATATTTCTTTAGACCAGTACTTAATTTTCTCTGCCGTCATTGAAGAAGGGAGCATGTCCAAAGCTGCCGAAAAGCTGCACATTGGACAGCCGGCCGTAAGCATGGCCATCCAAAAAATGGAAGGTTATTTTAACCTTCCCCTATTCATCCGCAGCAAGGGAGGAACTTTGCCCACCCCTGAAGGAAGCCTGCTTTACGACCATTTATCAAAAGCCTTTCATCACCTGCGCCTAGGGGAAGCAGCCCTGGAAAAAATGCATCAGCTGGAAGCAGGCACCCTGCGTATTGGTGCCAGCGATACCTTAAGCGCCGGCTACCTGCTGCCCTTTTTGCAGCAGTACCACCAAGCTTATCCCCAGGTTCATTTACAAGTAACCAACAGGCCCACCCAAGAAACCCTTGCCCTTTTAAAGGAAGGAAAAGTAGACCTTGGTTTTATAAACCTCCCCGTAAAAGCAGAAGAGGGTTTTGAAATTACCCCTTGCTGCACCATCCACGATATTTTGGTGGGCTCTGACCATTACCGCCACTTAACAAAAGGAATCAACGCTTCGGATCTTCCCGACTACCCCTTGTTAATGCTGGAACCCATCAGCGTTACCCGCCAATATCTTAACGATTATTTAAAAGCCCAGCAAGTACACTTAACCCCTGCCTTTGAATTGGGCGCCAGTGCCCTGCTCATTGAGTTTGCAAAAATTGATCTAGGCCTGGCCTTTGTGATTAAAGAATTTATGCAAGAACCCCTAGGTACGAACCTGCATGAAATTCCCTTAAACCCACCCTTGCCTCCCAGGCATATTGGCATGATCCATCCTAAAAACGCAGCCCTGTCCCGGGCAGGAGAAGCCTTTGTAGCCCTAATTGAAAAAAGCATTTATAATAAGTAAATCTTTTTTATAAGCAAAAAGCCTCGGCCATGATGGGATTGGCCGAGGCTTTTAATAGAATATAAAAAATATAATATGAAGATATCATAAAAGGATTACTTTTTATTAAGCAGGTCCGTTTCCCTCTCTTTTTGGGTTAGTACCTGGTACTCTCCATCGCCTTGGGTTGATACTTTTACACTTCCATCTACCAAAGTGTGGTATGCCGTGCTATTTCCCTTGTTGTAGCGGTTGATTAGCGCCAGGTTTGAAATGCCATCATTCATAGCCACCGCAATTTTCATATCTACCGCGTCCCGCCATTTTTTAGATGAAGAAGTGTCTATTCCATGGTGATTGATTTTATGCACATCACTCTTTAGGGCTTCAGGATATTTTCTCACCACATCCCCCTCTCCTTTTGTATATAAATCGCCGGAAAACAAAAGGGTAGACTCACCAAAGGTAAATTTCATTACCAAGGAGTGGTTGTTTAAAAATTGAGTAGAACCTTCTGGGTACCGCTCAGGATATATGATCTCTTCCCCCGGGCCAAAAATTTCGACCTTGACCTGTTCGCCGAACTGAAACTGATCCCCTTCCTGTAAGTAAACATGTTCCAGCCCTTTTTCTTCCGCTGCCTTCAAATAAGCCCTGTAGTAAGAAGAGCTATCATAGGTGACTTTGGAGGTATACAGGGCGCCGATTTCATATTTTTTAATCAGTTCCGGAAAACCTCCAATATGGTCAATATGGGGGTGGGAAGCAACCAAATAGTCAATTTTAGTAACGCCCATAGCATCCAGCATTTTAATAACATGGTGCACTGCTTCAGGGTGTCCTGCATCTAGAACCATTACCTTTCCCTCGGGAGAAGTGAGGATGGTACTGTCACCCGGCTTATCCTTTGCCGTTTGCTCCCCCAAGTCAATAAATCTGGCTGTCAGGCTCCCTTCATCCTGGGCGGTAGCGGCAATTTGGCTATACCGGTCTTCCCCCAAGGCCCCAAAAGAAAAAACTGTTGCAAAAAGGAACAAGGCCAGTAAAAGGGCTAATCGTTTTTTCATCATTACACACATCTCCAGTTCATGTTCAAAAAAGGCAAGGATTTTCCTTGCCTTTTGCTTTATTTCATTGCCGCCTTGCTCATGCCTGTCATAATATATTTTTGCAGTACTAAAAACAAGAACACAATGGGAATAATGGCCATTACGGCACCGGCCATAATTTCGTTGTAGTTAGCCACTTCCATACCAGCAAAGGTTTGACGCAGCCGAACAACTCCTACGGCAATGGTGCGGCGAATTTCAAGGGGAGCCACCATTTTAGGCCAGAAATAGCTGTTCCAGCCGTCGATAAAGGAAATAATGCTAACCGTAATCACCGTAGGCAGGCTCATGGGAATGAGCACATTGAAGATAGAACCAAGCCGGCCCATGCCGTCAATCTTTCCAGCTTCCAAATAGCTGTCGTCAACAGACATAAAGGTTTGGCGCAGCATAAAAATAAAGTAAGCAGAAACCAAGTTGGGTACAATCAGCCCCGGAAAGGTATTGATCCAGTTGGCCTTTGAAACCATAACATAAATAGGAATAAAGGTAACCTGAATGGGTACCATTAAAGCCCCCAGCACAAACAAGAACAGAACGTTCTGCCCTTTAAACTTGCCTTTTGAAAAACCATAGGATGCCAGTACCCCAAGAATAACCTGACCCAGCATAATAAAGAAGGTACTGACCAGGGTGTTATAAGCATAATGATAGAAATTAGCCCGATTTAACACATTGGGGTAGTTTTCCCACCTAATTGCTTTAGGAAACAGGGTGGGTACGGTTAAAAGCAGTTCTTCGCTGGATTTAAGAGAAGAAATAACCATCCAATAAATGGGAAAGAGAAAAATTAACGTAACGGAAATGGCCAAAATATACTGGATGCCCACCCGGAGGCCTCGGTGAAATTTTTCTAAGCTGTAATCTGTACGCACCAGGGGAGAAACAAAATACATATAAAAAAAGCAAACCGCCATCAAGCCTAAAATAGCAGCCCCGGCGTTCAAGAAAAATCTATAACTACCGGATAAAAAACCCAGGGATTGTTTAAATTCGTAACTTTGCACATCCCCCATAACGGCCGCTGCCTTGATATTGTACAGTATCGCCCCGATAGCCCCTGAAATGAGCAGGATAAAGGCAATAGCGGCAAAAAATACAGCCATATCAAAAAAGCCCGATTGGCGCATTTTTAAAAACCGCTGCGAAAAGGATTCTTTGCCATGCTTTTGCTTGTACAGCTTCACTCCATCTTTCCACATGAGAAAAAAGCCCAATACAGCCAAGATACCCGCCCCTGCAAAAAACAGCCATTGGGGCGTAAAGATGTTTAAGGCTGCGCATACCAGGAGCCCAACTGCCGCAAGAATAAGTATAAAACCAAATACTTTGTTTTTCATTGTCTATCGGCTCCTTTCTTACGAGTCGTAACTTACGCTTTTGTTTGAGTATTTCATGGTTAAAGCCGTGCAGATTAAAATAATCAGGAAGAACACAACGGCCACCGCAGCGCCCCTGGCTGAACGGCTGTCTCTGAAGATGAGGTTATAGATCCACATAACCATTACGTTTGTGGCATTATTAGGCCCACCGGAAGTCATGACGTCGACCGATTGGAAGACCTTCATGCTGGCAATAAAGGTGGTTACCAGTAAAAACAAGGTGGTGGGAGCCAGCATAGGCAGGGTAATAAAACGGAACTTATGCACACCGTCGGCCCCGTCAATGGAGGCGGCTTCATAATAATCCTGGGGGATCCCCTGCATGGCAGACAAGTAAATCATCATAGCATAGCCTACAACCCGCCAGCCGGTTAAAAACAAAATGCCTGTCAGGGCCGTATCGCTGTTTGCCAGCCAGTTGGGCCCTTTGATACCAAAAATCTTTAACACCTGGTTTACAATACCATAATCCCCGTTGAGCATCCAAATAAAAACAATGGCACTGGTGGATACGGCAATATACTTGGGCATAAAGGCAATGGTGCGCATGGCGTTAAAGCCTTTTGTCATGCGGTTTAAAAGCAGAGCCAGTAAAATACCGCCAACCAAGGTAATGGCAATTTCCCAAAAAGTGTAGGTGGCAGTAATTCTAAGGGATTCAGCAAAGTACTTCCAGCCGGACTTTACAAACAGCCATTCGTAGTTTTTAAAACCAATAAAGGGCTGAGGATCTGTTGAAATAATCCGCATATCGGTAAAGCTAATGCGAACCAGGTCAATAACAGGGTAATATACAAACAGCAAAAAGAAGAAGATGGCAGGCTCTACACAAAATAAATCCTTCATTCTTTCCCAGTTTTGCAAATGGAACATAATACCATTAAATAATAAAAATAGGCCCACCAACAAAATAATAATGGCATTGTTCATAATGGCGCTGGCCAGGCTGATAGGCAAAACAAGGCCCTTGCCGGCCTCTCCCCACAGCTGTACACTGCCGCTGAGTTTGGTTCCTTCATTTTGAGCGGTAAGCCTGGCTTGCCCCACCTTACCAAATATATGTTCAAAGGCCGCTGGCTGTACATCGTTAATAACATACGCCATTACCCCAAGGGCAATTACCAGCACGCTTAAAAAAATTAAAACAGTGCCGGCGTTTTTTTGCATGGGCTTAATGTGCCTTCTTTCAATCGCTTTTAAGTTGATCTCCACATCCATTCCCCTTTTGCCTTAATCTCAAAAAGAAACAGGCGGGAGGATTGCTCCTCCCGTACCTGTAAATATTAATAGTCTTCCAGCAGTTCTGTAATTTCTTCGGCCAGTTCATCTAATGTTGCTTGGATGGGGGCATTTTCGTTAAAGATACTAGATAGCCTGTCTCTCCACAGATTTGCAATTTCGTTGTATGCAGGGTGCTGGTTACGGGGGTTAATCCAGCTGGACATTTCAACAATGGGTTCCATTGCCGGCTTGCGCTCTAAGTATTCTTTGTATTCCGGCGTATCCTTAACTGTTTGACGGGTGGGGAAGTAACCGGTTTTGTCAGCCCAGTACAGGTTAATTTCGGGGCTGGTCATAAACATTAAGAACTGCCATGCAGCATTTTTTTGTGCCTGAGAAGCCTTGGCAGGAATTAAGATGGCGGCGCCGCCAACTTCACTCTTAAAGGTTTCTCCGTCGTTACCCCCGGGCAGCCAGGCCATCCCTACTTCAAAAGCACCGTTTACAATGTTATTTACATAGGTGTCATATAAAGAAGAGGTGTGGAATACGCTGAAGGCTTCGCCTGCGCCGAAGCGGTTTCTCATATCGGTAGACGCATTGGTGCCGTATGCGTAGTAGGCATATCCCTTGTCAATCCATTCCTTCATTTTGGTGGTAATGGCAACGGATTCTTCGCTGTTAACATCGGTGGTTTTCCCGTCAGGTAAAACCGTTTCAACGCCGTTGTTTTTAAACAGGGTTTCGTAATACCAATAGTCCCAGCCGCCAAAAACAGTACCATAGCGCTTGGTGGTGCCATCTTCGTTAAACAAGGTTGCCTTTTCTAAAAAAGCTTCCAGGTCATTAAAGGTTTTGGGCATTTCAATGCCTTCTTCCTCAGCGGCGGTTTTGTCGTAGTACATTACCTGGGTTGAAATCAGGTAAGGCAAGCTAACCTGCTGGCCTTCATAAGAAGTAGAGGCAATTAAGCCTTCGCCAAAGTCTGCCAGGTCGTAGTTATAGGCTTCAATGTAGGGGGTCAGGTCTTCTGCCAGCCCTTGAGAGCCATACACAGCGGGATAGGAGGTGTTGGCCGTTACCAGGGCCGGCACCTCCCCTGCTGCAACAGCGGCAACAAAGGCTTCATTAATTTCGCCGTAGCTGCCGCTGTAAATGGCTTCTACAGTAATGTTGGGGTATTGCTTTTGGAACTCATCCACCATGTACTTGATGTGTTCATCAAATTGGTCTTCATGAGCATGCCACCATTGGATTGTAATGGGTTCGGTTACTGCGTAGGGGGTGGTGTCTTCGGCTACAGCGCTCACTAAAGAGAGGGCCAGAATACCTACCAGCAGTAAAGAAATCAGTTTTTTCATATGATTTCTCCTTTCTTAAAATAGGGGTAGTAATATTTATGTTTAATGCGGCTTACGCGCATCACAACAACAAAACCTTATTATGTATATTTAGTCACAAAGAGTATTATACATATTTCAGAGCCCTTGAGCAAGGGCTTTCGTGGTTTAGTTTTTAACAATTTCTAAAAAAACGAAATTAGTTTCAGTCCTGGGGTTGCCCATCATCTTCAAAAACCACATTGCCATTAATCAGCACTTTTTGAACGGTTGTTTCAATGGAAAAAGGGCAGCCGTTGGTAATGACAAAGTCTGCATCCTTTCCCCGTTCAATAGAACCTACCCGGTCTGCCACACCAATGTGTTTTGCCGGGTTAATGGTAATGGCTTTCAGAGCCTCAAAGGGGTCCATACCGCTTTTTACTGCCAGCCCTGCGCAAAGGGCCAAGTATTTTTGCGGAATCACCGGGGCATCGGTAATAATCGAAACCTGCCCCCCGGCTTTTGTTAAAATATCCGGGGTTCGCCAGCTTTTGTTGCGCAGTTCAAACTTGCTGGCATGGGTGAGGGTAGGGCCTACAGCCATAGGAATGTTTTCTTTCGCCAGCTCTTCAGCCACCAAGTGGCCTTCTGTGCAGTGTTCCAGGGTTATTTTAATGCCAAACTCCCTTGCAATGCGAATGGCCGTAAAAATATCATCAGCCTGGTGTGCATGGGCTTTCAAGGGCATCTCCCCTCTGATTACAGGTAGCAAGGCCTCTAATTTCATGTCAAAGGCGGGCCTTTTGCTTGGATCGGTCTTGCCCTCTTCAAGCTTTTCATTATATTCTTTTGTTTTAAAAAGCATCTCCCGCAGATTGGCGGCAGTGGTCATCCGGGTGCTATTGCCCTTTTCTCGGTAGCAGCGTTTGGGATTTTCTCCAAAGGCACATTTCATGGCAGCTTCTTTGACAATGTACATATCATCAATCCGCTTGCCTAAGGGCTTTATCACTGTAAAGGTTCCCCCCAGCACATTGGCGCTGCCAGGCCCTACGCAAAGGGTAGTTATCCCGGCATTTCGTCCTTCTTCCAAGGCCTTGTCAAATGGCTGAAAGGCATCCACCGCCCGCAGCTGGGGCGATAGTACATCCCCCATTTCATTGTAGTCGGCTCCCTCAAAGCCAATGCCGTAGCCATCCAGGCCGGTATGGGCATGGGCTTCAACAAAACCAGGGTAAACCCGTAAACCGTTTAGGTCAATTTCTTCTCCTTGGTAGGATAAATTCTTCCCGATTTGGGTTATTTTTCCCTCTTCAACAACAATATCGCCCTCATAGGACGTTGGATTAATTGCGTCATAAATTACACCATTACGCAGGATCATTATGTATCCCCCTTTATTAACTTCTCTTTGTTTATTATATTTGATTTTATCCTATCTTTCAACAAGTATACCTGTATGAATATAAAAAAGGCAGTTGCTGTAAACTGCTTTTTTGTATGCTCCTGTTATTATGAATGGCCTTTTTATGAGGCCCACCCCTGCTTTCCCTTTTTAGCAATAAAAATAGGGCAAATTTCTATCAACCACCAATTAAAAAATCCAAAACATCCATACCCATACTGTTTTCTCTTCTAAACAGTTCCGTATAGCCACATTGGGTACAAGAAATGGTGATGAATTTCTTGTTTTGCACATCAAACAACTTTGCAAAATTGCCCCCGGTTGTTTGAATTTGATCATGCACATAGTGTTGGTTTTGGCATTTTGGGCACTGATACTGTCTTTTTTGTTGTTCCATTTTTTACTCCTCCTTGTGATTGTGCGTTTTCACTTTCTTCTTCATAAGCATATATTATTTGTTTCAAAACTGCATTAAAGGAGAGTTAAAATTTACCACCCTTTTTTAATGTATGGGTTGTTCGCTTTTGAAATCAACTGCCTTGTTTAGCCTACAGCCTAGAATAATAAAAGGGCAGCAGCCCTCCTTTGGCCAGAAGGTATTTACTTAGTATCTTTGCCTTTACCTTCCAATGAAGGTCTAGCTTTAAACTGTTTTTATAAAAAACAGCAGGGTTTTCTCCGTTTAAATAGCGCAGATGCCCCTCAAGAAGTACGTGCATACCTTTAATCTGAGCGCTGAGTTCAATCATTTGTTGGTGCTTTTCGTATATCTTCTCGTAGGCTTTTAAACCAAGGGATGTTTTTTGGGTCAAGCTGTCTTCCTGCCCCCTGACCAAAACCAGCCCCTTTGCTTGGTAAGCTACAGAAAAAGCTTTTCCAATTCGCAGCAACACATCCCAATCCTGCATCCTTGGCATGGCTTGATCAAAAGGATGGGCTGTAAAACACTCCTTTTTTCCTAAAAAGGTTTGGGTGCTGCCAATGCTGCGCAAAAGAAGGCGTTCGTAGGTTTTCGTTCCCTCTTCTTCTTCCGGCGGAAAAAGCCGGACAGGCTTATTATTCTCCTGTTTCACTAAAAGTGCGCAAAAAACCATGTCTGCCTGGTGACGGTCCATAAAGGCCAGCTGCTCTTTCAGCTTATGTTCAAGCCATAGATCATCGCTGTCCTGAAAGGCAATGTATTCTCCCCTGGCCTTTTCCACTCCCATATTCCGGGCAGCGCAGGCCCCCTGGTTCCCCGGGGTTTGATAGTAAAAAATACGCTCATCCTCCGCCTGGAGTTTTTCAGCAAGGGCCTTGGTATCATCCGTGGACCCGTCGTCAATAATCACCAGTTCCCAAAAGGGGTAGGTCTGCCGCCTAATGCTTTCAACCGCCTCTTCCAAAATATAGGCCCTGTTATAGGTGGGTAATATAATGGAAACCAACTTTTCCCTCACTTTGTTCCTTCCTCTTCATAGGCGTTGCAAACCTGGTTTGCCTCTCCCTTCATAACCATGTGCCCATCTTTAAGCCAAATGGCATGGTCACAAATATCCCGCACCGCCCCTGGGGAATGAGAGACGTATAAAAGAGTTGTTCCCCTATCCAGCATATCCTGAATACGCTGGCGCGATTTTTCCTGGAAGAACTTATCCCCCGTGCCCAAAACTTCGTCTACAATTAAAATATCGGGGCGAACGGTTGTTGCAATGGAAAAACCCAGCCTGGATTGCATGCCGGAAGAATAGTTTTTAAGCGGCACATCCATAAATTTTTCAATTTCGGCAAAGTCAACGATTTCTTGGTATTTTTCTTCTAAAAAGGCCTTGGTTTGGCCAAGCATTAATCCATTTAAAAAAACATTTTCCCGGCCGGACAGTTCAGGGTCAAAACCAGCCCCCAGCTCTAGCAGGGGGGCAATGGCACCATCAATGCGCACAAAGCCCTTATACGGTTTTAAAACCCCGCTGATGACTTTAAGCAGGGTGGATTTTCCCGACCCGTTCCGCCCGATAATTCCCCAGGCTTCTCCCTTTTTAACCGTAAAAGAAACATTTTGAAGGGCAAAAAACTCTTCAAAGAAAAGCTGCCGCTTCACCATTTTAATCACATAATCTTTTAAATTATCAATCCGCTCTGTGGAAAGATTAAAGCGTACCGTTACGTCATCAACCACTACTGCGGGCATATTATCACTCATCGCCGCTTCTCCTAAATATGCAAAATAAACTTGTCTTGATTACGCTTAAACAAAAGCAAACCAACCACAAGCATCAGCAAGCCACTGACAACTCCCTTGACCATCAGCATTCCCGAAGGAACCATGCCTTGTAAGAAAATCTGCCGCCCTTGCTCTACAAAAAAATAAATAGGATTGTAGTTTGAAATTACATGCTGCATTTTGGGTGAAAGATTTTCCAAGGGATAAAAAATAGGGGTTAGGTACATCCAAGCTGTTGTAAACACACTGTACAAATGGGTGGTATCCCTAAAAAACACGTTGAGCTGAGCCAGAAAAAAACCAAGGCCCAGGCTAAACAAGTACGCTTGTATAACAATCACCGGGAAGAAAACAACACTTACATTAATTGGCGTTCGGGTAAAAACCAGCACAATGGCAAAAGCGCCTAAAGAGAATAAAAAGGTTACTGCGGCGCTGGTAATATTTGCAATGGGGAAAATATACTTCGGTACAGGTGTTTTTTTAATCAGCCCGGCATTGCCTGTAATAGAGCGCATGCCCGAGTTGGTAGCATCGGTTACAAACGAAAAAAACATGCGCCCTATAAATAAATAAACTGGAAAGTTATCAATATTATGTTTAAACATGGATGAGAAGACCACCATCATCACCAGCATAATCAACAAGGGGTTTAAAATGCTCCATACATAGCCCAGTACACTGCCCCTGTACTGTTTTTTCACGTCCCGCTTAATCATATGCTCTAACAAAGGCGCATACCGGCGTGTATTTACCACAAAAGCTTTGGCGCTGTCAAACAACGTTACTCTATTCATTTTGCTTCTCTAAAAAGAGATCCCTTCCCTTCTTTTACTCAACTCAGGCACAACATACTTATATTAGCGCAGCTCATGGCCCTTGTCAATTTTTATAGTAAAAGCAAAATCTCCGGTTTTTAAACCGGAGATTTTGGCGTTTGACCACTACTCATCCTTTATTTTTTATAACTCTTCTGCCAATGGATTCGTATACCAGGCCTTTTCCCTCCATTTGAAGCAAAGGGTAGCAGTTTCGCCCATCCAGCACAATGGGGTTTTTCATGGTATTTACAAAGTCTTCCGGTTGAAGCTCTTTAATTTGGCGCCATTCCGTTAATATAAGGCACAGATCTGCCCCTTCCAAGGCTTCTTTAGGAGAGTTTGCGTAGGCTACTTCTCCCAGGTTTTTCTTTTTGAAGTTTTCCATGCCAACAGGATCATAAACAACCACTTGAGCCCCTTCTTCCAAAAGCAGGGGGATGATTTGCAAAGATGCAGCCTCACGCAAATCATCGGTGCCCGGTTTAAAGGTAAGGCCCAGTACCGCAACTCGCAAGTCCTTTAGAGAATCAAAATGTTTTCTGGCCTTTTTGACCAGCTTCATCTTTTGCTGTTCGTTTACGTCAATGGCTGCCTTAATGGTTTTAAGCTCATAATCATAATAGCTGGCCAGCCAATGAAGGGCCTTTGTATCCTTTGGAAAGCAAGAGCCTCCGTAACCAATCCCCGCATTCAAGAACTTGTTTCCAATCCGGCTGTCAAAACCCATGCCATAAGTTACATCCTCTATGTCGGCACCAACCATTTCACACAGGTTGGCAATTTCATTGATATAGGAAATTTTTAGGGCCAAAAAGTCGTTGGAGGCGTATTTAATCATCTCGGCACTGCGCCGGTTGGTAATCACAACGGGAATATCTTTAAAGCCTTCATATACCTTACGCAAGACCTTTTCGGCCCAAGGGCTTTCCACCCCTAAAACAATGCGGCTGGCGTAAAGGGTATCTTTTACTGCGGTTCCCTGGGCCAAAAATTCCGGATTGCTGGCTACCTCAATTTTCACAGGATGCACCTTTTTTTCTTGAATAAAAGCCTCCACCTTGTCGTTTGTACCGATGGGTACGGTGGATTTAACCACTACAATACAATCCTTTTGGGCACTTTGAGCCACCTGCTCCGCCACGCCAAACACATAAGATAAGTTGGCCGATCCGTCCCTTTTTTCCGGCGTACCTACACCAATAAAAACCACATCCGCATCCCGATAGGCGGCTTCATAATCCTTTGTGTAGGTTAAACGCTCCTTGTTCTGAGCCATCAGTTCTTCCAAATCTGTTTCATAAATTGGCGAGATACCCTGGCGCATCATTTCAATTTTTTGATCGTCTATATCTACACAAGTAACCTGCAACCCTGTATGGGCTAAGCAAACCCCTGTTACCAAACCCACGTAGCCTGTTCCCGCAATGGCAATTTTATGCGACATTTCTCCGCCTCCAATAATAAAAGTTATTGTTTATAATATATCACGTCTTTTTTTTTCTGTCCATTTACCCAAATTTCATTTTTTTACACAAAACATCCTCTATTCATTGACAAAGAGACTTCTTTCTTCTATAATAACGTGGTATCAATTGTTGGGGAATTGTGTAACGGCAGCACCTACGACTCTGACTCGTATTGTCTAGGTTCG